>NZ_CAKAKP010000001.1:0-300000 GCF_916700555.1 Streptococcus sp. Marseille-Q5112
GATAAATTATTCGAATATATTTGAATATAAACTACAAGATATAAAAGGAATACAGGATAAGTGGTTAGAAAAACAATATGGTAGATTTTCCGAAAAGAGTACATACTCTAGTAAATTTAATACCTCTTTTGCGGAAATAATATCATATATCGATACAAAATCAGGTGAGACCAGTATTCTATTCTTGTTTAGCAAATAATTATTATTTATGAATAATGGAATGAGGTAAAAATAATGCAGTTAAAGCAAGAATTAATAGAGTTACTATTAAAAATAGGGGAAACAAATCTGAATCCGTCGGACTTATTTTCAGAAGAAAAACCATCTCTATTCTTACCGGAAGGACGTACTATTTATTTAGAGGGCGATCACTATTACATTGTTGGTGTCGAACGTGGCAAAATAAATTCTGAGAAAAAATTTGCTAATAAGGAAGATATACTTTATGATCTTTTACAATCATATGTTACTAGAATAGCATCAAAGAATGCATGGACGAATGCTAATGGAGATTTTGAACGTTATAATAGCCTTCTTCAAGAAGAACAAATTCGCTTATTTAGTATCATTGATCCTAAATATGGAGAAAGAAGAAATAAGGAAATAACCTAAACATCACCTTTATTTAAGAAGTCATAAAACTAACGGAGAAAATACAATGACAAAAGAAGAGTTACTTACTTTTTTAGAGTGTCATCGAAGTAAGCTTAAATATCATACAGTCTATCTAAACAAAAAAGAATTAGAGCAGTTCGCAATAGGGTATTTTCTGGATTCGAAATCAAATAAATTTCTGGTATATGAAGTGTCAGAGCGTCAGAGTTTAATTGAAATTGCTTCCTTTAAAAATGAAGAAGAAGCTATTGAGAAAGTTTATGAGATAGTCAAATATAGATGTCGAATATAAGCTCGGTTTCTATTAATGGGTAAAGAATATTTTGGAGAATGACATGATGACCAATTTAAAAGAAGAACTGACGAATTCGTTATCTGACTTAATAGTGTTTCTATCAGATTACAAGGGAAAAATTAATGTTAATAATTTCATAGGTACCCTTGAGGAAATGCAGTTTATCCTACAAAGTATAGGAAAACCCCAGATACCAGCAGAAACGATGATCCACCTACAGAAAAGGTACAAAAGTATGTTTTTCCCAAGAGATGGTTTATCGGATTTTTATGTCTTAGATTCGGATGCTGAATACATGAAAAGAAAAAATGAACAATTTTCTTTATTGATAAAAAGAATTGACAGCTTATTAAAAGACTAGACAGCTGATGAACGTTTCCATAAGGTTGGGTTGGAAAGTAACAAAATAGGGGTGAATAATGATTGCAATTTATCGGGGTAAAAAATATCATGTTTCAAAAGGTCTTAGTAATAATGATTGGATTGTTCTGACTAGTGATACAAAGGATGAGGGATTTAATAATTATGTAGATTCTTGGGGAGAAGAAATTGATGATTTCTTTTCAAAAAAAGTCAAAATGGAAGAGCTAGACTATCTATACAAGATTCATTATGAGATTCAATATAAGGGGCATTCTTTTTATGTTAGTAGTGGGATGATTCGAAGGAATATTGAGAAAGATTGGTTTGAAATAAAACCAAGCGCCAATCAAAATCAAATAAAGGATGAGTTGGGATTCAAGCAGATAAACAAATTAGAATGGGCAAAAGAGATTAGCCGAAAAGACATTGAAGTCTTAAAAATAGTCGAAACACCTTTAGGAATCTTTAAAGATCAGGGAGTTAAAGTAAAAAGTTTAGAAGGCCAAGCCATTGATAACTTTTTAAATTCTATTGAAAAGTAATGTTGTGATACTGTGGTTTCAATCTAATAGAAGAAAAAAATGGAATCTGTTTCGAGGAAATGATAATGTTTGATAATGAATATATTGTAAGTTTGAAAAGGTTTATCAGAAATGTCGAAATTGTTTCAATAAATAACAAGTTGCAGGCATATGATAATGTGGATATTATTTATATTCTAGAAAAAAGAGAAGACGAATTTGTTATTTCACTAAATGAAAGAGGGGTTATTTTAGAATATTGTAAAATTCGTAACAAGGAGTTAGCTCAACTCTATTTTGCTATCTTTGTTAAAAGAGGTGTTACAGATTTTGAATTCCCCTTGATGACTTTAATAAATGATATAGAGGATATCGAAATTCTGAAAGAATACTTAACTAGAGAACAACTTGATAACTTTTATTCGGTTGATTCTAGGACTAAAGGAAAAATAAATTTTTCTTCAGAGTTAAACAAAATTTATTACATAGATGCAAGTGACAATGAATACAATCTCTTTTCTCTACCAAACAGAATATTTCAAACCTTCTATGTATCAATTGTAAAATTAAAAACCATGAAGGAGTGGTTGATTCAACTGAATGATGCTAATGGACTAGGAGATCAATATGAGGCTACTTTGCTAGGGTATAGTTCAGAGGGGCTAAGTAGAAGTGATCTGTTTGTGATTAAGGAGAAATGATGGAAAAAATTTGCTTTACTTATGGAAATTTTCGGTATTTAGTATTTGAATTCAATCATCAATACTATCTACTTGATAGAAGACCATGTCATTTGATAGGATATCTTTTTCCACCTATAAATTGGCTTTTCTTTCAACATGTGTATCCCATTACATCGGATGAGTATTGTAAAATAAAAGAAAAAACTGGACGTGCTACAAAACTCACTGTTTCAGCTTCTCTCGGTGCTGGACTGAGTGTCTTTTTATATAATTGGTTACGCGTGAACAAGATTGATACTACTAAGTATTTTGAAACGAATCTTTCAAGTTTTACGACAGTGGCACTTTTTTTAATGACTTTTCTTTTAACATATGTTTTGGTTGAATTATTTTACTATTCTCGGAAAAGAAGGATGGCCTCCGTGCTAGGGCGCGAACTTAGGCATTTACAATACTATAAAATCACACCAGTAAAAATTGACTTTAAACAATTGCTAGGCTTTATAGTAGTTATTGGTGGACTAGCATTTTTTATGTCCTTGTATTATTTTTACTCAGGTAACTTACTTTTTGGTTTAATGGCTAATGCAATCATCTTTCTATATTTGTTGGCTTCAAATGTTGCCTTTGGAACTGAAAGTCATCACTTATATAAAATAAATGATAAAATACTAAAATAAGATGTAGATTATATCGAGCTGCTCATCATAACTTGGGAAGAACTCATGTTTTCTTAGATTAGTAAGGATTAGAATGCAAAAAATAAAATTATATTATAAAGGGAATCTTCGATACCTATTATTTCATTATCAGGGGAGACAGTATCTATTAGATAGATCTCCTAAACATTTTCTCGGATACTTCTGTTTGCCTCTAAACTGGTATTTTTATCAGAAAGTTTATGCTATTTCAGATGAAGAACTTGTTAAAATCGAAGAAAAAAACGCTAAAGCGAGCAAATTTATCCTTCCAACGTCATTAGCCACAGGATTGGCAGTTTTTGTGAATGCCTGGGCTCGTATGAATCATATTGATTTATTTGCCAACTTTTATGTTAATTTTTCGATAGTAACTAGCTTAGTTATAGTAGTTATTGGTCTATTATTGTCTTTTAGTTTGCTTCAACTCTTATATTCTAAAAAGAAAAAGACTTTGGAAAAATTACTCAATAGATCGTTGGAGCAATCTATTAATTTTAAGATAAAACCAGTAAATTCATTGGGTTTTTATGTCAAAATGTTTCTATTGCGACTATGTATTTTTGCTTTAACTCTTATATTTGCTATGGCATTCATATATTTGAAGAACATTAGCATGCTTTGTTTAATGATGTTAATAATGTTCATATTTCTAGGGACTGTCAACATTGCATTTGCACCTGGAGAAGAACGGGAATATGAGATAGTTGAAGTTAGGTCAAATCATAGTAAAAATTAAACGAAGTGATTAAAGTTAATAAGGAATTCAATTATGAAGAACCAATACACGCAATATATTAAGCAATTACAAGAGTTGATTAACTTGGAATATCCGAGCCAGAAACGATATCCTGGGATCATTCAGGATATTTACAAGCTGACTGAATGTATAGGACGAGGAGAAACGACGGATGAAGTCAGCTTTTTTAGTCTAGCAAGAAGATTTGTAGATGAGACCATGGATTATAAAAGCGATATTTTAGTTGTCTTAAAACAGTTGGAGAAAGAACTGAACAAAGGAAATGAAAGAAAATAGAAAACATTATAAAGGACTAGTTCATCTAGTAGAATTTAAGAACAAATTAGTCTATTGTGACTTAAAGACAAAGAAATTGTATTTTTCAATTCCAGAAAAAACTTCTAAGAGTCAACAGTACATTATATTTTCACTGGTGTTGCTCGTTCTTCCATTTATAAGATTTCTGAATGGATTGACAATCTTTAGTATACCTGCTCACAAGTTTCTTTATTTGATTTTATTCTCTTGTCTTTCCTTATTTATCGGAAAATTGCTAGATGTCTATTTTAAGAAAGATTTGGATTTGTATCCGGCTCTATTTACAGATTTGGAGTACTTAGAGTTCTTAGAAGTATCGAAGAAAAATGCGGCTATCATATTATTCTTTATACGTTGTAGTCTTATCAGTCTGCTAGTATTTGTACTAGTCTATCTGTCATATCCTAGTTTTTTGCCATTATTTTTCCACTCGATGCTTTTGTTTATTCTCTATTTGTATTTAGCCAATAATTTGCACAAGCGGAAGAAGGTAATGGAGAGTTTGATAAGAAATGCACGTACCAACTAGATCTTTTTGCCTATGGTAAAGAAGAATCAAAAAAAGTAAAAAAAGTTCATTTTTCTAACAACCATAACCCCTTGCATTTGCACCTGGAAAAGAACGGGAATATGAGATAGTCCTCAAAAGAATGTAAAAATAATTAAATTTAGGTGATAGAATATGAAAAGAAAATCCTTATTTAAAGCAAGTTTTGAAGAAAGTTTAAATTTATTAGATGATGGGTTTTTACAGTATCAATTGAAGGAACAAGATAAAAAAATGTCCAAACCTCCAAGGAATGTATTTGACTATTTTAAAAACGCTGTTTTATATGGTATATTGACACTTATTTTCCCAATTGGCATCAATTTCTTGTTATTGGCTTTTTCAACAATGCTTTATACTAGTGACCCAAAAGATTTAGTCTTTCCAATTTCTAATCATAATTTTTTAACGGCTCATGTTTATGTAATCGGGTTATTTATATGGCTTCTCTTAGTTCTAATTGGTAAATTTTTCAAACCATTTTTTATTCTTCCATATAGGACTCATTTTCATGTCATAACGTTTTTGATTTGGTTTGTTATAGAGTTCGATCTCGCTGCTATTGGTTTAGCATTACCATTTCTAACAATTTTAGGGCTTTTTGCTATTGGTTGTATTCTTTTAGCCTTAATTTATTGGATGTTAAGGATAGAACTTAAAGATTTGAAAAATCTAATGTATGGAGAAGTTAAGTCACCTACCTTACTCGATAAAATTGCTAAAGACCTTGCTATTTATGGAGCAGGTCTATTGGGATTAGCTTTGATTGTTAATTATATTTTCAAAGCCTTCTCTATTAATTTTTCACATTCCGTAACTCTTTTAGGTCTCTTCATATGTTGGATTTTGTTAAACATTGGTTTAATTGCAATGCTTATTTTTATGGAGTTTTCTTATTTCCTTTATGCTTACTATAAATGGAAATATCCCGAAGAATACCGCGAGTGGGAGGGAAAATCTTTAGAAGAGTGGTATGGAATGAAATATTTAAAAAAACACAAGGAGTTATTAAAATAGGATTTGGGTGAAAATCATGAAGAAAAGATCTATTTTTAGCGCAAGTTTTGAAGAAAGTCTTAATCTAGAAGATGATGGTTTTTTACAGTATCAGAAAGGAAATGTTTTCTCTAAATTAGAAACATATTATAGGGAAGGAAAGTCTAAACTAGTTCTTCATATTCAGAATATTGTTTTCACTCTTATCGGTCCTGTCATTATAAACTTTATGATTCTTGTTTTCTCGCTGTCCTTGCACAACTCTGATCCTAAAGATTTAAGATTGCCTATCTATCAACATCCATTACTAACAGCTGAGGTATATCTAGTCTGTTTCTTAATTTGGGTATTTATCATATTGATTGGTAAAGTTTTTAGAAAAGCTTTTATACTGCCTTATCGCAATCATTTTCATGTCATCACATTTCTAATTTGGCTTAGTCTTGAATTTAATCTGTTAGCGATTGATATGTCATTACCAACTTTATCTATTTGGATGGTTGCTGCTATTTTTGTTTTTATTACTATATTAGCCTATTTTATGTTTAGCCTTGAAATTGAAAGTCTTAAAAAACTGATGTATGGTAATGGAAGTGGCTCTTCTCTTCGAAACAAAATTGCCAATAAGATAGCGATTTATGGAATGAGTTTTTTGGGAATTGGAGTAATTATAAACTTTATTATAAAAAGTTTTTCCATAAAATTTTCAACTTCATTAGAAGGATTAGGTCTTTTGATAACATGGATTATCCTAAATATTGCTGTCATTGCTATGCTAATTTACATCGAATTTCCTAGCTATTTACAAGCATTCTACAAATGGAAATATCCTGAAGAGTATCGTGAGTGGGAAGGTAAGACTGTGGAGGAATGGTATGGGAAAAAATATTTAAAAAAACACAAGGAGCTAATAGATATTAAAAATGAAGTCGATTTATACTAGTCAAAAAGATATGTTGGAAATTTGTCAAGATGATGATAAGTTTTTCTTGCGTTATCCAACTTTTAATATTACTATGCCAGAAGTAGTTCAAGAAATCCCCAAAGAAGCTGCAGATAGTTATATGTCGGGAGAACATACTGGTAAAGAGTTGATGAATTATGCACAATATGGTTTTTGGAAATCTAAAAAACAATATACACAAGAAGAGTCGAATAAAATTTTTATACAAAATAATCCTGACTTAATTTTCAATGATTTATCTGATAACCAAAAAATATTTTCTCCTGAAAAATTTACCCAAATCGTAACCAAATCTATTGTTTCAGAACTAGAACCTAGCGAACTTGACGCTATTGGTATAGTTGATAATCATTTAGAGTTACTCCTTGTTGATCCAGTCGGTTGGCAGGAAGAGGAACATCTCTGGAAATTTCAAGAAAAACTTAACAACTACATCTACTTCCTCGAAAGTAAGCAGTATGTAGAACGATATGGCGATAACTTTGACAAAAAAGTCATCCATATCACATTCCAGTATTCTCCATCGGATAACGGATTGGCCTTTCTCGCTGCGGTTCAGAAGGTGTTGCAACCGACTGATATGAGTTTGAAGGTAGAATTACCGGAGTAATAAAGGGAGCGAAAGATGCTCTCTTTTTGTGGTATAATGGGACTAGATTTTTAAAAAGATTATTTAACGGTTTTAAACAGCGAACTACTTATGCCGTCAATCGATATGAAGGGGCATTCCTACGATGACTTTCTATCTGCGATTGAACGTCAAGGCTATTATGAAATCAAAAATCCACGTGTCTATAGACCAGGCACTAATGAAATTATTTCAGTTGAAGGGATTTTTAGAATTAACGAATGGAGTAAATAAATGAAGAAATTTGAAATACCAGAGCCTAAAGATTATCAAAATTTTGTAAAAGACTATCGTGAAATAATGAAGGAAGGGAAAGAAGCTGAAGTTTTTCTAGGGACGGAACCGAAGTATCGTTTTCGACAACGAGATTCTTATGATGTGAATAGTACAGATATTGGAGTATTAATGGAATATTGCTTATATCCTCTGTATGTGGAAGGTGATGAGGATATAGCAAGAAGAACTTTTGACATCTTGAAAGATTTTAGCTTATCGACTGACCTAGTCAAATTAGATAAGGTGACTGATTATATTTCTATGCAAGGCAGTCGTTTAAGAAGATATACAAGCCTTCCCTTTGTTATTGAAACAGATGAATTGGTAAGAAATATTATAGAAAGCATTTCAAAATTATCGGATGAGCAGAAACGTACTTATACCTATGAAAGACTATGTAATGTATTAGACCGTAGTCCATTATACAGGCAGTGTGATGAAGAAAAGGTAGAGAAGATTCTTAAGGAATTCAAGGAAAAATACTACAATCCACCAAAGGTAGTAGAAACCATTAAAACAGTTGAGAAAATTGAACTAGACGTTACAAGCATCGATGCTATGGGTGTTTCAGATGACCATCTAGAGTTGTTGTTGATTGATGAAAACAAATGGATAGAGTCTCTGGAAGAGGAACATCTCTTGAAACTTCAAGAAAAACTCAACAACTACATCTACTTCCTCGAAAGCAAGCAGTATGTGGAACGATATGGCGATAAGTTTGACAAAAAAGTCATCCATATTACCTTCCAATATTCTCCATCTGATAATGGACTAGCCTTTCTTGCAGCGGTTCAGAAGGTATTACAACCGACGGATATGAGTTTGAAAGTAGAATTATCGGAGTAATAAAGGGAGCGAAAGACGCTCTCTTTTTGTGGTATAATGAGACATAGATTTCGTAGCTTAAAGAATAAACGGGAAAAAGTAAATTTGTAGAGTTTTTTCCATATTTATTTAACTCGAAATAAGGAGGTTGTGAAGTGCGTCTTTTGTTATTTGCAATTGTAGTGGGTATTATATTAAACTTAGCAAGGAAACGTAATAATATTCCAAATTCCCAAAAAAGTAAAGATATAAAAAATTCAATTATAATAGTGTGTGTCCTTATTGCTATTAGTCCTATTATTACTATTATGGATATGTGGGGTTTATTTGCCCATGCAAGTCGGAATGAACTTGAGAAAGCTGTGCATCGTTCTTATGAGAACTATGGTCTTACAGGTCAGTTTGAGTTAGAAGAATATGAAAAAAACTATACAAGCGTGGGAGGATTTGTTATCCATGGTACTTACAGTGAAACTATAGCTGGGAAAACCTATCAGGCTAAGAGTCGTTTTGAATACTATACTCGTTCTTCAGAACATAAAAAGTATAGAAAAACAGATGCAGAAGTTGATTATAAACAAAATAAAAAAATTTATCTCACTTTTCCAGAATTAGCTTATCTAGGGATTGAGATTAGTCCAGGTACTAGCGAATTTTTAAAAACATTGGACAGTTCAATAACAGATCCTAAAATGACTGCTTTGAAGTACGATGGAATTGATTTTCAATTTAATAGTAAATCTGGCAATATCTATCTTTATGATGAAATCTTAGAAGAAAATCAAAGAAATGGACAAGCATTACAAGGGATGTATCCTATGGATGCCCAATATCTTTTCCAAAAAGATATCTTTATACCAGAATTTCAATTTCGATACTACACTCCAGAAGACAAGAAGGATCAGTTATATGATGCTTATCTTAAAGACCTTGAATCGCAATTGAAAGAGTTTTTTAACAATCAATCCTTACCTAGTGGTCTTTATGCTGTAAAGATCGATCGATATGAAGGGGATAAACTTGTCAATAATAGCGGTGGCTATTATGTTAGGATTGGAAACCGTCAAGTTGTAGCCTTTATCAAAGATATATACTAAAAGTTGCTATGATAAAGATCTTCAACTGTTCAGAATTTAAGAGAAAGAGGGTTTAGATTAGATGACACAAGAAGAATACTTGCAATTAAGAAAAGAATATAAAATTCGACTAGTGTTAGTAATCGTTCTATTCGTATTATTATCTATACTCAGCATCGTGCTTATCGTAAATTCCAATAGGTTTATTCCATTAGGAGCGACAGCTATGGCTACAGTTGTACCTTTCAATCATTTCTTACTCGTTCCGCTTTGGCAAGAGAAAAAATCCATTGAAGAAGTACACCCTGAATGGAAGGAGCTTAGTACAAGTGGAGCTGAGGTCCCTTCGTTAGACGCGAGTAAACGGAACATAGCAGCTATTGGGAGTATTATTGCTTTGTTCTTCTCGTTTGCTTTACTCTATCGACCTGCTAAGGTATATCAGAAAGTACCGACTCTTGAAGAACTAAATAACCTTCCTAAGATTGAGAACAAGGGGATTCCTAAACTGGATGATAAAAAATTCCAAAAATAAAAAGAGATTCAGAAGAATAATCTATATGCTAAAAATACCTCAGGAGTGAGATGTTTATCTCTAACTTCTGGGGTACTTTTTCTATATTCTAATCCTGTTGCAAGACCCAAGTTCGAATAGCATGGGCGACACCAGATTCGTCGTTAGACTTGGTGATGTATTTGGCGATTTTTTTGATTTCTGGATTTCCGTTTTCCATGACTACAGGGTTTCCAACGACTTCCAGCATGGCGCGGTCATTTTCTTCGTCCCCAATAGCCATGGTTTCATCTTTGGTCAATCCTAGTTTTTCAGCTAGGTGAGTAATAGCTGAGCCCTTGTCTACATTCTTTTTAAGGAGTTCAAGGTAGAAAGGTGCAGATTTGTTGATAGAGTAGCGCTCGTAAAATTCGGCTGGTATTTTTTCAATGGCAGCATCGAGTATTTCTGGTTCATCGATGAACATACACTTGACGATTTCTTTATTGGCCATTTCTTCAGGTGTACGGTAGAAAATAGGCATGCTGACGAGGGTTGATTCGTGCACTGTATATTTTCCGATATTGCGATTGGCAGTATAGATACCATCCTTGGTAATAGCGTGCATGTGAACACCGAGCTTGCGACTGAGGAATTCCATATCCAGATAATCCTCATAGGTCAAGGATTCGCTGATAATCTCATGTCCTGTAGCGGTTTCTTGGACAAGGGCACCATTGAAAGTCACAACATAGTCACCCTCGTCTCTCAACTGCAAGTCGTCTAGAAGCTTGGCAACACCTGCGATAGGGCGGCCAGTTGCAATCACGACTTTGACACCAGCTTCTTTGGCATCTTGGATGGCAGAAAAGACCTCAGGAGTAATCTCCTTTTGGCTATTGACTAGGGTTCCGTCAATATCGACGGCAATTAGTTTAATACTCATAAATTTCCTCTTTTAGTTTTTATTTGGGGTAAAATGATCATTCTCAATCAAGTGTAAAAATTGCTGGGTAATGCTTGCGAAGATACTGTTTTGGTCCAACATTTCTTTCGGGAAATAGAAACGATTATCTCCGTGGCGACTACCTGCAAGGGATTGGACGATAGGAGACAGGCTAGAGAGTTCAGCTAGTTCTCCATTTTTTTGTAAAATCTCAATCTGTGTCCGCGGATTTTCAGATTCGGGACGATAGATATCATAAGGGAGGTCAAAGTTCTTATGAATGGCAGTGTAGTAGTCCGGGTCAAAGCCGATATCCTCAACCAATTTTCTCATGCTGGCGAGTTGATCTTGGTCTTCTTGTGAAAAGGTAATGGATTTAAAGACCTTGCGGTTGACAAAGCGTTGTGATAAGTCTGCTAAAATCTTGTCAGGACTGGTCATCCAGAGTTGGAAGTAGGTATTCATCACACCATCATCCAGAGCCAGATAGTCAGACAAGGTCACATTTTTTTCAAAGAAAGGCAGGAGGTGTGGAGAAGTTCGTGCAAAGAAGTCCTTATCCTCAGGATAGAGTTCCTTAGCGCGCTTAAGGAGATTTTGTAGGAGAACTTCCATAGCGCGTGTTGCTGGGTGGAAATAAACCTGCATATACATCTGGTAACGACTAAGGACATAGTCTTCGATGGCGTGCATACCATTGCGCTGAAAGGCGATACCATTTTCGACTGGACGAATGACTCGGAGGATGCGAGTCAGATCAAATTCCCCATAAGATGCTCCTGTAAAATAGGAGTCGCGCAAGAGATAGTCCATACGGTCCGCATCGATCTGACTGGAAATGAGCTGCACAACCTGCTTGTTAGGGTAGGTGTGGTCAATGACACTGGCCACTTTTTCTGGGAAATCAGGCGCCACTTGTAGTAGGACTTGGTGAATCTCTGTCTCAGGACTTTGGATAATCTCCTGAGTAATGGCTTCGTGGTCTGTATCAAAGAGATGTTCAAAAGTATGCGAGTAGGCACCATGCCCAAGATCATGTAGGAGAGCAGCGGTCATGGTCAAGAGAGACTCGGCAGGATTCCATTCGTCAGGGTATTTTTCTTCAAAAATCTCTGTGATGCGACGAGCAATCTCATAGACCCCCAAGCAGTGGGAAAAGCGACTGTGTTCTCCACCGTGGAAGGTATAACTGGAAGTTCCCAGTTGCTTGATACGACGTAAACGCTGAAATTCTTTTGTATTAATTAAGTCATAGATGATTTGATTATTGACATGGATGTAGTTGTGAACTGGGTCACGGAATACTTTTTCGTTCATATGACCATTATAGCAAAAAGCTAGAGTTTTTGGTAAAATAGTAGGACAAGAGAGAAGAAAGAGGACTTGGTGTGAAGATTCGGATGCGAAATACGATTCAGTTTGATGAGCAGTTGGAAGTGATTGACCAGCTTTATGATGTAGAAGTATATGAAAAGGGAGATTATAGCTACCTGCTTTTCTATAATGAAGAAAAGGAAAAAGTAGTTATTAAATTTCATGGTCAAGAGTTGGTGATGAGCCGATTTTCCAATCCCAAGACCATTATGCGCTTTCTAAAGGATAGCGATAGTTTAGCCTATATTCCTACACCCATGGGCATGCAGAAGTTTATTATCCAAACCAGTCGTTATGAAGTTGATGGGCAAAAGATTCATTTAGACTATCAACTACAAAACCAAGAGGGATATCCCTTTGCCAGCTATCAATTGGAAATTACTTGGGGCTAGGTATGACTGGGGACGAGGTTATAGCAACGAAGCTGATAAAGTTTATGAAATCAAGCTTTTCTTGCACATTTTTAGTAGCTGAAACCTTTATTTTTTCAGATTAAGGTTATAACAATCATTCCATTACCTATTATTTATGAAAGCTAAATATAATATCCGTCTTCCCTTATACTTATTCCAAATGAGTAAAGAGGATTTGAGGCCTAGCGATTGTGATTATTGTATATTCAAAATCTAAAAATTGATAAAAGGGACAGTGAATGTCCCTTTTCATTTCTATAGAATTCAGAGTTTTAGATAGGATAGATTGGTAAATAATGAAGAAAATATTTTGGGAAAATAGCCCCAAAAAGGGGATTTGTCTTCCAAATAGTACTAACATTATCCATGTTGGTTTTTCTTCTTGTTTTCGTGAGTCTTTATAAAGTAATCTATCTCCTTTTGAGACCTAAGGATAACAACTTTATCTGGATAGGTTTCTTGAACCCACTTGTAGCGTTCTTTAGCGGATTTGCTCCGCCCATCCCAGAGAATCCATCTGATAAACTCCCAATTAAATTGTTCTTGACAACCAGCTGCCATACTTTCTCTGACCTTACCTCGATATGTGAGATACCGTTTAAAGGCTCGAAAGAGACAGGTCAATGGCGAAAAATTGAGAAAGATGATTTGGTCAGCTTCCTGCATTCTTTCCTCATAGAAACACCAAGAATAATTACCATCAATAACCCAAGCTTCATGCTTGGTGAGAAAGTTATTCATCTCGGTCAGCATCCATTCACGGTCACTGTCTTGCCAACCGGGTTGAAATTGGAGTGTGTCCATGTGCAGTTTTGAGATGGAGTAGCAGTGAGACAACTTTTTGGCTAGAGTTGACTTACCAGCACCAGAATATCCGATAATTGCGATTTTCATTTTCTACCTTTTCCTATTTGAGGACAAAAAAACAGCCTCTATGGACTGTTTCTTATTTAGCAAGTTTAGCTGAAAGACGAGCTTTGTCGCGGCTTGCTTTGTTTTTGTGAATCAAACCTTTAGTTTCTGCTTTATCGATAGCTGAGCTAGCAGCACGGAAAAGTTCTTCAGATGGGTTTGCTTCGAAAGCTTTGATAGCAGTACGCATAGCTGATTTTTGAGCTGAGTTCTTTTCGTTCTGTTTAACGTTCAATTCAGCGCGTTTGATAGCTGATTTAATGTTTGCCAATGTTCTTACCTCCATATTTACTAACTATACCATTATATCTGAAAACTTACGTTTTGACAAGGGAAAATTATTTTTTTAAGTAAATTTCATCGATTTCATGGTTCTTTGTTTTATGTAGAATCACTTCTGCTCGATTTCTGGTTGGTTCAATATAATTTTGTAAATTTGTGAGATTGATACTGGTCCAGACCTGATGGGCAAAGGATTCCACTTCTCCAATCGGCATTTGAGTAAAACGATAATAGTAGCTATCAGGGTCGTTTTGGGCTAGGCTCAGCATTTTCAAGAAACGGTCGAGATACCAACTCTCGATGTCATCGACTGCAGCATCAACATAGATGGAAAAGTCAAAGAAATCAGTGATATAGAGACGCTCGTTTTGTGGATTTTGAAAGACATTGATTCCCTCGACAATCACAAAGTCAGCAGCTTTGACGCTTTGTTTTTCCTCAGGTATGATGTCGTAGACTTCATGAGAATAGACAGGAATATCTACATCTTGTCCATTTTTGATGCGGTCCAAGAAGTTGAGAAGAGCTTCCATATCATAGCTTTCAGGAAATCCCTTCCGATTTAGAATCCCTTGCTCAATCAAGGTATGGTTGGGATAGAGAAAGCCGTCAGTTGTTACCAACTCAACCCTAGCATCTGTAAGTGTACGTGATAGCAGTATCTGAAGCAGGCGGCTGGTTGTTGATTTTCCAACGGCAACACTCCCAGAAACTCCAATGATAAAAGGTTGGGATTTGCTTTCACGTTGAAGGAAAATTCCTTTTGAAAAGGCCAAGTCATCCTTGGTACGTTTGTAAATCTGGATGAGATGGGCTAGGGGAAGATAGACATCGGTAACATCCTGTAAGCTAATCTGGTCATTAAAACTCTTGATGGATTCTAATTCCTCTTCTGTCAAAGGAGGTGTTGTCTTTCGGTGTAAAGATTGCCAAGTTTGGCGACTGATTTTTTCAAAATGTAACAATTCGTTGGTCATAAGTTTGTCTTTCTGATTCGATATCTTAGTATAGCATATTTTGGGACTAAAAACATCTAGTATCTTATAGAAAAAGTTTCTCTCGATTAAAACAATAATGACAAACTACATCGTATTGTCAAATTACTTGGAAACGATTTAATATTTCGTTAAATTATGGTAAAATAGTTTCATGAGTAAAATGTATTATGCAGAAAATCCTGACGCTGCTCACGACATTCATGAGTTGAGAGTAGAGTTGTTGGGACAAAAAATGACCTTTTTGACGGATGCTGGTGTTTTTAGCAAGAAAATGGTTGACTTTGGAAGTCAACTCTTGCTCAAGTGTCTTGAGGTCAACCAAGGAGAAACTGTCCTTGATGTAGGCTGTGGTTACGGACCTTTGGGCTTGTCTTTAGCTAAGGTTTATGGAGTTCAGGCGACCATGGTCGATATTAATAATCGTGCCTTGGATTTGGCACGACAAAATGCTGAACGAAATAAAGTAGAAGCGACGATTTTCCAGTCCAACATCTATGAACAAGTTGAAGGCACATTTGACCATGTCATTTCCAATCCTCCTATCCGTGCGGGCAAGCAAGTGGTTCATGAAATCATTGAGAAAAGTAAAGATTTCTTGGAAACTGGTGGAGATTTAACAATTGTTATCCAGAAAAAACAAGGGGCCCCAAGTGCTAAGTCTAAGATGGAAGATGTGTTTGGCAATTGTGAAGTCGTTAAAAAAGATAAGGGATACTATATCCTTAGAAGTGTGAAAGAATGAGAGCAGTTGATTTAATCCAAAAAAAACGTGATGGTCAAGAACTGACTTCAAGTGAAATCGAATGGCTAGTTGAAGGCTATGTGTCAGGAACGGTTCCTGATTATCAGATGTCTGCCTTTGCTATGGCTGTTTATTTTAAAGGAATGACAACTCGAGAAATCTCTGATTTGACTATGAAAATGGTTCAGACAGGGCAGGAGTTTGATTTATCCGCTATTGATGGGGTTAAGGTTGACAAGCATTCTACGGGTGGTGTTGGTGACAAGGTGACCTTGATTTTAGCTCCTTTAGTAGCGAGTTTTGGAGTTCCAGTCGCAAAAATGAGTGGTCGTGGTCTCGGCCATACAGGCGGAACAATTGATAAATTGGAGTCCATTAAGGGTTATCAAGTTGAGCGCAGTCAAGAGGATTTCATTGCACAAGTGCAGGATATTGGTGTATCTGTCATTGGGCAATCAGACCAGCTGGTAAAAGCCGACAAGCTTTTATATGCCCTTCGTGATGTGACCGCAACCGTTGATACTATTCCTTTGATTGCGAGTTCGGTGATGAGCAAGAAAATCGCAGCAGGGGCGGATGCTATTTTGCTAGACGTGACTGTCGGTGAGGGTGCCTTCATGAAAACGGTTGACGAGGCGCGTGAATTAGCTCAAACCATGGTGGAACTTGGTAAGGCAGTTGGTAGAAAAACGGTAGCAGTCATTACGGATATGAGTCAGCCCTTGGGACGAGCGATTGGAAATCGTCTGGAGATCCTTGAAGCACTGGAGATTTTACAAGGTCAAGGACGCCAGGATATTACCCACTTCATCTGTGAATTGGCTCAAATTATGCTTAGCCTGGCAAATGTAAATAAAACAGTTGAAGAAGTTCGCCAACATCTTGAAAATGGTCAAGCACTGGTTAAGTTTGAGGAGATGGTCAAAGCCCAGGGTGGAGACTTGGAAGACCTCTATCGTCCTGTAAATGTAGCCCATGTGGTGGAAATCCCTGCTCAGGAAACGGGTGTCATTTCAGCTCTTCCAGCTATGGAATTTGGACTTTATGCTATGAGACTGGGGGCAGGCCGTGCAGTCAAGTCTGATGCCTTAGACTATGAAACAGGAATTGTTTTTGAAAAGAAAGTTGGAGATTCCGTTCAAAAGGGAGAAATTGTTGCAAAAGTATACACAAATGGAAAAATTTCTCCTCAGCTAGTTACAGATTTTCAAAAATATGTTAAAATAAATGATAGCGTGCAAAGTTTACGAGAAATTATAGAAATAATCTCATAAACTGCAGGAGAATCCGAATATGAAATTAAATAAATATATCGATCATACACTTTTGAAACAAGATGCGACAGTAAATCAAATTGATTGTTTGTTGTCTGAAGCTAGAGAGTATGATTTTGCCAGTGTTTGCGTTAATCCGACCTGGGCTGAACATGCTAAAAAAGGGCTTGAAGACACAGATGTCAAGGTCTGTACAGTAGTAGGTTTCCCTTTGGGGGCAACAACTTCAGCTGTGAAAGCTTTTGAAACCAAGGAAGCTATCCAAAATGGTGCAGATGAGATTGATATGGTGATCAATGTTGGAGCTCTCAAAACAGGTAATCTTGATTTGGTTGAGTCGGATATTCGCGCAGTAGTGGAAGCAAGTGGTGACAAGTTAGTGAAAGTCATTATTGAAGCTTGCCTTCTGACTGACCAAGAAAAAGTTGTAGCCTGCCAATTGGCCCAAAAAGCGGGAGCTGACTTCGTAAAAACTTCAACTGGCTTTTCAACTGGTGGTGCGACGGTAGCAGATGTTAGATTAATGCGTGAAACAGTTGGACCTGATATGGGAGTCAAGGCTGCTGGTGGAGCTCGTTCTTATGCAGATGCTCTTGCCTTTGTGGAAGCAGGGGCGACCCGTATCGGAACTTCAGCTGGGGTAGCCATTTTAAAAGGAGAATTGGCTGATGGCGACTACTGAGTTGATTGAACTAGCAATTGAAACCAGCAAGAAAGCCTATGTGCCCTATTCTCATTTTCCAGTCGGAGCTGTTTTAGTGGCGAAAGATGGTAGCACTTATACAGGTGTCAATATCGAGAATGCTAGTTATTCTTTGACTAACTGTGGAGAACGTACAGCGATTTTTAAAGCAGTTTCTGAAGGTCAAAGAGAATTTTCAGAATTGATTGTCTATGGTCAGACTGAAAAACCAATTTCACCATGTGGTGCTTGTCGCCAAGTGATGGCTGAATTTTTTGAACAAGATCTAAAAGTGACCTTAGTCGCAAAAGATAAATCGACGGTCGAGATGACGGTCGGGGAATTACTTCCATACTCTTTTACAGACTTAAACTAGTCTGAGTCGCTCTCTGAGTGGCACGGTCCTTGAGGCCAACCAATCCATACTTGCAACATCGTTGCACATCTTATTTAGGAGGTTCAGTAATGAACAAGAAACAATGGCTAGGCCTTGGTCTAGTTGCAGTGGCAGCAGTTGGACTTGCTGCATGTGGTAACCGCTCTTCTCGTAACGCGGCTTCATCTTCTGATGTGAAGACAAAAGCAGCAATCGTCACTGACACTGGTGGTGTTGATGACAAATCATTCAACCAATCAGCTTGGGAAGGTTTGCAAGACTGGGGTAAAGAACACAATCTTTCAAAAGATAAAGGCTTTACTTATTTCCAATCAACAAGTGAAGCTGACTACGCTAACAACTTGCAACAAGCGGCTGGAAGTTACAATCTAATCTTCGGTGTTGGTTTTGCCCTTCACAATGCGGTTGAAGAAGCAGCTAAAGAACACTCAGATATCAACTATGTCTTGATTGATGATGTGATTAAAGATCAAAAGAATGTTGCTAGCGTAACTTTCGCTGACAATGAATCTGCTTATCTCGCAGGTGTTGCAGCAGCTAAAACAACTAAGACAAAACAAGTTGGTTTTGTAGGTGGTATGGAGTCTGAAGTTATCTCTCGTTTTGAAGCTGGTTTCAAGGCAGGTGTTGAGTCAGTAGACCCATCTATCAAAGTACAAGTTGACTATGCTGGTTCATTTAATGATAATGCCAAAGGTAAAACAATTGCAGCGGCACAATACGCAGCTGGTGCAGACGTTGTTTACCAAGTAGCTGGTGGTACAGGTGCAGGTGTCTTTGCAGAAGCAAAATCACTCAACGAGAGCCGTCCTGAAAGTGAAAAAGTTTGGGTTATCGGTGTTGACCGTGACCAAGAAGTAGAAGGTAAATACACTTCTAAAGATGGTAAAGAATCAAACTTTGTTCTTGTATCTACTTTGAAACAAGTTGGCACAACTGTAAAAGATATTTCTAACAAAGCAGAAAAAGGTGAGTTCCCTGGCGGTCAAGTAATCGTTTACTCATTGAAAGATAAAGGTGTTGACTTGGCAGTAACAAACCTTTCAGAAGAAGGTAAAAAAGCTGTTGAAGATGCAAAAGCTAAAATCCTTGATGGAAGCGTAAAAGTTCCTGCAAAATAATGGATGGAAGTCATTTCTTAGGAAGCGGCCCTCGGCCGCTTTTTTAAGAGTTGAGACAAAATCATTTTGTCTCAGTAAAGCTTGCTACTAGACAAACTAGCAAGTTTTATTGAAATAAAATAAGACTCTGAAAGGAAGAGCACATGGCACACGAAAATGTCATTGAGATGCGTGATATTACCAAGGTGTTTGGTGAATTTGTTGCCAACGACAAAATCAACCTGCACCTACGAAAAGGTGAAATTCATGCACTTTTAGGAGAAAATGGGGCTGGAAAGTCCACGCTCATGAACATGTTAGCAGGGCTTCTTGAACCAACCAGTGGTGAAATTGCGGTCAACGGTCAAGTTGTCACCCTCGATTCACCATCTAAAGCAGCTAGCTTGGGAATTGGAATGGTTCATCAGCACTTTATGTTGGTAGAAGCCTTCACAGTGGCCGAAAACATCATTTTAGGAAGTGAATTGACTAAAAATGGTGTGCTAGATATCGCTGGAGCTAGCAAAGAAATCAAGGCTCTTTCTGAACGTTATGGCTTAGCTGTTGACCCTTCTGCCAAGGTGGCAGACATCTCAGTTGGAGCCCAACAACGTGTAGAAATTTTAAAAACCCTTTATCGGGGGGCTGATATCCTTATCTTTGACGAACCAACGGCCGTTTTGACTCCATCAGAAATTGATGAGTTGATGGCTATTTTGAAAA
Organism: Streptococcus sp. Marseille-Q5112; assembly: GCF_916700555.1. GTDB lineage: Bacteria > Bacillota > Bacilli > Lactobacillales > Streptococcaceae > Streptococcus > Streptococcus symci. The sequence continues at coordinate 19,881 of NZ_CAKAKP010000001.1, forward strand.
ATCTTGTCAAAGAAGGAAAATCAATTATCTTGATTACCCACAAGTTGGACGAGATTCGCGCAGTTTCTGACCGCGTTACAGTTATCCGTCGTGGGAAATCAATTGAAACCGTCGAAATCGCAGGGGCTACCAATGCTGATTTGGCGGAAATGATGGTAGGACGTTCTGTTTCCTTTAAAACAGAGAAGCAAGCCTCTCAACCAAAAGAAGTTGTCTTGTCTATTAAAGACTTGGTGGTCAATGAAAACCGCGGTGTCCCAGCTGTGAAAAATCTGTCCTTGGATGTTCGTGCTGGAGAGATTGTTGGTATTGCGGGGATTGATGGAAATGGTCAGTCTGAACTGATTCAAGCCATTACAGGTCTTCGCAAGGTTGAATCTGGCAGCATTGAGCTAAAAGGAGATTCAATTGTAGGCTTGCATCCACGTCAGATTACAGAGTTGAGTGTTGGGCACGTTCCAGAAGATCGTCACCGTGATGGCTTGATTTTGGAAATGATGATTTCTGAAAATATTGCCCTTCAAACCTACTACAAAGAACCACATAGTAAAAATGGAATTTTGAACTATTCAAATATTACTTCTTATGCTAAAAAGCTAATGGAAGAGTTTGATGTTCGTGCTGCAAATGAATTTGTTCCTGCAGCGGCACTCTCAGGAGGAAATCAACAAAAAGCAATTATTGCTCGTGAAATTGATCGTGATCCTGATCTCCTTATCGTCAGCCAGCCAACTCGTGGGTTGGATGTCGGTGCCATTGAATATATCCACAAACGTTTGATTGAAGAGCGTGATAACGGGAAGGCTGTTCTTGTTGTCAGCTTTGAATTGGATGAGATTTTAAACGTCTCAGACCGTATTGCCGTTATCCACGATGGTAAGATTCAAGGTATTGTATCACCAGAAACAACCAATAAACAAGAACTTGGTGTCTTGATGGCTGGTGGAAACTTGGGAAAGGAGAAGAGTGATGTCTAAAAAATTACAACAAATTTCGGTTCCCTTGATTTCTGTCTTCCTAGGAATTTTGCTCGGAGCCATTGTCATGTGGATCTTCGGTTATGATGCTATTTGGGGCTATGAAGAATTGTTCTATACAGCCTTTGGTAGTCTACGCGGGATTGGGGAAATCTTCCGTGCCATGGGACCTTTGGTCTTGATTGGTCTTGGTTTTGCCGTTGCCAGTCGTGCTGGTTTCTTTAACGTCGGACTTCCTGGTCAGGCTTTGGCAGGTTGGATTCTTAGTGGTTGGTTTGCCTTGTCGCATCCAGATATGCCACGTCCTTTGATGATTTTAGCAACTATCGTGATTGCCTTGATTGCTGGTGGGATTGTCGGAGCGATTCCAGGTATTCTTAGAGCTTATCTAGGGACATCAGAGGTTATCGTAACCATCATGATGAACTACATTGTCTTGTATGTAGGAAATGCCTTTATCCATGCCTTTCCTAAAGACTTCATGCAAAGTACAGATTCGACGATTCGTGTCGGAGCTAATGCAACTTACCAGACACCTTGGTTGGCTGAGTTGACTGGTAATTCGCGGATGAATATCGGTATTTTCTTTGCTCTCATTGCCGTTGCAGTCATTTGGTTCATGCTCAAGAAAACAACCCTTGGTTTTGAAATCCGTGCGGTTGGTCTTAATCCACATGCTTCAGAGTATGCTGGTATTTCTGCAAAAAGAACGATTATCCTCTCAATGATTATTTCAGGTGCTTTGGCAGGTCTTGGTGGAGCTGTTGAAGGACTTGGAACCTTCCAGAACGTTTATGTTCAGGGGTCGTCATTAGCTGTCGGATTTAACGGGATGGCGGTTAGTTTGCTTGCGGCCAACTCACCAATTGGTATTCTCTTTGCAGCCTTCCTATTTGGTGTTCTCCAAGTTGGAGCCCCTGGTATGAATGCGGCGCAGGTACCGTCTGAGCTTGTCAGCATTGTAACAGCGTCTATTATCTTCTTTGTCAGTGTTCATTATCTTATCGAACGCTTTGTCAAACCGAAAAAACAAGTTAAAGGAGGTAAGTAAAGATGTCTATTACAACCTTGCTCACCCTCTTGGTGTCTTCTATGCTGATTTACTCAGCCCCCCTCATCTTTACAAGTATTGGTGGTGTTTTCTCTGAACGTGGTGGTGTCGTAAACGTCGGCCTTGAAGGAATTATGGTTATGGGTGCCTTTTCTGGAGTTGTCTTTAACCTTGAATTTGCAGAACAATTTGGAGCAGCAACTCCTTGGTTATCCTTGCTTGTGGCAGGATTGGTAGGGGGGCTTTTCTCCATCATCCACGCAGCAGCGACGGTTCATTTCCGTGCAGACCATGTTGTCAGCGGTACAGTATTGAATTTGATGGCGCCTGCCTTGGCTGTTTTCTTGGTTAAAGTTCTTTATAACAAAGGACAAACCGACAATCTAAGTCAGACTTTTGGACGCTTTGATTTCCCAGTCTTGGCAAATATCCCAGTGATCGGTGATATCTTCTTCAAGTCAACTAGTTTACTTGGTTATTTGGCGATTGCCTTCTCATTCCTTGCTTGGTTTATTCTCTTTAAGACTCGCTTTGGTCTTCGTCTTCGCTCTGTCGGTGAACACCCTCAAGCAGCGGATACCTTGGGAATCAATGTCTACAAGATGAGATATTTTGGAGTTATTATTTCAGGTTTCCTAGGTGGAATTGGTGGAGCGATTTATGCTCAATCCATCTCAGTTAACTTCTCGGTAACAACTATTGTTGGACCTGGATTTATTGCTCTTGCTGCGATGATCTTCGGAAAATGGAATCCAATCGGAGCTATGCTATCTAGTCTCTTCTTTGGACTTTCACAAAGTTTGGCTGTTATCGGATCTCAATTGCCATTCTTACAAGGAGTGCCTGCGGTTTATCTTCAAATCGCACCTTATGTTTTGACTATTCTTGTCTTGGCAGTCTTCTTTGGAAAAGCGGTAGCACCAAAAGCAGATGGTATCAACTATATCAAATCAAAATAAGCATACAAAAAAACGTCAGTTCATGAATGAACTGGCGTTTTATTTTTTAGGATGTTGATTGGTTAAGTTTAATCCCCAAGGGACCAAATTTTCAGTTTTATTTTTGATACGAGTGATATTGTCTTTATGGCGAATGATAATCAAGCTAGCAAGAGCCAGGATAATAGCGATGAAGAGAGGGTCATAATTGCTCAGGATAAAACCAACAAATGGAAAGAGTAAAACCCCGATAACAGCTGCGATAGATGCTGTGACACTGGAAAGTGAAATCATACTACCAAGATAGAGGGTTCCAAAGAAAACAACTGCTAGGTAGAGACAGAAGACAGGTGCAAATCCGAAAATCACTCCCGCACTGGTTGCGACAGCCTTACCACCCTTAAATCCTGCAAAGATAGGGAAGGTATGGCCAATAACAGCTAAAAGTCCAAAGATGAGAGGCGAAACGCCTTGTAGATGAAACATAATCGGAAGAAGTGTTGCTAGGGTCCCTTTGAAAAAGTCAATCACAAAGGTTGCCATACCAGCTTTCTTGCCTAAAATGCGGAAGGTATTGGTCGTTCCAGTGTTACCAGAACCATGCTCGCGCAGATTGATTTGAAAGAATACTTGTCCAATCCAGAGACCAGACGGAATTGAACCCAGCAGATAAGCTAGGATTAATAAAACTATTGTAATCATACTCCTATTATATCATGAAATGGAGTAGAAAGTCAGAGAATCTCTTCTGAAATTGTTACAGCGGAGAAAGAAAAATTTTGCAAAATCCTTGGAAAACCTGTAGAATAGTAAAGATGAATGAATAGGAGGTTCCTTGTGTCAAAAAAGGAAATCAATATTAACAATTATAATGATGATGCCATTCAGGTGCTAGAAGGGTTGGATGCGGTCCGAAAACGTCCAGGGATGTATATTGGATCGACTGATGGTGCTGGTCTCCACCACCTAGTCTGGGAAATCGTCGATAATGCTGTCGATGAGGCCTTGTCTGGATTTGGCGATCGTATTGATGTGACCATTAATAAAGATGGAAGTTTAACAGTTCAAGACCACGGACGTGGAATGCCGACTGGAATGCACGCTATGGGTATTCCAACAGTTGAGGTTATCTTTACCATTCTTCACGCCGGAGGGAAATTTGGTCAAGGTGGCTACAAAACATCAGGTGGTCTCCACGGGGTGGGTTCTTCTGTTGTTAATGCCCTTTCAAGCTGGCTAGAAGTTGAAATCACTCGCGATGGTGCAATCTACAAGCAACGTTTTGAAAATGGTGGAAAACCTGTTACGACTTTGAAGAAAATCGGTACAGCGCCTAAGTCTAAGACAGGTACAAAGGTTACGTTTATGCCTGATGCGACTATCTTCTCTACGACAGACTTCAAGTACAATACCATCTCAGAGCGTCTTAATGAATCAGCCTTTCTCTTGAAAAATGTGACCTTGTCTTTGACGGACAAGCGTACAGATGAAGCGATTGAGTTCCATTATGAGAATGGGGTACAGGACTTTGTTTCTTATCTAAACGAAGACAAGGAAACCTTGACACCGGTCCTGTACTTTGAGGGGGAAGATAATGGTTTCCAGGTGGAAGTAGCTCTTCAGTACAATGATGGATTTTCAGATAATATTTTGTCCTTTGTCAATAACGTTCGTACCAAGGACGGTGGAACACATGAGACAGGACTCAAGTCTGCTATCACCAAGGTCATGAATGACTATGCGCGTAAGACGGGTCTTCTTAAGGAAAAAGATAAAAACCTTGAAGGTTCCGACTATCGTGAGGGACTAGCGGCTGTTCTTTCTATCTTGGTTCCTGAAGAACACCTTCAGTTTGAAGGCCAGACTAAGGACAAACTAGGGAGTCCTCTTGCTCGTCCCGTTGTGGATGGCATTGTGGCGGATAAGTTGACCTTCTTCCTTATGGAAAATGGGGAATTGGCTTCTAACCTCATCCGCAAGGCTATCAAGGCACGTGATGCTCGTGAAGCAGCACGTAAGGCGCGTGATGAGAGCCGAAATGGGAAGAAAAATAAGAAAGATAAGGGCTTGTTGTCTGGGAAATTGACCCCAGCCCAGTCCAAAAATCCTGCTAAGAATGAACTCTATCTAGTCGAGGGGGACTCTGCCGGCGGTTCTGCCAAGCAAGGTCGTGACCGCAAGTTCCAAGCTATCTTGCCTCTTCGTGGTAAGGTTATCAATACAGCCAAGGCCAAGATGGCGGATATCCTCAAAAATGAGGAAATCAATACCATGATTTATACCATTGGTGCGGGTGTGGGGGCTGACTTCTCTATTGAAGATGCCAACTATGACAAAATCATTATCATGACCGATGCGGACACCGATGGTGCCCATATCCAAACCTTGCTCTTGACATTTTTCTACCGCTACATGCGTCCTCTAGTCGAGGCAGGTCATGTCTATATCGCTCTCCCTCCTCTTTACAAGATGTCCAAAGGGAAAGGCAAGAAAGAAGAAGTAGCCTATGCTTGGACGGACGGAGAACTAGAAGAACTCCGCAAACAGTTCGGTAAAGGTGCAACACTCCAACGCTACAAGGGGCTTGGAGAGATGAATGCGGATCAACTCTGGGAAACAACTATGAACCCAGAAACGCGTACCCTTATCCGTGTCACCATTGAAGATCTGGCTCGCGCAGAACGCCGCGTCAATGTCCTCATGGGTGATAAGGTCGAACCACGTCGTAAGTGGATCGAAGACAATGTCAAGTTTACGCTGGAAGAAGCGACGGTGTTTTAGTATAGTATAGGAAATATTATGGCGAGACAGAATTATTTTGAGTTTATTAAAAGTATGCGCTTTGATGCTAAGAAAGAAATAGACATAGTAAAAAAAATACTGCAAGAAGATATCTATATAAAAAATCATAAAACTAATCTTCAGGAATTTTTTTCTGATGGATATAAAAAGTATTATCCAGTGGAGAAGAAAGGACAGCATGTTACATTTGAAGAAAAATTTACAGTCATTTACCAACGTTTTACCAGTGTTGATTGCCTTTATACTGTTTTTGAATTTATTTTAGATTTATATTTAGAAATAAGAAATAAAGATAAATTTGCAGAAAGATATGTGACGTCTAAGGGACTTGAAGAAATAGATGATTATGTAGGTTATATTCCTGAAAATTATGATGAAAGGGAAATCTGGGCAGAAGTTAAAAATCATACTTCTCTAATGGATCAATACGAAAAATTATGTGAAAGATTAGAGTATTCTTTAGATAAAACAAATCATGAATTGATTACATTGGATAATGGCAATAGAATCATTGTTGAAAAGAATGTTTATGCTTCAGAAGTTTCTCAGATTGTATCTGAAACGAGTATTGAAGATGCGATAAAGGTTTTAGAATATAATCATTTTTTAAATAAAGGAAATATTCAGCGTAAGAAAGAAATACTTCTTTCTTTAGCAGGCTATTTGGAGCCTTATCTCAAAAAATTTGATGATCCTGAAAAACTACCTAAAGAATTAAAGGGAATTTATAATGAACTAAAAATAGTGTTACAAACAAAAGGGGCTGACACGGATAAGAAAGGTAACCAGATTCCTAAGAAAATTGCTGTTTTTGATAATCTTTCTGAGATGTATAACAAAGGAGGGTTAAGACATAACAACGATAAGCAATATCATCTCGATATGAATGATGAGGAATTGGAACAATGGTATGATAATATTTATTCTTCAACCTTGTTTGTGATTCTCAGTCTGGAGATGGGAAAAAATTTATCTAAGTTGAATGAATTGAAAAAGAAATGATTTCATCCTATACTAAGAATTACCTTCCCCACCCCTAGACAAGAAATTCCACATGAAGAATTTCTTGTCTAGGAGTAAAAAACTAAATCACACATGTGTGATTTGAATTTTTAGAGCAAAACCCGAACGTTTACATGTGTTCTGAGCGGTTTTGCGGCAAAAGATTAAAAAACAAATGAAGAAGGAGGAGTTTTATGAAAAAAGAATATGGAATCACAAGTTTAACTGTACGCAATTTAGAAAACAACGAATTCTTCCAACTTCTATCTGAGAGTAAGGACGAGTTAGGGGCTTTTACAAAATCCAATAAGTCTGAGCAGGTTTATGTAACGAAGCTTGGGGATATGGAAAAACTTCTTGAGACCTTGCAAGCTGGTTTGCACCGTTTCAAGGCTAGTCAAACGGTGGCTAGTCTGGAAGCCTCTGATCGTGAGCGCGATGATGCGCTTTCTACCTTGACTAGCTTGGTCAAGGCCTTCTCTCGTGTCAAAGAGGCAGGTAGCAAGGAAGCTTACAACAAACTCAACAAACTTTTCAAAAATTATGCTGGGCTAATGAGTATGAGCTACGAAAAAGAGACAGAAGCTATTAACCATTTGCTAAAGGAGCTAAAAGATACTGACTACCAAACTGCCCTTTCAACCCTGCATTTGAAAACTCATGTAGAAACCTTAACAAAGGCGTAGGCTCAGTTTGAAAAAGCCTATAAGGAGCGCCTGGCTGAGCAAAAAGGAAAGGTACCTAGTCAAAATAAGGAAGTTCGTGCGAAACTGCAAGAAATCTATGATTTCCTTGTGGATTTTACTGCAATCAACGCCTATGCTTATCCAGATAAGACGCAGTATGCTGATCTCCGTGACTATCTCAACGCTATCCGTAGTCGCTATAAAAAATTGACACCAAATAAAAGCAAGCAAGAAGCAGTAGCTGAGGAAAAGTAGCTTTCTTCTGAAGAAGTCCCTCACAGATAGACGAGCTTTTGTAACATAAGGCGAAGTTTTGAACTTCTAAAAGAATAGAAATGGGAACAAACATGGTATGGGAAAATAAACTAGGCATTACGAACTCAGCCCAGTTGGCAGATGTAGAAGAAAAACTGACAAAAAAACAAGCCACCCTGCTTTTTCAGACAGGAGCTTTGTTCAAGATGGAAGTTGGCACTTTTTCAGGGCTGTCCGCTATTCACCATTATCTCTTTTCGGTCATCTATGATTTCGCTGGAAAATTCCGTGATGTCAATAGTGCAAAGGATAACTTTCAATTTGCCACCCGTATTTTTTAGAGCAATCCTTACAGTATCCTGACAAACTTCCTCATGACAATTTTGATTAAGTGATTGATAAGTACGCGGATATGAATATTGCCATCCTTTCCGTGAGGGGAATGGACGTGCCATGCGGATTTGGCTAGATTGTATGCTTCGTCAGAAGCGGAGAAAGTGGTAGATTGGAACGCCATTGATAAGGATGAATACCTGAATGCCATGAAGCGTAGTGGAGTGTAGACTGGAGAACTTAAGTATCTCCTCCTCGATAATCTGACGGATGACCTCACTCAGGCCCGTTTCTTTAAGGGTGTGGATGCTTCATATTATTACGAAGGGTACAGCCTTTACCAGACAGGGGAGTTATAAAGTTCAAGTAAAGGTGATGATTATCTTTTTTAGGGAAACAAACGCTAAAACTATTGGAGGTGCAGGATTGATTACGTTATTAATGATACCTTTTTTCCTCATTCTCTTGGCTATTTTTGGAATTATATATGACTTAATGACCAGTAAAGGTAGAAAAGAGTGTGCTCGCACAGTATCCTTATTTATATTGAACATCCTCACTATTGGTATCTGTCTATTAGATCTACCCATGGAAAGTAAACCATACTCAGGAATAGGGTTTATCTTATTTTATGCACTTGCTTTCACCCCTTTGATGATTGTTTTCTCACTATATACCCTCTATAGGATTGGAAAACATTATAGGTATTTTAAGAGTAAGTTCGCTATAATACTTCGCTTCAATGCCAGTTTACTTTTCCTCCTTTCGTTAGTGAATCTATTTGTGTTATGGAGAATTTTTAAAACATATCGTAGAAACGATATTACTTTACTTTATTTTATTTTAATCGTTTTAGGAATTGGTTCGACTTTCCAATTGATAGTAGGAGAACTTGAGAAGAAAAGAATACGAATCCTTCAGAAACAAGAGGAGCTAGACAGTTATGAAAAATAACTTAATTAAAGATAGGTGCAGAAAATACAGAAATCAAGAGCAAATGCTGAGATTGATTTTACAGGTGCCCGAAAATATACAAGTAGAAGCTGTCGCCATGTCTGGTTCACGAACTGATACAAAAGCACTAAAAGATGAGTTTCAAGATTATGATGTTGTTTATGTCGTGGACGATTTAGATAATCTGACGAGAGACCTTTCTTGGTTGGACCGGTTTGGCAAACGTATCATTGAGCAAGAGGTTACTCTGGGACATCGCCGTCTTTATCTCATGCTTTTTGAAGATGGTAATCGCATTGATCTAACCCTCTGTCCTAAAGAAGACATCAACGAGTGGGTGGATAGCGAGGCTTGCTTCACAGTTTTAGTAGATGATAAGGGATTGTTTGAATCCTATTCTCCCAGTCCTCAGCGTTTCTGGATACATCCAGCTAGTGAGACGGATTTTAAAAAAGCCTGCAATGAATTTTGGTGGGTGTCAGCTTACGTGGTTAAAGGAATCTGTCGCCATCAAGTCATCTATGCGACGGACCATCTCTATGGAATCTGCCAACAAGAATTGCTCAAGCTTTTAGCTTGGCAAGTGGCAGCAGATAAGGGAACGGTCGATGTTGGCAAGAACTACAAGTGTCTCTTTAACTATATGTCTGCTGAGAAAGAGAAGGAATTCTCAAATCTGCTGGATTTTTCAAGTGTAGAGAAACTTACTCATTCATTGTTTGCTACGATGGACCTTTTCCACAGAGAAGCTCAAATCCTTGCTCAAAAGATGGGCTTTGACTATTATAAGAAAGTAGCTGAGAAGATGATTGAGTATGCTGAGGAAAGGTTAAGCTAGTATGCTAGATTATGTATTTGCTTTATTTTCATGGGATTCCCAGGAGTCCAAATTTTAGTATTGGTGTCTTCTATATTTCTAGCTCTTAAAAGAAATAAGTTAAATAAAAGGGTGTATGGATTATTTTTCCCGATTGTTATAACCTTGTGTAATATTTGGCTTATTTCAATAGATCGCACAGAGCTTTTTGATGATGTTTTAAGATTCTATTTCTTTCTAATCTCTTTTTGTTTTCCAATGCTCATTACAGCAGTAATTTACCATGCTCTTCGATTGTCTTCTATCTATTCTCTATTAAGGTGGAAGATGATAGTTATTAGCTTTTGCTACTTAATTGGTTTAGTCTTCCATCTTCTTAATACTATGTATTGGAATGAAGTCTTTCATGGACATCAAAATGTATTTAATGCTTTGCTTATTGGGACCGTTGTTATTTCATTTCTTCCTTCCATATATTTATTTTTTGTACAAAGAAAAGTTGAACAAGTACCTACTAGCTAAATTTAAGTAAACTAAAATGTTTTAACCTGATAAAAATTTTCAAAACTTTAAACTACAGAAAGGATTGTTTGGTTTCTTACGGTAACTGAACATGGGACTAATTCCCGTAAAATACTCTTCACTGTATAAAAACTACTCTACATTCTTTGAAAGGAGTTGAACACGCCCTAAATGCTAGGTGAAAAAGATAAATTCTCTTGTGAGCTTGCTTACTTAAAGAATTTTCTATTTTCACTTGGTATTTTACGGGCTCTGTATCCTATATGTCTAACATTCAAAACATGTCCCTAGAGGACATTATGGGAGAGCGCTTTGGTCGCTACTCCAAGTACATCATTCAAGACCGGGCTTTGCCAGATATTCGTGATGGCTTGAAGCCGGTTCAGCGCCGTATTCTTTATTCGATGAATAAGGATGGCAATACCTTTGATAAGAGTTACCGCAAGTCGGCCAAGTCTGTCGGGAATATCATGGGGAATTTTCACCCACACGGTGATAGTTCTATCTATGATGCTATGGTTCGTATGTCACAGGACTGGAAGAATCGTGAGATTCTAGTCGAAATGCACGGTAATAACGGTTCTATGGACGGTGATCCGCCTGCGGCTATGCGTTATACGGAGGCTCGTTTGTCTGAGATTGCTGGTTACCTTCTTCAAGATATCGAGAAGAAGACCGTTCCTTTTGCGTGGAACTTTGACGATACGGAGAAAGAGCCGACAGTCTTGCCAGCAGCCTTTCCAAATCTTTTGGTCAATGGTTCGACTGGGATTTCGGCCGGTTATGCCACAGACATTCCTCCCCATAATTTAGCTGAGGTCATCGATGCGGCGGTTTACATGATTGACCACCCAACTGCAAAGGTGGATAAACTCATGGAATTCTTGCCTGGACCAGACTTCCCGACTGGAGGAATCATCCAGGGGCGTGATGAAATCAAGAAGGCCTATGAAACTGGGAAAGGGCGCGTGGTTGTTCGTTCTAAGACTGAAATTGAAAAGCTAAAAGGTGGTAAGGAACAAATCGTTATTACTGAGATTCCTTATGAAATCAACAAGGCCAATCTAGTTAAGAAAATCGACGATGTTCGTGTCAATAACAAGGTGGCTGGGATTGCTGAGGTTCGTGATGAGTCTGACCGTGATGGTCTTCGAATTGCTATTGAGCTCAAAAAAGATGCCAATACGGAGCTTGTTCTCAACTATCTCTTTAAGTACACAGATCTGCAAATCAACTATAACTTTAACATGGTGGCGATTGACAATTTCACGCCTCGTCAGGTTGGGATCGTTCCAATCTTGTCTAGCTATATTGCCCACCGTCGCGAAGTGATTTTGGCGCGTTCACGCTTTGATAAGGAAAAGGCTGAAAAACGACTCCATATCGTCGAAGGTTTGATTCATGTGATTTCGATTTTGGACGAAGTCATTGCGCTTATCCGTGCTTCTGAGAATAAGGCGGACGCCAAGGAAAACCTCAAAGTTAGCTATGATTTTACAGAGGAGCAGGCTGAGGCTATCGTAACCTTGCAACTATACCGTTTGACTAATACCGATGTGGTTATCTTGCAAGAAGAAGAAGCAGAACTTCGTGAGAAGATTGCCATGCTTGCGGCTATTATCGGTGATGAGCGGACTATGTACAATCTCATGAAGAAAGAACTTCGTGAGGTTAAGAAGAAGTTTGCGACTCCGCGTTTGAGTAGCTTAGAAGACACTGCGAAAGCAATTGAGATTGATACAGCCAGTCTTATCGCCGAGGAAGATACCTACGTCAGCGTGACCAAGGCAGGTTACATCAAGCGTACTAGTCCACGTTCCTTTGCGGCTTCAACGCTGGAAGAAATTGGCAAACGTGATGACGATCGTTTGATTTTTGTTCAATCTGCCAAGACAACCCAGCATCTCTTGATGTTCACGACGCTTGGAAATGTCATTTATCGACCAATCCATGAATTGGCAGACATTCGTTGGAAGGACATCGGAGAGCACTTGAGCCAAACCATTACAAACTTTGAAACTAACGAAGAAATCCTTTATGTGGAAGTCGTGGACCAGTTTGAAGATGCGACAACCTACTTTGCGGCGACTCGTTTCGGTCAAATCAAGCGTGTAGAACGCAAAGAATTCTCTCCATGGCGGACCTATAAATCTAAGTCTGTCAAGTATGCTAAGCTCAAAGACGAGACAGACCAGATTGTAGCAGTGGCTCCGATTAAACTGGATGATGTTCTCTTGATTAGCCAAAATGGTTATGCCCTTCGTTTCAATATCGAAGAGGTACCAGTTGTCGGTGCTAAGGCTGCAGGTGTCAAAGCTATGAACCTGAAAGCAGATGATGTCCTCCAATCCGCCTTTATCTGTAACACCTCATCCTTCTACCTCTTGACCCAACGTGGAAGTTTGAAACGTGTTTCTATTGACGAAATTCCGGCAACAAGTCGTGCCAAACGTGGCTTACAAGTCTTGCGTGAGTTGAAAAACAAACCGCATCGTGTCTTCTTGGCAGGAGCGGTTGCAGAACAAGGCTTTATTGGTGATCTCTTCAGTACAGATGTGGAAGAGAACGACCAAACTCTGCTTGTTCAATCAAACAAAGGAACAATCTATGAAAGCCGATTACAAGACTTGAACCTGTCAGAACGTACTAGCAATGGAAGCTTTATTTCAGACACCATTTCAGATGAAGAAGTTTTTGATGCTTATCTTAAAGAAGTATTTACTGAAGCTAAATAAGTGAAATGAAGAATCAGTTCTCAGAGCTGGTTCTTTTTATTGAAGAAATTTTCTGAAAATTACAAAATATACTTGCTATTTTAGAAAAATAGTGTAGAATAAAAGAAATAGGTTTTTAGAATAAGGAGTGGAATATGACAGTAACGATTGATTGGGAAAATCTCGGTTTTTCCTATATGAAATTGCCTTATCGCTATATTGCTCATTTTAAAAATGGACAATGGAATCAAGGAGAACTTACAGAAGATGCAACCTTGCATATTTCAGAGTCTTCTCCAAGTCTTCACTATGGTCAACAAGCCTTTGAAGGTTTGAAAGCTTACCGTACTAAGGATGGCAGTATTCAACTTTTCCGTCCTGATGAAAATGCTAAACGCCTGCAACGTACTTGTGATCGTCTCTTGATGCCACAAGTTCCGACAGAAATGTTTGTAGAAGCTTGTAAGGCGGTTGTTCGTGCGAATGAAGAATATGTTCCTCCATACGGAACAGGTGGAACCCTTTATCTTCGCCCTCTTTTGATTGGTGTCGGAGATATTATTGGGGTAAAACCGGCAGAAGAGTACATTTTCACCATCTTTGCTATGCCAGTTGGAAATTACTTTAAGGGTGGATTGGTTCCAACCAACTTCTTGATTCAGGATGAATACGATCGTGCAGCGCCAAATGGTACAGGTGCAGCTAAGGTTGGTGGGAACTATGCTGCCAGTCTCTTGCCAGGAAAATTGGCCAAGTCACGTCATTTCTCAGATGTTATCTATCTAGACCCATCAACTCATACAAAGATTGAAGAAGTCGGATCAGCTAACTTCTTTGGAATTACAGCTAATAATGAATTTGTAACACCATTGAGTCCATCTATCTTGCCATCTATTACCAAGTACTCTTTGCTTTATTTGGCAGAACATCGCTTGGGCTTGACTCCTATTGAGGGTGATGTCCCGATTGATAACCTGGATCGTTTTGTAGAGGCAGGTGCCTGTGGTACAGCAGCAGTTATTTCTCCAATTGGTGGAATTCAGCACGGTGATGATTTCCATGTTTTCTATAGTGAAACAGAAGTAGGCCCTATGACTCGTAAACTCTATGATGAGTTGACAGGAATTCAGTTTGGCGATATTGAAGCGCCAGAAGGTTGGATTGTAAAAGTAGATTAAAATAAACTAAAGGAGATTTTTTATGAAATCGAAAAAGTGGCTCTTAACAGCAGGAGTAGTCCTGAGCACAACAGCTCTATTAGCGGCTTGTGGAAAAGCTGATAAAGAAGCAGATGCACCGACAACATTTTCATATGTCTATGCAGTAGATCCGGCATCTTTGGATTATAGTGTAGCGACTCGTACATCTACAACAGATGTCATCGGGAACGTGGTTGATGGCTTGATGGAAAACGACCAGTACGGGAATGTTATTCCTTCCTTGGCTGAAGATTGGTCTGTCTCAAAAGATGGTTTGACTTATACCTATAAACTTCGTAAAGGAGTTAAATGGTACACATCAGAAGGTGAAGAATACGCAGAAGTAACAGCCCATGACTTTGTGACAGGACTAAAACACGTAGCTGACGGCAAGTCAGACGGTGTTTCTCTCATCCAAAATTCAATCAAGGGATTGGATGCCTACATGACTGGTGAGACCAATGATTTCTCTACAGTTGGTGTTAAGGCCTTGGACGATTATACAGTTGAATATACCCTAAATAAACCAGAAAGTTTCTGGAACTCTAAAGTCACCACAGCAACGATGTTGCCTGTAAATGAAGAGTTTTTGAAGGCATCAGGTAAAGATTATGGAGCAGTTACTCCAGCAGGGATTCTTTACAATGGTCCTTATATCTTGAAGACCTTGACTTCTAAATCGTTGATCGAATACGAGAAAAATCCAAACTACTGGGATAAAGAAAAGGTAAAAATCGAGAAGATCAAATTGACCTACTACGATGGTTCTGATCAGGAATCGTTGATTCGTAGCTTCTCTTCAGGTGCCTATACGACAGCCCGTCTCTTCCCAAGTAGCTCAAACTTTGCTTCAACTTTGGAACAATACGGAGATAAAATCACTTATAGCCCACAGGACTCAAGTAGCTATTACTTCACCTTTAACGTAAATCGTCAGTCATATAATAAAACTGCGAAAACAAGTGAAGAGCAAAAGACTTCTACTAAAGAAGCTATGCTTAATAAGGACTTCCGTCAGGCTATCAACTTTGCCTTCAACCGCCATTCTTATGCTGCCCAGCTAAATGGTGAAGACGGTGCGGACAAGATTATTCGTAACAGTCTCGTTCCAGATAACTTTGTACAAGCAGGTGGTAAAAACTTTGGTCAAATCGCTCAAGCAGAGTTGGTGAACTATGGTGACCAGTGGAAAGGTGTTGAGCTAGTTGACGGTAAGGATTCTATCTACAACCCTGACAAGGCTAAAGCTGCATTCGAAAAAGCTAAGAAAGACTTGGAATCTAAAGGGGTAACATTCCCAATTCACTTGGATGTCCCAGTTGAACAAACAGATACCATCGCTGTTCAACAAAGCAACTCTTTCAAACAGTCTATCGAATCAACTCTTGGTGCTGAAAATGTTGTCATCGACGTTCTTCAAATGACAGATAATGAAAAGGAAACAATCACTTCTCAAGCGCGTGTTCCTTCTCAAAAAGATTATGATTTGAACAGTACAGGATGGGCTCCAAGCTATCAAGACCCAGCATCTTACTTGAATATCATGGATCCTAAATCAGGTTCTGCTATGAAACACCTTGGTATTACTAAAGGGAAAGATAAGGATGTTGTAGCGAAACTTGGTTTGGACCAGTATAAGAAATTATTGGATGATGCCGATTCAGAAACTACGAATCTTGAAGAACGCTATGAAAAATATGCCAAGGCTCAAGCTTGGTTGACAGATAGTTCATTATTGATGCCTACAGCCTCATCTGGTGGTTCTCCAGTTGTAAGTAATGTCGTGCCATTCTCAAAACCATACTCACAAGTTGGTATTAAAGGTGACCCATATATCTTTAAAGGAATGAAATTGCAAAAAGATATTGTTACAACAAAAGAATATGAAGAAGCACTGAAAAAATGGCAAAAAGAAAAATTGGAATCAAATGGTAAGTACCAAAAAGAACTAGAAAAGCATATTAAATAAAGCGGAAAACTCTATATCAGACAAGCCTGATATAGAGTTTTTTCTTGCTAGTTTTAGGATTTTCTTGTAAAATAGAAAAAGTGAAGAGAGGTATGAAATGAGTAAGAAAGATAAAAAAATCGAAATTCAGGTAGCAGATGCAAAAGTTAAGGTAGGAAAAGACAGTTTTGAAGGTTATACGTTAACCATTGGTAAAAAAGTTATCGGAGAAATTGCCGAATTAGATGGACAATTTGCCATCATAAAGAATGGGAATGTCGATAGTTTTTATAAAAAATTGGAAAAAGCTGTGGAAATTTTGATTGAAAATTATAATTTAGCAAAATAAGTCTTGTTTTTTTGAAATTTTCATGATATAATAGTCCATGTTGATTGTAGGAGAGATAGCGAAGAGGCTAAACGCGGCGGACTGTAAATCCGCTCCTTCGGGTTCGGGGGTTCGAATCCCTCTCTCTCCATTTCATCAATGGGGTATAGCCAAGCGGTAAGGCAAGGGACTTTGACTCCCTCATGCGTTGGTTCGAATCCAGCTACCCCAGTTCTTAGGTAATGATCAAGATAAAAAGCAAAATATCTTAGGGTATTTTATTTTTATAATTGAAAGACGTGAACGATATGAACTTGTTCTTGCGGGTGCTTAGGAAAAAAATTATAAGTATGTCAAGTTTAAGAAAAAACTTGATTGTTGGAGGATTTTTTAGATGAACGAATTTGAAGATTTGCTAAATAGCGTTAGCCAAGTTGAGACTGGTGATGTTGTTAGTGCTGAAGTATTGACAGTTGATGCGACTCAAGCTAACGTTGCAATCTCTGGAACTGGTGTTGAAGGTGTCTTGACTCTTCGCGAATTGACAAACGATCGCGATGCAGATATCAATGACTTTGTTAAAGTAGGAGAAGTATTGGATGTTCTTGTACTTCGTCAAGTAGTTGGTAAAGATACTGATACAGTTACATACCTTGTATCTAAAAAACGCCTTGAAGCTCGCAAAGCATGGGACAAACTTGTTGGTCGCGAAGAAGAAGTTGTTACTGTTAAAGGCACTCGTGCCGTTAAAGGTGGACTTTCAGTAGAATTTGAAGGTGTTCGTGGATTTATCCCAGCTTCAATGTTGGATACTCGTTTCGTACGTAACACTGAGCGTTTTGTAGGTCAAGAATTTGATGCTAAAATCAAAGAAGTTGACGCTAAAGAAAACCGCTTCATCCTTTCACGTCGTGAAGTTGTTGAAGCAGCTACTGCAGCAGCTCGCGCTGAAGTATTCGGTAAATTGGCTGTTGGTGATGTTGTAACTGGTAAAGTTGCACGTATCACAAGCTTCGGTGCTTTCATCGACCTTGGTGGTGTTGACGGATTGGTTCACTTGACTGAATTGTCACACGAACGTAACGTATCACCAAAATCAGTTGTAACAGTTGGTGAAGAAATTGAAGTGAAAATCCTTGATCTTAACGAAGAAGAAGGACGTGTATCACTTTCACTTAAAGCAACAACACCTGGACCATGGGATGGCGTTGAGCAAAAATTGGCTAAAGGTGATGTAGTAGAAGGAACAGTTAAACGTTTGACTGACTTCGGTGCATTTGTTGAAGTGTTGCCAGGTATCGATGGACTTGTTCACGTATCACAAATTTCACACAAACGTATTGAAAATCCAAAAGAAGCTCTTAAAGTTGGTCAAGAAGTTAAAGTTAAAGTTCTTGAAGTTAACGCAGATGCAGAGCGCGTATCACTTTCTATCAAAGCTCTTGAAGAGCGTCCAGCTCAAGAAGAAGGACAAAAAGAAGAAAAACGTGCTGCTCGTCCACGTCGTCCAAAACGTCAAGAAAAACGTGATTTCGAACTTCCAGAAACACAAACAGGATTCTCAATGGCTGACTTGTTCGGTGATATCGAACTTTAATCAAATTGAAAATTCACAAAATCCTTTGTTTACTAAACAAGGGATTTTTCTTTTGTCTGTAAGCCTTTTTTGATATAATAGTTCTATGTTAGAATCAGAAAAACAATCACGTTATCAAATGTTAAATGAAGAGCTCTCTTTTTTATTGGATGGTGAAACTAATGTTTTGGCTAATCTTTCCAATGCCAGTGCTCTTCTAAAATCACGCTTTCCTAATACCGTATTTGCAGGCTTTTATCTGTTCGATGGAAAGGAATTGGTTTTAGGTCCCTTCCAAGGTGGTGTTTCCTGCATCCGTATTGCGCTAGGCAAGGGTGTTTGTGGTGAGGCGGCTCACTTTCAGGAAACTGTTCTGGTTGGTGATGTAACAACTTATCCTAACTATATTTCTTGTGATAGTCGAGCTAAAAGTGAAATTGTTGTGCCAATGATGAAGAATGCTCAATTACTTGGAGTTCTGGATCTGGATTCTTCAGAGATTGATGATTATGATGCTATGGATCGAGATTATTTGGAACAATTTGTCGCTATTTTGCTTGAAAAGACAGAATGGGACTTTACAATGTTTGGGGAGAAAGCCTAATGTATCAAGCACTTTATCGAAAATATAGAAGTCAAAATTTCTCCCAGTTGGTTGGACAGGAAGTTGTGGCTAAGACTCTTAAACAAGCTGTAGAGCAAGAGAAAATAAGTCATGCTTATCTTTTTTCTGGTCCACGGGGAACGGGAAAAACCAGTGTGGCTAAGATCTTTGCCAAGGCTATGAACTGTCCCAATCAAGTGGGTGGTGAACCATGTAATAACTGCTATATTTGTCAGGCAGTGACGGATGGTAGTTTAGAAGATGTCATCGAAATGGATGCGGCCTCTAATAATGGAATCGATGAAATCCGTGAAATTCGTGATAAATCTACCTATGCCCCTAGTCTTGCCCGTTATAAGGTTTATATCATAGACGAGGTGCACATGCTGTCTACAGGGGCTTTTAATGCTCTTCTAAAAACGCTGGAAGAGCCAACACAGAATGTGGTCTTTATTTTGGCTACTACTGAATTGCACAAGATACCTGCGACTATTCTATCCCGTGTGCAACGTTTTGAGTTTAAATCGATTAAGACACAGGATATTAAGGAACATATCCACTATATTTTAGAAAAAGAAAATATCAGTTCTGAACCAGAGGCTGTGGAAATCATTGCCAGACGCGCTGAAGGTGGGATGCGAGACGCCTTGTCTATTTTAGATCAAGCCCTGAGTTTGACACAGGGAAACGAGTTGACGACTGCCATCTCTGAAGAAATTACTGGTACCATTAGTCTATCAGCCTTGGATGATTATGTGGCTGCCTTGTCTCAACAGGATGTTACCAAGGCCCTAGCATGCTTGAATCTTCTTTTTGACAATGGTAAGAGCATGACTCGTTTTGTGACGGATCTTTTGCACTATTTAAGAGACTTGTTAATTGTTCAAACAGGTGGAGAAAACACTCATCATAGTCCAGTCTTTGTAGAGAATTTGGCACTTCCTCAAGAAAATCTGTTTGAAATGATTCGCTTGGCGACAGTCAGTTTAGCAGATATTAAGTCTAGTTTGCAGCCCAAGATTTATGCTGAGATGATGACTATCCGTTTGGCAGAGATTAAGCCTGAACCAGTTCTTTCTGGGGCAGTTGAACATGAAATTTCTGCATTGAGACAGGAAGTTGCCCGTCTCAAACATGAACTCGCCAATGTGGGAACTGTAGCTAAGCCAACCAGTCCAGTACCTACTCGTCCAACAGCAGGCAAAACAGTCTATCGTGTGGATCGCAATAAAGTACAATCTATCTTACAAGAGGCCGTCGAAAATCCTGATTTAGCACGTCAAAATCTGATTCGCTTGCAGAATGCCTGGGGAGAGGTGATTGAAAGTCTAGGAGGTCCTGATAAGGCTCTGCTAGTTGGTTCTCAACCAGTTGCGGCCAATGAACACCATGCTATTCTTGCTTTTGAATCTAACTTCAATGCTGGTCAAACCATGAAACGAGATAATCTCAACACCATGTTTGGTAACATCCTCAGTCAGGCAGCAGGTTTTTCACCCGAGATTTTAGCTATTTCCATGGAGGAATGGAAAGAAGTTCGCGCAGCCTTTTCAGCCAAAGCCAAATCTTCTCAAACTGAAAAAGAAGCAGAAGAAAGTCTGATTCCGGAAGGATTTGAATTTTTAGCTGATAAAGTGAAGGTAGAGGAAGACTAAAGAAAGATTTCATGATACAATAAGTTTATGAATAGACAACAATTTATTATCATCGCGCTGTTTACAGCTGCTGAGACCTATTTTTTCAATGAAGCCTGGATGACTGGTCGCTATATTATGGCAGCCTTTTGGGCCATTTTGCTTTTTAGAAATTTCCGAGTCAGTTACTTGATGGGCAAGATTGTAGATGTCATTGACCAGCACTTGAAAGGAAAAGACTAGTCCTCAGCTTCTAGACAAAATCAAAGCCTTTTAGGCTTTTTTTTGTTATACTATAAAAGTATATTTATTGACCTTTTATACTCTTCGAAAATCAAATTCAAACCGTGTCAGCTTCGCCTTGCCGTACTCAAGTACAGCCTGCGGCTAGCTTCCTAGTTTGCTCTTTGATTTTCATTGAGTATTTCCGTATTTTCTAGGGAAATCAAGTATGTTTCTAGTAAGTACTGTAAAGGCTTTGAAAAAGAAAGGAACTATCATGTCAGTATTAGAGATCAAAGATCTTCACGTTGAGATTGAAGGAAAAGAAATTTTAAAAGGGGTTAACCTGACCCTGAAAACAGGTGAAATTGCTGCTATCATGGGACCAAATGGTACTGGTAAATCAACTCTTTCTGCAGCTATAATGGGAAATCCAAACTATGAAGTTACCAAAGGTGAAGTCTTGTTTGATGGCGTAAACATCCTTGAGTTGGAAGTTGACGAGCGTGCGCGTATGGGACTTTTCCTTGCTATGCAATACCCATCAGAAATTCCTGGTATTACTAACGCTGAGTTTCTTCGTGCAGCCATGAATGCTGGTAAAGAAGACGATGAGAAGATTTCAGTTCGTGAGTTTATCACTAAACTTGACGAGAAGATGGAATTGCTCAACATGAAAGAAGAAATGGCTGAGCGTTACCTCAACGAAGGTTTCTCTGGTGGTGAGAAAAAACGTAATGAGATTCTTCAACTTTTGATGTTGGAACCAACTTTTGCCCTTTTGGATGAGATTGATTCTGGTCTTGATATTGATGCCCTTAAAGTTGTTTCTAAAGGTGTTAATGCTATGCGTGGTGAAGGATTTGGTGCTATGATTATCACTCACTACCAACGTCTTTTGAACTACATCACGCCTGATGTGGTACACGTCATGATGGAAGGTCGTGTTGTCCTTTCAGGTGGTCCAGAATTGGCTACGCGTTTGGAACGTGAAGGATACGCAAAACTAGCTGAAGAACTTGGCTACGATTACAAGGAAGAATTGTAATTCCCTCGTATCTTTTAGGAGAAGTAAATGACTAAAGAAAATATTAAACTTTTTTCAGAAATGCACGCTGAACCAAGCTGGTTGGCTGATCTCCGTCAAAAAGCTTTTGACAAGATTGAGACTTTGGAATTACCAGTTATTGAGCGTGTCAAATTCCACCGTTGGAATCTGGGTGATGGAACGATTACAGAAAGTGAGCCATCAGCAAATGTTCCAGATTTCACAGCTTTAGATAACCACTTGAAGTTGGTGCAAGTAGGAACTCAAACTGTTTTTGAGCAAACTCCGGTTGAGTTGGCTGAACAAGGTGTTGTCTTCACAGATTTCCATTCAGCTTTAGAAGAAATTCCAGAGCTGATTGAAGAATTCTTCATGTCATCTGTTAAGTATGACGATGACAAGTTGGCAGCCTACCATACAGCTTATTTCAATAGTGGTGCTGTTCTCTATATTCCTGATAATGTTGAGATTAAAGAACCAATCGAAGGAATTTTCTATCAAGACAGCGATAGCGATGTGCCGTTTAACAAGCATATTATGATTATCGCTGGTAAAAATTCTAAGATTAGTTATCTGGAACGTTTAGAGTCACGTGGCCAAGGAAGTGTCAAAGCAACTGCCAATATCACTGTGGAAGTCATTGCACGTTCTGGTGCGCAAGTGAAGTTTGCGGCTATCGACCGTTTAGGTGAAAATGTTACTGCCTACATTAGCCGTCGTGGTAAATTAGGCAACGATGCAAGCATTGACTGGGCAATCGGTGTTATGAACGAAGGAAACGTAGTTGCGGATTTTGATAGCGACTTGATTGGAAATGGTAGTCATGCTGACCTTAAAGTGGTAGCTCTTTCAAGTGGACGTCAGGTTCAAGGGATTGATACTCGAGTGACTAACTACGGATGTAACTCAATCGGAAATATCCTCCAACATGGGGTTATCCTTGAAAAAGCAACCTTGACCTTCAATGGTATTGGCCACATTATCAAGGGTGCCAAGGGAGCAGATGCCCAACAAGAGAGCCGTGTTCTCATGCTTTCAGACCAAGCACGTTCAGATGCCAACCCAATTCTTTTGATTGATGAAAATGACGTAACTGCTGGTCACGCGGCCTCTATCGGTCAGGTAGATCCAGAAGACATGTACTACCTTATGAGTCGTGGCTTGGATAAGGCAACTGCAGAACGTTTGGTTGTCCGCGGTTTCCTTGGATCTGTTATTGTTGAGATTCCAGTCAAGGAAGTTCGTGATGAAATGATTGCAACAATCGAAGAAAAATTGTCAAAACGCTAAGGGGTAGCCTATGTTAGATGTAGAAGCGATTCGCAAGGATTTTCCAATTTTAGACCAGATTGTTAATGATGAACCATTGGTTTATTTGGACAATGCTGCGACGACACAAAAACCACTAGCAGTTCTGGAGACGATTAACCGCTACTATGAGAACGACAATGCCAATGTTCATCGTGGCGTTCATACCTTGGCAGAAAGGGCAACAGCTTCCTATGAAACCGCTCGTGAAATCATTCGTAAGTTTATCAATGCAGGGTCTACAAAGGAAGTTCTCTTTACTAGAGGAACGACAACCAGTCTTAACTGGGTAGCGCGTTATGCTGAGGAAGTCTTGACTGAGGGAGACCAGGTTTTGATTTCTGTCATGGAACACCATTCCAACATCATTCCTTGGCAGGAAGCCTGCCGCAAGACTGGGGCAGAGCTTGTCTATGTCTATCTTAAGAATGGAGCTCTGGATATGGAGGATTTGCGAGCTAAATTGACTGACAAGGTCAAGTTTGTCTCCCTTGCTCACGCCTCAAATGTTCTTGGTGTGGTCAATCCAATCAAAGAAATCACTCAATTGGCCCATCAAGTTGGAGCTATCATGGTGGTGGATGGTGCTCAATCTACGCCTCATATGAAGATTGATGTTCAGGACTTGGATGTGGACTTCTTTGCCTTTTCAGGTCACAAGATGGCTGGTCCAACTGGTATTGGTGTCCTTTATGGTAAAGAAAAGTACCTAGAGCAAATGTCACCAGTAGAATTTGGAGGCGAAATGATTGATTTCGTCTATGAGCAATCTGCTAGCTGGAAGGAATTGCCTTGGAAATTTGAGGCTGGAACACCAAATATGGCAGGTGCAATTGGACTTGCTGCGGCAGTAGATTATCTTGAAAAGATTGGTATGGATGCCATTGAAGCCCATGAACAGGAACTGATTGAATACGTCTATCCAAAACTTCAGGCGATTGAAGGATTGACTATTTACGGTTCTCAGGACTTGGCTCAACGTTCAGGTGTCATTGCCTTTAATCTAGGCGATCTCCATCCTCACGACCTTGCGACAGCTTTGGATTATGAAGGAGTAGCTGTTCGTGCAGGTCACCACTGTGCGCAACCCTTGCTTCAGTATTTGGATGTCCCAGCAACAGCTCGTGCAAGTTTTTATATCTACAATACCAAGGCAGATTGCGATAAACTAGTCGATGCCTTACAAAAGACAAAGGAGTTTTTCAATGGCACTTTCTAAACTAGATAGCCTTTATATGGCAGTGGTAGCGGACCATTCGAAAAATCCACATCATCAAGGGAAGTTAGAAGACGCTGAACAAATCAGTCTCAATAATCCGACCTGTGGAGATGTCATCAACCTCTCTGTCAAGTTTGATATAGATGACCGTTTGGAAGATATCGCTTTTCTAAACTCGGGCTGTACCATCTCAACTGCCTCTGCTAGCATGATGACAGATGCAGTTTTAGGAAAAACCAAACAAGAAATCTTAGAACTTGCGACCATTTTTTCTGAGATGGTTCAAGGGCAAAAAGATGAACGCCAAGATCAACTTGGCGATGCAGCCTTCTTATCAGGCGTTGCCAAATTTCCTCAACGAATCAAGTGTGCAACCCTAGCTTGGAACGCTTTGAAGAAAACAATTGAAAATCAAGAAAATCAGTAAGACAAATTTCTTTTGTCTTATGAATCAGTAGAAATAAAGAATGAAAGAAAGGATATTATGGCTGAAGAAAGAGTAGAACCAAAACCAATTGACCTTGGTGAATATAAATTTGGTTTCCATGATGATGTAGAGCCTGTCCTATCGACAGGAAAAGGATTGAATGAAGATGTCATTCGTGAACTATCAGCTGCTAAGGGAGAACCTGAGTGGATGCTAGAATTCCGTTTGAAGTCTTATGAAACCTTCAAAAAAATGCCCATGCAAACTTGGGGAGCAGATTTGTCAGAGATTGATTTTGATGACTTGATCTACTACCAAAAACCATCTGATAAACCAGCTCGTTCGTGGGATGAGGTTCCTGAAAAAATCAAAGAAACCTTTGAACGTATCGGGATTCCAGAAGCTGAACGTGCTTATCTAGCAGGTGCCTCTGCCCAGTATGAGTCAGAAGTGGTTTACCATAACATGAAGGAAGAATTCCAGAAATTGGGGATTATCTTTACAGATACGGATTCTGCCCTTAAGGAATACCCAGACTTGTTTAAGCAATACTTTGCCAAGTTGGTACCACCGACTGATAACAAGTTGGCGGCCCTCAACTCAGCAGTATGGTCTGGTGGAACCTTTATCTACGTACCAAAAGGGGTCAAGGTAGATATTCCACTTCAAACTTACTTCCGTATAAACAACGAGAATACAGGTCAGTTTGAACGTACCTTGATTATCGTTGATGAGGGAGCAAGTGTCCATTATGTAGAAGGATGTACAGCGCCAACTTATTCAAGTAACAGCTTGCATGCGGCCATCGTAGAAATCTTTGCCTTGGATGGAGCTTATATGCGTTATACGACTATCCAAAACTGGTCTGATAACGTCTATAACTTGGTTACAAAACGTGCTAAAGCTCAAAAGGATGCCACTGTTGAGTGGATTGATGGAAACTTGGGTGCCAAAACTACCATGAAATACCCATCAGTTTACCTTGATGGAGAAGGGGCGCGTGGTACCATGCTCTCTATCGCTTTTGCCAATGCTGGGCAACACCAGGATACTGGAGCTAAGATGATCCACAACGCTCCACATACAAGCTCGTCTATCGTGTCTAAATCCATCGCTAAAGGTGGAGGAAAGGTTGACTATCGTGGACAAGTAACCTTTAATAAAAACTCTAAGAAATCTGTCTCTCACATCGAATGTGATACTATTATCATGGATGACTTGTCAGCATCAGATACCATTCCGTTTAATGAAATTCACAACTCACAAGTCGCTTTGGAACACGAAGCTAAGGTATCTAAGATTTCAGAAGAGCAACTCTATTACCTCATGAGCCGTGGATTGTCAGAATCAGAAGCGACAGAAATGATTGTTATGGGATTTGTAGAACCCTTTACAAAAGAACTTCCAATGGAGTATGCTGTTGAGCTGAACCGCTTGATTAGCTACGAAATGGAAGGATCAGTTGGCTAAGAATATGTAGAATCTGAGCAGGATTTATTCTGTTCGGATTTTTTTGAAAAATTATCTTATAAATATTCACAAAATCTCTTTTATATGATAAAATAAAACAATCATATTTAATGGAGATGAAGTATGAATATTTTTAGAACAAAAGATGTTAGCTTGGGACGTACTGAAATGCACCGTCATTTAAAAGTATGGGATTTGATTTTATTAGGAATCGGTGCCATGGTAGGAACTGGGATTTTTACCATTACAGGAACCGCAGCAGCAACGCTTGCTGGTCCGTCACTGGTTGTATCTATAGTGATTTCTGCCCTGTGTGTTTCTTTATCCGCCCTCTTTTTCGCAGAGTTTGCCTCTCGTGTTCCTGCAACTGGTGGTGCTTATAGTTATTTGTATGCAATTTTGGGTGAATTACCAGCTTGGATTGCTGGTTGGTTGACCATCATGGAGTTCATGACAGCAGTTTCTGGTGTGGCCTCTGGCTGGGCAGCTTATTTTAAAGGCTTGCTCAGTAACTATAGTATTTCAATGCCTCAAGCCTTGAATGGGACCTTTAACCCTGAGCAGGGTACCTATATAGACCTTTTACCTATTTTGGTACTGACACTGGTAACCGGTTTAGTTTTATTAAATTCCAAGGCAGCATTGCGTTTTAATTCGCTTCTAGTCATCTTGAAATTCTCTGCTCTCGCTTTGTTTATTCTAGTTGGTATCTGGTATATTAAACCAGAAAATTGGTCCAACTTTGCTCCCTTTGGTTTTGGTCAAATTTATGGTGGAAGTACTGGAATAATGGCAGGAGCATCTTTGATGTTCTTTGGTTTCCTAGGATTTGAATCTATTTCGATGGCTGTTGATGAAATTCAAAATCCACAAAAGAATGTCCCACGAGGTATTGTTTTGTCTTTGACAATCGTAACGATTCTCTATGCTCTGGTTACATTAGTATTGACAGGGATTGTTCACTACAGCCAACTCAATGTGGATGATGCTGTAGCATTTTCATTGCGAAGTATAGGAATTGGTTGGGCAGCTAATTATGTGTCATTAGTGGCCATTTTGACCCTAATAACAGTATGTATTTCTATGACTTATGCCTTATCGCGTATGATTTACAGTTTAGCACGTGATGGTCTTTTACCTCGAAGTTTTAAGCAATTAAGCAAAACAAGTCGTGTTCCTAAAAATGCGACCATCTTAACTGGAGTTGCTTCTGCAATTGCAGCAGGAGTGTTTCCACTGGCTAGTATTGCAGCCTTTCTAAATATTTGTACGCTTGCTTATCTTATCCTATTGGCTTATGGAATTATAAAACTTAGAAAGGATAAGGGAATGCCTAAAGAAGGAGAATTCAAAACTCCCCTAGTTCCCTTGTTGCCGATTCTCTCGATTCTAATCTGTCTTTCCTTTATGCTTCAATATAGTGTAGAAACATGGATTGCGTTTGGAATTGCTCTTGTAGTTGGACTTGTGATTTACTTTACTTATGGCTATCGTCATTCTACACTTTCTGAATAAAGAAAAAGCTGGAACTTCCCAGCTTTTTGCTTACTCTTTTATATATGTGAAGCCTTCTCCTAGGATTTCATGGGCTTCTGTAATAGTTATAAAGGCTTGAGGATCAATTCGATGAATCATTTCCTTCATTTTCACAATTTCATTTCTTCCGACAATACAGTAAATGATTTTTAAATCTTCTTGACTATAATAACCTTGACCTGAGATGAAAGTAACACCTCTTCCTAGGTCATCATTAATCGCTTTAGCAAGTTGATCAGGACGTTTTGTGATAATCATAAATCCTTTGCCGGCATAGCCTCCTTCACCAATCAAATCAATGACACGAGAAACGATAAAATCAAACAAGAGCGTGTAGGTAACCAATCTCAGATCCTTGAAGATTAGGAGAATAAGCATGAGAATACAAAAATCTAAGATAAAGAGCAGTTTCCCCATGGATATATGAGTGTATTTATTGAGAATGCGAGCTAGAATATCAGTACCACCAGTTGTACCTCCAGCATTAAAGATAATTCCAAGACCAATTCCCAATAGAATCCCAGCTATGAGGGCTGTAATCAGTAAATCACCTTGAAGATCAATATGAAGGGGAATACGTTCAAAAAAGGCCAACCAGGCGGACAAGGCTAAGGTTCCTAGTAAACTAGAATAGAGGGACTTTGCTCCAAAGATTTTCCAAGCTAGTATGAAAAGGGGAATATTAATCAGCAGGTTCATCAGAGAAACAGGGATTTTAAAAAGATAAAAGGTGATGAGGGTAATACCTGTCGCCCCTCCTTCAAAGAGATGATGAGGAACTACAAAATAAGTCAGCCCAAAAGCATAAATAGCAGCACCTAGTAAAATGGTTAAAATGGGATAAATTTTTTTAATCATAGGACACCTCTTTTCTTATAAGTAAATTATATCAAATTTTTAAGGAAAATTTGAATGACTCCATTAGGATTTTTAATCTTTTTTTGATATAATTAGAAGTAAGAAAAACAATCTGAATCCTAAAATAGAAAGATTGATACTATGACAAAAATTAAGATTGTAACCGATTCATCTGTTACTATTGAACCAGAACTCGTAAATCAATTAGGTATCACTATTGTTCCATTATCTGTAATGATCGATAATGTTGTTTATTCTGATGCGGATTTGAAAGAAGAAGGTAAATTTCTTCAGTTGATGCAAGCAAGTAAGAATCTTCCAAAAACAAGCCAGCCCCCTGTAGGTGTCTTTGCTGAAGTTTTTGAAGACCTATGCAAAGATGGTAGCCAGATTCTTGCTATTCATATGTCTCATGCTCTTTCTGGTACTGTAGAAGCGGCACGTCAAGGTGCTAGCTTATCTACTGCCGATGTGACAGTTATTGATAGTTCATTCACTGATCAAGCCTTGAAATTCCAAGTTGTTGAGGCTGCGAAGTTAGCACAAGAAGGCAAAGAGTTGGAGGAAATCTTATCTCGTGTAGAAGAGGTTAAAAACCACACAGAACTCTATATTGGCGTTTCAACTTTGGAAAATTTAGTAAAAGGTGGACGAATTGGCCGTGTAACTGGATTGTTGAGCTCACTTCTCAATATACGTGTTGTCATGCAGATGAAAGACCATGAATTGCAGCCAATCGTTAAAGGTCGTGGAGCTAAAACTTTTAAAAAATGGTTGGATGAGCTGACAAGTTCGCTAACTGAACGTTCTGTAGCAGAGATTGGAATTTCATATTCTGGTAGTGCTGATTGGGCAAAAGAGATGAAAGAAAGCTTACAAGCTTATGTTGAAAAGCCTATTTCAGTTTTGGAAACGGGCTCTATTATTCAAACTCACACGGGTGAGAATGCTTGGGCTGTTTTAGTACGTTACCACTCCTAAAAAAATAAATAAAATGGGAAGAAATAGCGTTTTTAACTTGACCTAAAAGGGATTTTAGGATATGATTATATTTGTTAATTAGAAATTAAATTGGAGGAATCATTAACATGGCAAACAAACAAGATTTGATCGCTAAAGTAGCAGAAGCTACAGAATTGACTAAGAAAGACTCAGCAGCAGCAGTTGAAGCTGTATTCGCAGCAGTAACTGAGTACCTTGCAGCTGGTGAAAAAGTTCAATTGATCGGTTTTGGTAACTTTGAAGTTCGTGAGCGTGCTGCACGTAAAGGTCGCAACCCACAAACTGGTAAAGAAATCAAAATTGCAGCTTCTAAAGTTCCAGCATTCAAAGCTGGTAAAGCTCTTAAAGACGCTGTTAAATAATCAACCTTCAAAAAGCCTATCATATCAAGCATTTGAGCTTGTGTGACAGGCTTTTCTTTTGGTTTTGGGGGCAAAACTATAAATTATCTAGCAAATTGAGGATATTGTCATCCATCTTCTTTGTAACGTGTGTAGATTTTGTTTATTGTCCTAGAATCAGAACGTCCTACTCTTGCCATAATTGCTTTTAGAGTTACGCTATTCTGCTTACGAGAGTATGCCTAAAGATGTGGTAGGTGAGGTGCCTATCAATGGATTCTTCAAGTTGTGTATTTGTTTTCAGATTTAAATCTTCAATAGTTTTTACGATTTTTGGCAGTTCCGCTCGTCATGCAGAATTATATTCGATATACTCAAGGTTCACTGTGTAATCAAGAGGCAGGTTTAAGATTAACTTAAATCATTCTGATTTTGACTTTGAAAGATCAAGTTTGATTAGAAAGCGTTGAATGTATTTTATATCGATATAAATCTAAAATGCCTATTTAAAATCATTCATGCTACTAGTAAGAGAGCTGATATAGCTCCCTTAGATTTTTTTTGGTAAAAAGTCCACCACTCTTCTAAAAAAGTGAAATTTACTTTAATATATAGCTGAGATACTGCAACAAATGGTCATTATGCTACTATTGTATATGGATGTAATGCTGAAAAGTTGAAGAAATTTAAATGTCGACTGAATAAGACAGATATAGGATAAGAAGAGAGAGCAAGCGATCCTTTTATCTTTATATTATCGTGATTCCTTAATTTTAATGTATACAGTAGAAAACGAGATTGCAGCAGTAAAAAAATTGACCAGTAGTTAGAATTTATTGCTAATCTCTGAGATGATGTACCTATTAATGATTTACTGAAATAAACAGATTTAGCAAAAATTATGTCTATCTTTACAGAATTTTTTGCTCACTTAGTAGGTGATGTAGAGCCAAAGAGGAAGTGATGGCACTTGAGCAAATTTTCAAACGTTTTTATAGTTTTATCAGGCAAGTTACAGAGGGGCTTCTGGTGTTAGTATTCGTGATTTTATGGAAGGGACTAATGGAGTCCTGGCAACAATTGAAAAAGTGATAAATAAGAAGTAATCGATTTAGCTGGTTTTGAACTTTAACTTGTCAATGTAGCTATAAGAAAGTATAGTAATGTTAAAAATATGGGGACTATATGGATAAGCAATTTGTTATACCAGTGAGAGTTGATGAGAGAATTTTAAATAAACTCAATTTTGTATCAATAAAGCTACAACAAGGACGATCAGAAACGATTGGTAAAGGATTAGAGAGGCTCTATAGTGAGCTGGGGAGAAAGATGAGTGGAAAAGGATTGATTTGGGCACATATTTGATTAGGTGTGGCTATTTCTGTCTTAGCACTCTATACCTACACGATTATTTATATTTTTAATCATGATATGGAAGAAATCTTTGCAACTTTTATTATGTTGGTAATTTATTCACTATTCTTTCTGTTATTTTTGATATCAGTTGGAGGATTATCTTTATTGGTTTGCGTAGAATTAGCTTATCGTAATTTGCAACGATATAAAAAAATTAAAAAGTCCCTTCTTTTTGATAGTACTTTTACAAATAAAAGTCTTAGTAATATAATAGAGCTATAGAAGGGGAGGTGGAAGAAATGTTTCGAAAAGAAAAAGCACGCAAGCGATTTTGCTTTTGGTTTATTATTTTTATCCTTTATCTTTTTTTTGGATTGTATTGTATTTGTACAAATTTTGGAGATACCTTGGGTATGATTTTACTATCACCTTTTATCTTTGCTTCCCTGCCACTCTATGCTTATTTAGTCCTTGGTTTGTTTATCTGGGGGTTCATGAGTCTTGCTATGGATGATGTTATGGATCTTTAGTTAAAGGAAAGCTAAGATCGAGAAAGGACACATTTCGTCCTTTCTTTTTTGATAGATATAGTTTTTCTTTTTTAAAGAGAATTTTTTTACAAAAATTATTGGTTATTTTGTTTATTTATGCTATAATAGGAACAATTATTTTTAGGAGGTGCAGTATGTCTTATTTGTTTGAGATATTACCGAGTTTATTGAGCGGTGCAAGCATGACTTTGCAGGTTTTTGCACTGGTCTTGATTTTTTCTATTCCCTTGGGCGTTTTGATTGCCTTTGCCTTGCAAGTCCATTGGAAGCCCCTCCATCATCTGATTAATATTTATATTTGGATTATGAGGGGAACACCCTTGCTCTTGCAATTGATTTTTATCTATTATGTGCTGCCAAGCATTGGGATCCGTTTGGATCGTCTTCCTGCGGCCATTATTGCCTTTGTTTTGAATTATGCAGCTTACTTTGCTGAAATCTTTCGTGGAGGGATTGATACCATTCCTAAAGGTCAATATGAGGCTGCTAAGGTTTTGAAGTTTAGTCCCTTTGACACAGTTCGCTATATTATCTTACCCCAAGTGACCAAGATTGTTCTTCCTAGCGTATTTAACGAAGTCATGAGTTTGGTCAAGGATACCTCTCTGGTCTATGCTCTAGGAATTTCAGATCTTATCTTGGCTAGTCGAACAGCTGCAAACCGTGATGCTAGCCTGGTTCCTATGTTCTTGGCAGGAGCCATTTACTTGATTTTGATTGGGATTGTGACCATTCTTGCCAAAAAAGTTGAGAAGAAATACAGTTACTATAGATAGGAGGCTGCCATGTTAGAATTACGAAATATCAATAAAGGGTTTGGTGAAAAGCAAATTTTGTCTAATTTCAGTCTAAAAATTCCTGAAAAGCAAATCCTAGCTATCGTTGGGCCTTCGGGTGGAGGTAAGACGACTCTCTTACGCATGCTTGCGGGTCTTGAAACCATTGATTCAGGGCAAATATTTTATAATGGAGAACCTTTAGAATTGGATGAACTAGAGAAGCGCAATCTACTGGGATTTGTATTCCAAGATTTTCAACTGTTCCATCATTTATCAGTTCTAGACAATTTGACCTTATCGCCCGTAAAAACCATGGGAATGAAGCAGGATGAGGCTGAGCAGAAGGCGCGAGGTCTTTTGGAACAATTAGGACTGGCAGGACATGCAGATGCTTATCCCTTCTCACTATCAGGTGGGCAAAAGCAAAGGGTGGCCTTGGCGCGTGCTATGATGATTGACCCAGAAATCATTGGCTACGATGAACCAACTTCTGCACTTGATCCAGAATTGCGCTTGGAAGTTGAAAAACTGATCTTGCAAAATAGAGAATTAGGGATGACGCAGATTGTGGTTACACACGATATACAATTCGCTGAAAATATTGCAGATCAGATTCTCAAGGTTGAACCCAAGTAGGAGGTGCCGATGACTAATAAAAAAATTGTCTTGGTGTTGGTTTCGTTCCTGACTCTCTTCTTAACAGCCTGTACTCAGAAGGCTAGTGATCCAAAGCAGGATAACTGGGATAAGTATCAAGAGCAGGGGAGTATAACCATTGGTTTTGATAATACCTTCGTACCTATGGGATTTGAAGAAAAGAATGGTCAATATACAGGATTTGATATTGACTTAGCAGAGGCTGTCTCTGAAAAATTAGGTTTTAAGGTTCAATTTCAGCCAATCGACTGGGATATGAAGGAGACGGAACTGCAAAATGGAACCATAGATGCCATTTGGAATGGCTATTCTGCCACTGATGAACGCCGAGAAAAAGTTGTCTTTAGTATTCCTTATATGGAAAATCAGCAAGTACTAGTTACGAAGAAAAGCAAGCAAATTCGTTCAGTAGAGGATATGAAGGATAAGACCTTGGGAGCTCAAGCAGGTTCCTCTGGTTATTTAGACTTTGAAGCTCAGCCAGACTTACTGAAAAATCGTGTTAAAGACCAGAAGGCCAATCAATACCAGAGTTTCAATGAAGCCTTAATTGATTTGAAAAATGATCGGATTGATGCTTTGTTGATTGACCGAGTGTATGCTAATTATTACCTCCAGTCTGAGGGGATATTAAATGATTACAATGTCTTTTCAGCTGGATTTGAAAGTGAATCTTTTACTGTTGGAGTTAGACCAGCTGATAAAAGATTATTAACAGCATTAAACCAATCCTTTATTGAACTATATCAAGAAGGAAAGTTCCAGGAAATCAGCCAGAAATGGTTTGGAGAAGATGTGGCAACAAAAGAAGTGAAAAGTGGAGATTGAGTTTTTCCTCAGTCTCTTTTTGCATCAAAAAATCCTCTGGCAAGTACCAGAGGATAAGAGTTTATTTCATTGTTGGGAAGAGCAATACATCACGGATAGTGGTTGTATCAGTTAGGAGCATGCAGAGACGGTCGATACCGATTCCCAAACCACCTGTTGGAGGCATACCATATTCAAGAGCCTCAATGTAGTCGTAGTCGATGCCTGTCGCTTCATCGTCACCAAGTTCTTTGGCTTTAGCTTGGGCTTCAAAACGGCTAAGTTGGTCGATTGGGTCGTTCAATTCAGTAAAGGCATTTCCGTACTCTTTGGTCATGATGAAGAGTTCGAAACGGTCAGTAAAGCGTTCGTCTTCAGGATTCTTCTTAGCTAGTGGAGATACAGCTACTGGATGTCCATAGACAAAGGTCGGTTGGATCAAGGTTTCTTCAACAAACTCTTCAAAGAAAGCATTGATGATGTGGCCAACTTCAGTGTAATGTTTCTCAACTGGAACTTTCTTCTCAGCAGCGATAGCTTTGGCTTCTTCGAAAGTCATGTCTTGCCAGAAATCGACACCAGTAATTTCTTTGATAGCATCCACCATGTGAACACGTTTAAATGGTTCGTTAATCTTGATTTCAGTACCTTGGTAGTTAACTGGGCCATCACCTTTAACTGATTTAGCAGCGTGTTGGATAATGCCTTCAGTTAAGTCCATGATGTCTTGGAAGTCTGCATAAGCTTGGTAAACTTCGATAGAAGTAAACTCCGGGTTATGAGTAGCATCCATTCCTTCGTTACGGAAGATACGGCCGATTTCATAGACACGTTCCATACCACCCACGATAAGGCGTTTCAAGTGAAGCTCAGTCGCGATACGAAGCACCATGTCAATGTTTTGGGCATTATGGTGGGTGATAAATGGACGGGCAGAAGCACCACCGGCTTCATTATGAAGAACAGGTGTTTCCACTTCAAGGAAACCTTTTTGGTCAAGATAACGACGGATTTCAGAAATGATTTTTGAACGAGTGACAAAGCGCTCAAAGCTTTCACGGTTAGAAATCAAGTCAAGGTAACGTTTACGGTAAATTGTTTCAACGTCTGTCAAACCGTGGAATTTTTCTGGCAGAGGACGAAGGGCCTTAGACAAGTGTGTAATGTGAGTAGCCTTGATAGAGAGTTCTCCCATATCTGTACGCATGACTTCCCCTTCGACACCAAGGAAGTCACCAAGGTCTGCTTTTTTGAAGATTTCGTAGTTTTCTTCACCGACAGCATCCTTACGAACGTAGATTTGAATTTGCCCTTCGCGGTCTTGAAGGTGGGCAAATCCAACTTTACCTTTACCACGTTTGGTTACCAAGCGTCCTGCGATAGTAGCTGTTTCATTTTTATCGTGTAATTGTTCTTTATCGAGGTCAGCATATTTATCTTTTAATTCTTGTGAATTTGCAGTACGTTCAAAACGTTTTCCGAAAGGATCGATTCCTTGTTCACGGAGCGCAGCCATTTTTTCACGGCGAACGATCTGCTGGTCATTTAGTTCTTCCATATGTTCTGTTGACATGGGATCCTCCTAGTTTTACTCAAAATTGAATACGATGAGTCATTTTTTGCGATACTCCCATTTTATCATAAATAAGCAAGAAATTCACGGATAATCTTTAAAAACTAAAAAGAACTTGACGCTAAAATCAAGTTCTGTTATTGATAGGAAGTATCATTCCAAGTATCGAGTGTAAATGTTTCAAAATCATGAGTTTCTAAAATTGTCAGGCTGGCATTTGCTAGGCCTCCATCTTTACGAAGAAGTGGCTCTTTATAACCTAAAAGAGTACGGAGACTGGCAGTAAGATTGGCACCGTGACCGACAATTAGAATACGCTCATCTGGACTATCTTTTAATGATTTGATAAATTGGATGGTCCGTTGCGTGGTGCTATAGAGGGATTCGGCTCCGAACATTTGAGTGTCAAATTGAGCAAGATTAAATCGAAAAGCTTTGATTTGTTGTGGGTAAATAGATTCCAAGGTTGCGATTTTCAAACCTTCTAACTTCCCCAGCTGCCATTCACGGAGATTAGGAACACTTTCTAAAGGACAGGGTGTCTGGAGTTGACTTTGGATAATCTCAGCAGATTTGACCGCTCGAGGTAAATCACTTGAATAAATCTGATTAAAAGGAATTTCCTTGAGATATTGGCCAAGTCGTTTTAGGGTGTCAATGGATTCAGGAAGAAGGGGAGAATCACCACTAGCGCCTTGAAAGCGTCCTTCTTGGTTCCAGAGGGTACGGCCGTGGCGGACAAAGTAGAGTTTCATTCTTAGTTGCCCTCCAAAATATCTGCAAAGTCTGCTTTAACAAAGGTGGCTAGTTCTTTTGGATTGATGATGATGCTATGACCAACTTCTCCGGCAGAGACAATCATTTGATCCAAGTCTAGGGCGATTTTATCGATAAAAATGGGGTAATTGTGTTTCTGACGAATTCCGACAGGATTATTGGCTCCATGAATGTAACCAGTTGTTTTTTCCAAGTCCTTTTGTGGAATCATGCTCACTTTTTTATTGCCAGAAATTTTGGCTAGTTTCTTTTCAGACAAATGTTGAGTGATAGGGACAATTCCGATAATTGGTCCTGTTTTATCTCCCAAAAGCGCCAAGGTTTTGAAAATCTGATTTCGTTCATAACCTTGAGGAAGCTCTCCTTCCAGGGCATTGATTTGAATCCCCTGATGTGGGATACCTGCTTTAGACAGGATTTGTTCCACCAATGTTTTTTTGATTTTAACTTTTTTTGCCATTATTTATACTTATCCTCCAATTGGCTCATCCAAATACCAAGCCAGATTCCCAGTGCAAAGAAGAAGGCAATGATGACATACCCAACAAGAGAAATACCGGTGTACTGGATACTTTCAGCATTTCCTGCATTTGGGATCAAGATCAAAAGGGTACTTGAAAGGACGATACCGATGATGAAATGATAGACACGTGAGTGGTAGTTGTTTAAGGCATAATCCATCAATTTTGAAAAAATGATGAGAGTTGCACCTGCACCGATTCCAATCGGGAAGAAGGTTCCCAAGAGGTCAAAGGTTTTAAAACCAGTCAACATAGGAGCATAGAGTCCCAAAATCAAAAGTAGGTTTGATGGACTGAGTCCAGGAACTAATACGCCAAGAGCCAGCAGTGTACCAGCTAGGACGAAATTAAGAAAGCTGGCGCTCAAGGTTCCAACGACAAAATTTAAGGCATAGAGTCCTAATCCAGAAATGATAAAGGTTATCCAGAACCAGACTAAATCAATCTTGTCTCGATCAGATTCTCGAGTTGATTCTTTGAGGAGGCTAGGAACTGTACCAATGATAGCTCCTGCAAAGCTCCATAAGACAAAGACCTGATAATTTTCAAGCAGGTATTCAATCGGGTAGGAAAATAAGCCGATTCCCAGAAGCATACCAATGGCAACTGGAATAAAGTACAAAACATTTTCTTTAAAGTCTTTAAAGGGATGAGCCAGAAAACCAATCATTCGTTCATAAATTCCTAAGATTGCTGCTAGAACCCCTCCGGAAATTCCTGGTAAGATAAATCCCAGAGCAATGACAATCCCTTTAATAACGCGTGCTAACCATGAGAGCATATTTTTCCTCCAACTATTTCTATTTCAAAAAATCCTTACTATATTGTATCACAATCTAAAACAAAAAGAAAAAGCAAATGAGAAACAAATGCTTTTAAGGTTTTAAAAAGAGTTTTCTAAAGGTTTCTTCTTTATTTTTTAAAGAAGAGATGACGTTGATATCCAAATCGTGGTCAAAGCCAGCAATTTTTCCTTTAGAAGTGTACTGGTGAATGTCATAATCTATATCAGTCTTAGGAGTTGCCTCGTAAAATCCTGAGTCAGAACCATAGGAAGGAATCCACACAGACGTAAACTTATCAGTATCAATACTGTGTTCTTCCATGAAATAGACCCCAACGTAGATTCCGATATTTTTAGCACCTAGTGATTCTAGTTTTGCACGAAAGGCTTCAACACCTTCGTTCATATTAGACATGGTTTTTTCTTCCACGTCTAGCCAATAGTAACTTGGACTGTATGGAGAAGAGGCGTTATAGAATACCTCAGCAGCTTTTTCCATCTCCTGGACATTTTTTCCGGCTACATAGGCATAGACACCAACTGGGACATTTCGTTTTTGAAACTCAGTGATATGGGTTTTAAAGGCCTTATCAACACCATTAACATAGGAAGCATCGTTCTCTTTGGACGTTTGAGCACCACTATGGACGCGAACAATAGCTCCAGAAATGTTTTGGGAGAGAGTATCGTAATTGATTTCCTCAGGACGTTGCCAACCAGAAACATCAATCACCGGTTTATCTATATTATGTAGCGCTTGCGTTTCTACTTGCGCGATATTTGACTTTGTTTTTACAGGATGGTCCTCAAAACGAGGGCGATTCAGGATTAAAATGAAAATCATAATCCCAAAAAAACCAAACAAAATAAGCGGATTAATTTTCTTTCTCATATCTCATAATTTTACCTTAAAAATGAAAAAAAATCAAAAAAAATACTCAAAAAATGGGTTAAGGAAAGGACTTGGGAGCATTTTTTCATTCAAGGGCGCGGAATGATTTGAAATATGGTATAATAAAAGGGAATTTCTAGAGAAAAGAGAAGATTATGTCAAATTATGCCATTATTTTAGCAGCGGGTAAAGGGACTCGCATGAAATCTGATTTGCCAAAAGTTTTGCACAAGGTTGCGGGTATTTCTATGTTGGAACATGTTTTCCGTAGTGTGGGAGCTATCCAACCTGAAAAGACAGTCACAGTTGTCGGACACAAGGCAGAATTGGTTGAAGAGGTCTTGGCTGGACAGACAGAATTTGTAACTCAATCTGAACAGTTAGGGACTGGTCATGCAGTTATGATGACAGAGCCTATTCTAGAAGGTTTGTCAGGTCATACCTTGGTAATCGCAGGGGATACTCCTTTGATCACAGGTGAAAGCTTGAAAAACTTGATTGATTTCCACATCAATCATAAAAATGTGGCGACTATCTTGACTGCTGAAACGGATAATCCTTTTGGATATGGACGAATTGTACGTAATGACAATGCTGAGGTTCTTCGCATTGTTGAGCAAAAGGATGCTACAGATTTTGAAAAACAAATCAAGGAAATTAATACCGGAACTTACGTCTTTGACAACGAGCGTTTGTTTGAGGCTTTGAAAAATATCAATACCAACAATGCTCAAGGAGAATACTATATTACAGACGTCATTGGCATTTTCCGTGAAGCTGGTGAAAAA
The DNA here is from genome assembly GCF_916700555.1 of Streptococcus sp. Marseille-Q5112. Lineage (GTDB taxonomy): Bacteria > Bacillota > Bacilli > Lactobacillales > Streptococcaceae > Streptococcus > Streptococcus symci. The sequence continues at coordinate 59,137 of NZ_CAKAKP010000001.1, forward strand.
GTTGGCGCTTATACTTTGAAAGATTTTGATGAAAGTCTTGGGGTAAATGACCGTGTGGCACTTGCGACAGCTGAGTCAGTTATGCGTCGTCGCATCAATCATAAGCATATGGTCAATGGTGTTAGCTTTGTCAATCCAGAAGCAACTTATATCGATATTGATGTTGAGCTTGCGCCTGAAGTTCAAATCGAAGCCAATGTTACCTTGAAGGGGCAAACGAAAATTGGTGCTGAGACTGTTTTGACAAATGGAACTTATGTGGTAGATAGTACTATCGGAGCAAGAGCTGTTATTACCAACTCTATGATTGAGGAAAGTAGTGTTGCAGACGGTGTAACAGTCGGTCCTTACGCCCACATTCGTCCAGGTTCAAGTCTGGGTGCCCAAGTTCATATTGGTAACTTTGTTGAGGTGAAAGGTTCTTCTATCGGCGAAAATACTAAGGCTGGTCATTTGACTTATATCGGAAACTGTGAAGTGGGTAGCAAGGTTAATTTTGGTGCTGGAACCATTACAGTCAACTATGACGGCAAAAACAAATACAAGACAGTTATCGGCAACAATGTCTTTGTTGGTTCAAATTCAACCATTATTGCGCCAGTAGAACTTGGTGACAATTCCCTCGTTGGTGCGGGTTCAACTATTACCAAAGACGTGCCAGCAGATGCGATTGCGATTGGTCGCGGTCGTCAGGTCAATAAAGACGAATATGCAACACGCCTTCCTCATCATCCTAATAATCAGTAGGAGCTTATCATGGAATTTGAAGAAAAAACGCTTAGCCGAAAAGAAATCTATCTTGGACCAATTTTTAAACTGGTCCAAGATCAGGTTAAATTACCAGAAGGCAAGGGAACTGCCCAACGGGATTTGATTTTCCACAATGGAGCTGTCTGTGTTTTAGCAGTAACGGATGAGCAAAAACTTATCTTGGTCAAGCAGTACCGCAAAGCCATTGAGGCAGTCTCTTACGAAATTCCAGCCGGAAAATTAGAAGTAGGAGAAAATACAGACCCTGTTGCAGCAGCCCTTCGTGAATTAGAGGAAGAAACAGCCTATACAGGGAAATTAGAACTCTTGTACGATTTTTACTCAGCCATTGGCTTTTGTAATGAAAAATTAAAACTATACCGAGCAAGCGATTTGACGAAAGTGGAAAATCCGCGTCCGCAGGATGAAGATGAGACCTTGGAAGTCCTTGAAGTGAACTTAGAGGAAGCCAAGGAATTGATCCAATCAGGTCATATCTGTGATGCCAAGACGATTATGGCTGTTCAGTATTGGGAATTACACAAAAAATAGAGGAGGTTAGTATGGGTAAACCTTTATTAACGGATGAAATGATTGAAAGAGCTAATAGAGGCGAAAAGATTTCAGGTCCTCCTTTGCTAGATGATGAGGAGACAAAAATTTTACCAACCTCTTCTTCCCGTTTTGGTTATGTCAACCCTAAGGATCATGGTTTTAGCCAAGAAACCTTGAAGATTCAGGTCGAACCGTCTATTCATAAAAGCCGTCGCATTGAAAATACCAAGAGAAATGTCTTCAATTCTAAACTGAATAAAATCTTATTTGCAGTCATCTTTCTCTTAATTTTGCTTGTCTTAGCAATGAAACTTTTGTAATAGAAAAGGAATTGAAATGAAAATAGGAATTATTGCGGCTATGCCAGAAGAACTAGCGTATCTGGTCCAGTATCTAGAAAATGCCCAGAAGCAAGTTGTTTTAGACAATACCTATCATACTGGAACCATTGCCTCGCATGAAGTCGTTCTTGTAGAAAGTGGAATTGGTAAGGTCATGTCTGCTATGAGTGTGGCGATTTTGGCTGATCATTTTCGAGTGGATGCTTTGATTAACACGGGATCTGCTGGTGCAGTAGCAGAGGGTATCGCTGTTGGGGATGTCGTGATTGCTGACAAATTAGCCTATCATGATGTGGATGTCACAGCATTTGGCTATGCTTATGGACAAATGGCGCAACAACCGCTTTATTTCGAATCAGATAAAACCTTTGTTGCCAAAATCCAAGAGAGTTTATCTCAATTGGACCAAAAATGGCATCTTGGTTTGATTGCTACAGGAGATAGTTTTGTTGCAGGAAATGACAAGATAGAAGCGATTAAGTCCCATTTCCCAGATGTTTTAGCCGTGGAGATGGAGGGGGCAGCTATTGCTCAGGCAGCGCATGCCCTTAATCTTCCAGTTTTAGTCATCCGAGCTATGAGTGATAATGCCAACCATGAAGCAAACATCTCTTTTGATGAGTTTATTATCGAAGCTGGACGTCGCTCTGCCCAAGTCTTGTTAGCCTTTTTGAAGGCTTTAGATTAAGCGGAAATTTGACAGTTTTTCTAGCTTATGATAAGATTTAAGTAAAGAAAAGCTAGAAAACGTTTCAGAGGATATTATGAGTATTGAAATGACCGTCAGTGAGATTGCAGAGGTCTTAGGATTGTCTCGCCAAGCAATCAATAACCGTGTCAAAGAATTACCAGAAGAAGACACAGATAAAAATGACAAAGGGGTAACAGTAGTTACCAGAAGTGGCTTGATTAAGCTAGAAGAAATCTATAAAAAAACGATTTTTGAAGATGAGCCTGTCAGTGAAGATGTCAAGCAGCGTGAACTGATGGAGATTCTGGTTGATGAGAAGAATGCTGAAATTCTTCGTCTCTATGAACAATTAAAAGCCAAGGATCGTCAGTTATCAGAAAAAGACGAGCAGATGCGTATCAAAGACCGTCAGATTGCTGAGAAAGACAAACAACTCGATCAGCAGCAACAATTGACCCTTCAAGCCATGAAGGATCAAGAAAATCTTAAGCTAGAGCTGGACCAAGCAAAAGAAGAAGTCCAATCAACTAAGAAAGGCTTTTTTGCTCGTTTATTTGGAGGATAATCAAGGAGCTGTTTAGGTTAAATGCTAACCTGATGGCTTCTTTTATTTCTAATCTAAATAGTATAGTTGCTCAAGTAATACTCAATGAAAATCAAAGAGGAAACTAGCCGCAGGCTGTACTTGAGTACGGCAAGGCGACGTTGACGTGGTTTGAATTTGATTTTCGAAGAGTATAAAATAACAGTATAGGAGAGGTATAGAATGGAACGATTAGAAGATTACATTGCTTTTGACTTAGAATTTAATCAGCATGAAGGGCAAACACACTTGATTCAAGTATCGGCAGTGCATTTTAGAGATGGTCAGGAAATAGATGCCTATGATTCTTATGTTCATACCAGTGTACCTCTAAAAAGTTTTATCAATGGTTTGACTGGGATTACAGCCGAGACCTTAAAAGATGCTCCTCCAGTGGAGAAAGTTATAAAAGATTTTCAAGAGTTTGTGGGTTCTTTACCCATGGTTGGCTACAATGCTGCTAAAAGTGATTTGCCTATTCTAGCAGAGCATGGTTTAGACTACAGCCTGCAATATAAGGTGGATTTGTATGATGAAGCTTTTGAACGTCGGAGTTCGGATTTACATGGTATTGCCAATCTCAAATTACAAACTGTTGCCTCATTTCTTGGATTTCAAGGTCAGTCTCATAATAGTCTAGAGGATGCACGGATGACGGCGCGTGTTTACGAGTCCTTCCTAGAGTCGGATCAAGCTAGAGAATTGTTAGAGACAGAAAGTAGCCTATCAAACAATCCTTTTGGAGGCTTGGATTTGTCTCAATTATTTGACTAGGAGTGCCTATGAAACCTGAAAAACCTAAAAATCTAGGTTTTAAGCAGATATACTTTAATCTAGATAAAATTCTCTTTCTCTTTTTCTTGACTTTCATGATGATTGAGTTTGTCTGGTTACCATCAAATTCTTGGATTGCTGGACTTTTACTCCGTCAGACAGGCTATCTCTTTATTTCTTACAATAATATTTTTGCAATTATAACGGGTTCACCCTTTATTAGTCTTGCTTTATTTGTTCTGGTAATTGTTAATTTATTGGTCGCCTATTACCAGATAGGACTTCTCTTTATTGGTGCTCGGCATTTATTATGTCATGAAAAGAGAACCTTGCTAGAGTACAGTCGCAAGGTCTTTCACCAAAGTTTCTTGTTTATGAAGCAAGTCACGCTTGCAAAGATAGCCTTTATCTTCTTTTATGTCATGATGCTCTTTCCATTGATTCGAAAGATTTTAAAGATTTATTACCTCAATAAAATTGTCATTCCGGACTTTATCGTTGATTATGTGGAAGACAAGTATTGGCTAGTAGGTATAGTGGTTACTATTCTGGCTTTACTGCTATTTTACATTTCAGTGCGTTTCATGTTTGCCCTACCTCAGCTTTTATTTGAAAAGAAAACAGTCAAAGAAGCTGTCAGATACAGTCTAGAGAAGACAAGAAAGCACTCCTGGTTTTATACTTGGAACTTGCTTTGGATTGTCGTCAAAACCTACCTATTTTTCATTCTTCTGTTGATTCCAATCCTAGCAAGTCAAGTGCTGATGGATGGTCTGACCCATAAGGAATCTCTTGTACTGGGAATTATCAACTTTGTCTTGATTAAGAATTTCCACTACATAGCCTTGACTTATTTTCTCATTAAGTTTGTTTCCTTCCTAACAGGAGAAGAACTAGAGATCACACCAAGGAGAAAGAAAGATCACTGGATGAGATGGGGAGTGATGGGCTGTGCTTGTATCTTTTTCGCTCTTGAGGGTTATGTTTATTTAGAAGCTCCAGTTGCCAATAAACCTTTAATTATTTCTCACAGGGGAGTATCTAATAAGAATGGTGTCCAAAATACAGTACAATCTTTAGAAAAGACGGCTCAGCTATCTCCAGATTTTGTTGAGACAGATGTTCAGGAAACGAAAGATGGCCAGTTTGTCATGATGCATGATGCTAATATCAAGAATTTGACAGGAGTTAATGCCAATCCTCAGGATCTCACTTTGGAAGAATTAACCAAACTTGATATTTCAGAAAATGGCTATCATAGCAAGGTGTCTAGTTTTGATGACTATCTCAATAAAGCCAATGAATTGCATCAAAAACTCCTTATTGAAATTAAAACCAGTCGAAAAGATAGTCCAGATATGATGAAACACTTTATGGAAAAATATGGAACTGTTCTTAAGCAGAATGGTCACCAAATGCAATCCTTGGACTACCATGTGATTGACCAGGTTTTAGCCTACGATACTCAAATTCCAGTCTTTTTCATCCTACCTTACAATAGTATCTTTCCAAGAACCAAGGCTACAGGCTATACCATGGAGTATTCAACTTTAGATGAAAATTTTGTCAACAAGCTTTGGAATACGGATCAGAAATTGTATGTTTGGACAATTAATAGTTCAGAGTCCTTTGATAAATCTGTTCATTTGGGTGCAGATGGCATGATAACGGATGACTTGGAAATGATTCAAGATCAGGTTACCATTGCCCAAGAAGACCCAGAGTATACGGATTTACTGTTCAAACAGGCTATGGAATTCTTTAATTTTTAGTAAGCAAAAAGAGCCTGAGACAAAATAGTTCTCAACCACAAAAAAGCAACGGCAAATACGTTGCTTTTTTGGAGATAAGGGACTATTGGCCTAGGCTCAGTCTTGAGATAAGGTCCTTAGAAACTCGTATTCTGAGGATTTTATTTTAAATCAGAGGTTGGCTCTCGCCAAGCTTATTTAATATAGAGTTCTTGATTTTTTAGGACAATTTCACGGACACTTGCAAACTTCTTAAGTTTTTTGATTTCTTCTGGATGAGTGACGAGAGTGATAACATAACCTTCCTTGCCCATACGACCAGTACGGCCAGCACGGTGAGTGTAGGTTTCACTATCTCTAGGAACATCAAAGTTTACGACGCATTCTAGACTATCGATATCAATTCCACGAGCCAAAAGGTCTGTTGCGAGAAGTAGGGTTAGTTGCTTGTCTTTAAACTTTTCTAAGATAACTTTTCTAAATTTAACATTGACATCACTAGCGAGGGAAACAGCCAAGATATCCCGATACTGTAATTTTTCCTCTGCGCTTCCAAGGTCTGATAGGCTGTTAAAGAAGACCAGACCGCGGAAATCCTCCACATGAGCCAGTTTTCGTAGCATATCCACTCTGTGACGTTGATCTACCTGCATGTAGAAGTGTTGGATGTTGTCCAATTTTTGGTTAGAAAGATCAATGGTACGTGTGTTAGGCGCAATTTTTTCTTTGTTAAACTTGGTCGTCGCACTCATATAGACAAGTTGGTGGTCACGAGGTGCGTAGTGAGTAATTTTCTCGACAAAGTGTATCTGAGAATCATCGAGCAATTGGTCAAATTCATCTAGAATGATGGTTTCCACATTCATCATCTTGATTTTTTTTAATTTAATGAGTTCAAAGATACGGCCAGGAGTTCCAATCAGAATTTCTGGTCCTTTTTTTAGACGTTCAATCTGGCGTTTCTGACTCGAACCTGATAAGAAGAGTTGGGCAGTCAAGCCGATAGCTTCTGACCACGTTTTACATACGTCAAAAATCTGTCCAGCAAGCTCCGTATTTGGTGCTAGAATCAAGAGTTGCTGCGCTTTTTTCTTTTGTAGTCTGAGAAGACTTGGTAGAAGGTAAGCTAGGGTCTTACCAGTTCCTGTTGGGCTCACTCCTAGGAGGTTTTCTCCAGCAAGAAGGGGCTCAAATAGTTGAGTTTGAATGGGGGTGAATTCTTGGAAACCGAGTTGGTCACTCAGTTCTTGCCATTCAGTCGGTAGTTTGGTTTTCATTTTTCTGCCTCAAATCTAATGCCAGCAGTCTGGCGCATAGTATATAGTAGCTTATGAACTGAACTTGCATCTTCCAGCCAAGTTTGGTAGAGATTCAGATCTGGTTGCTGGATCATGTGTGCAAATGCAGCGACTTCCTCAGTCATCGTATGAGGAGCCTGTTGGATAGGGAGCTGGACTTGATTTCCTTGGTGGTCTGTAAAAATAGCTGAGCGGACATGCTCGATGGTGTTGAGGGTCAAGGTTCCATCTGTCGTATAAATTTCGCAAGGAAGATTGGAAGTGATGTTTTTCCCAGCCTTGATATGAACTTGAAAGTCAGGGTAGAAGAGGATTCCGTTTCCATTTAAATCAATACTGTTGTCAAGCTGTTGAGCTTGATAGGTTGCGGCCTTAGCTTTTCCAAAGAGGCGAACGGCAGCATAGAGAGGATAAACCCCTAAATCCATAAGAGCTCCACCAGCAAAACTGTCTGAAAAGACATTAGGTGTCTCCCCAGTCAACAAGTCAGGCATCTTGGAAGAGTATTTGGCATAATTTAAATCAGCTCCTAAGATTTGCTTGTCTGCCAAAAAGTTTTTGATAGTAGTGAAAGCTTTCTCGTGATAATTACGAGCTGCTTCAAAGATAAAACAATTATTTTTCTCAGCTGTTTGAATCAAATTCAGCCATTCTTGTGGTTGAGTGACAGCTGGCTTTTCAAGAATAACGTGTTTACCAGCAGACAAGGCAGCTTGTGCCTGAGCAAAATGTAAGGAATTTGGACTGGCAATATAGACCACATCAAAGGAGCTCTTGAAGAAGTCCTCTACTTGATCAAAGAGTTGGATATCTTGATAGCGAGAAGCAAAGGTTGCCGCAGTTTCTAGTTTTCTAGAATAGACTGCGACCAGCTGGTATTCTCCACTGGTATGGGCTGCTTCTATGAAGTGGTGGCTGATAGCACCTGTTCCGATGACACCTAATTTAAGCATAGTTACTCCTTTTCAGATTTCAAATCCTTCTTTCATTATAACATAGATAGACGGGACTATCCAACAGAGGGGAAAAATTTCAAATAAGCTACTAGGTCTTTTCCAAAGAAAGTGGTACAATAATGAGATGAGTAAATGAAATGGGAGGGAAAATGAGGTTATTACCTATAAGAAAAATATCACGTCAGTCTAAGAGGCTAGCGCTTTTTTTGACTTTTTGTGCAGGATATGTAGACGCCTATACGTTTATTGTGCGAGGGAATACTCTTGTAGCTGGACAAACTGGGAATGTCGTCTTTCTTTCAGTAGAATTAATTCAAAATAATGTTTCAGATGTTAGGGACAAGGTTCTCACCTTGTTAGCTTTTATGATGGGGGTCTTTCTATTAACAATTTATAAGGAAAAATTGAGAATTGTGAAAAAGCCAATTTTGTCATTGCTTCCTTTAGCAATCTTATCAATCATTATTGGTTTTGTGCCGCAGACTGTAGATAATATCTATCTAGTACCGCCCTTGGCCTTCTGTATGGGATTGGTGACAACTGCTTTTGGTGAGGTTTCGGGTATTGCCTACAATAATGCCTTTATGACAGGGAATATCAAACGAACCATGCTGGCTTTTGGAGATTATTTTAGGACCAAGCACACACCATTTTTACGTGAAGGATTCATATTTGTTAGCCTGCTTAGTAGTTTTGTCCTTGGCGTTGTCTTTTCAGCCTATTTGACGATTTTCTATCATGAAAAGACCATTCTTGGTGTTCCTATTATGATGAGTATTTTTTACATTAGCATGCTTTTTGCCTCTTGGCGAAAAAAAGTAAAAGAAAAAGCTTCATTTTAGGTGTTATTACTTGTAAGAAAATAGGAGATATGCTATACTTGAAGAGTTGACTATGCACAATCCTGTGCAACCGCACGAACATCGTTGCTCGTCGTATAACAAATTTAAACTTCGTCATTGTCGCCTTGCCTAACATAAGTTATGTCTTCGGCTCAATTCCTAGTTTATTCTTTGTTATACTTAGAGCTCTTCTTTTAAGTGGTTTGTCCCACGATGCTAGGCGAGTCTTCACAAAAAATTCGGGGAAACCCATAAAAATCATAGGAGGTGCATAATGAGCACATACGCAATTATCAAAACTGGCGGAAAACAAGTTAAAGTTGAAGTTGGTCAAGCAGTTTACGTTGAAAAATTGAACGTTGAAGCTGGTCAAGAAGTTACTTTTAACGAAGTTGTTCTTGTTGGTGGTGAAAACACTGTTGTCGGAACTCCACTTGTTTCTGGAGCTACTGTAGTTGGAACTGTTGAAAAACAAGGAAAACAAAAGAAAGTTGTTACTTACAAGTACAAACCTAAAAAAGGTAGCCACCGTAAACAAGGTCATCGTCAACCATATACAAAAGTTGTCATCAACGCAATCAACGCTTAATTTTAAGGAGAACACATGATACAGGCAGTCTTTGAGAGAGCCGAAGATGGCGAGCTGAGGAGTGCGGAAATTACTGGACACGCCGAGAGTGGCGAATACGGCTTAGATGTCGTGTGTGCATCGGTTTCTACGCTTGCCATTAACTTTATCAATTCTATTGAGAAATTTGCAGGCTATGAACCAATCCTAGAATTAAACGAAGATGAAGGTGGCTATCTGATGGTTGAAATTCCAAAAGATCTTCCTTCACACCAGAGAGAAATGACCCAGTTATTCTTTGAATCATTTTTCTTAGGTATGGCAAACTTATCGGAGAACTCTTCTGAGTTCGTCCAAACCAGAGTTATCACAGAAAACTAACACGGAGGAAAACATTATGTTAAAAATGACTCTTAACAACTTGCAACTTTTCGCCCACAAAAAAGGTGGAGGTTCTACATCAAACGGACGTGATTCACAAGCGAAACGTCTTGGAGCTAAAGCAGCTGACGGACAAACTGTAACAGGTGGATCAATCCTTTACCGTCAACGTGGTACACACATTTACCCAGGTGTGAACGTTGGACGTGGTGGAGACGATACTTTGTTCGCTAAAGTTGAAGGCGTAGTACGCTTTGAACGTAAAGGTCGCGATAAGAAACAAGTTTCTGTTTACCCAATCGCTAAATAAAAAGATCCAGTGAACCTTTTTATCCCGAGCCTTAAAATATAAAGGCGAGGAAGCTAGAAGTAGCATTAAATAAGGCTTTCCGAGTTTTCGGAGAGCCTATTTTTTTATTTTGATACCCACGCTGATACCTATATTTTAAAAACCAATGTAAGAAGCGAATTTATCGGCTACTTTATTTTACAATGAAAAAATAGTTGAATGTAAAACTTTTACAATAATGAATTTTATAAGGGAATAAGATATTGTAAAAATCGCCAAGATTTGATATAATAATTTTATCTTAGTAAGCTAGCAGAAATATGGAAAGGATGTAAACCTGTATGAAAAAAATTATCACTATAATAGTCTGTTCAATCTCTTTTCTTGTTTTATCTGCTTGTGTCAGTAAGAAAAAACTTATTCTTCCTGAACCTGAAAGGATTTCTGTAATTTCCCTGCAGAAAAAAATCTCTGAAGATATTAAAACTATAACCAAGAGAGAAGAAATCTCAAAATTGATTGAGGAGATACAGAAACAGTCCACCTCCACAACTTTAGAAAGTTTAAATGATCAACCGACAAATGTTAAAGATTACATCATTATCAAATTCTCTCATCAGAATGAAGAAAATGATAGTGTAGCCTATCTATATACTATGAAAGAAAAACAGTATATTGAACAACCCTATGTTGGGATTTGGGAGGTAAGTCCAGATATAGCAAATAGGATTGAAGATGTTTTTTCTAGTTGATTTATAGGGCAAAAGAAAATATTAGAGGCTTTTCTTGCATCATATTTTAAACGGTAAATCAACAAGATTTGCTGTTTTTATTTGCTTGAAATCAGATAAGGACTGAAAAAGACATTATTCTAATTCTTGGATTGGGATGTTAGAGTATTTATTGAGACTTGAAAATTTCCTGACTTTTTTCTTTTTTGGAAAACTTCTAAAATATGGTATAATGAAAAGATAAAGAAGTTGGGGGTAGAAGATGAACATTCAACAATTACGCTATGTTGTGGCTATTGCCAATAGTGGTACTTTCCGTGAAGCTGCTGAAAAGATGTATGTCAGTCAGCCGAGTCTGTCTATTTCTGTTCGTGATTTGGAAAAAGAGTTGGGTTTTAAGATTTTCCGTCGGACCAGCTCAGGGACTTTCTTGACTCGTCGTGGTATGGAATTCTATGAAAAAGCTCAAGAATTGGTTAAAGGATTTGATATTTTTCAAAATCAGTATGCCAATCCTGAGGAAGAAAAGGATGAATTTTCCATTGCTAGTCAGCACTATGACTTCTTGCCACCAACCATTACGGCCTTTTCAGAGCGCTATCCTGATTATAAGAACTTTCGTATTTTTGAATCAACTACTGTTCAAATCTTAGACGAAGTAGCGCAAGGGCATAGTGAGATTGGGATTATCTACCTCAACAATCAAAATAAAAAAGGTATTATGCAACGGGTTGAAAAGCTAGGTCTGGAGGTCATTGAATTGATTTCCTTCCATACCCACATTTATCTCCGCGAGGGGCATCCTTTGGCTCAGAAAGAGGAATTGGTTATGGAGGATTTATCTGATCTACCAACGGTTCGTTTCACTCAAGAGAAAGATGAGTACCTTTATTATTCAGAGAACTTTGTTGATACCAGTGCGAGCTCGCAGATGTTCAATGTGACAGATCGTGCTACTTTGAATGGTATTTTGGAGCGGACGGACGCTTATGCAACAGGTTCCGGATTTTTAGATAGTGACAGTGTCAATGGGATTACAGTCATTCGTCTCAAGGATAACCTAGATAATCGCATGGTCTATGTTAAACGTGAAGAAGTGGAGCTGAGTCAAGCTGGGACTCTCTTTGTAGAAGTCATGCAAGAATATTTTAATCAGAAGAGGAAATCATGAAAAAAAGAGGAATAGTGGCAGTCATTGTACTACTTTTGATTGGGCTTGATCAGTTGGTAAAATCCTATATCGTCCAGCAGATTCCACTGGGTGAAGTACGCTCTTGGATTCCCAATTTCGTTAGTTTGACCTACCTGCAAAATCGAGGTGCAGCCTTTTCTATCTTACAAGATCAGCAGTTGTTATTCGCTGTCATTACCCTGGTTGTCGTGGTAGGTGCCATTTGGTATCTACATAAACACATGGAGGACTCATTCTGGATGGTCTTGGGTTTGACCTTGATTATCGCAGGTGGTCTTGGAAACTTTATTGACAGGGTAAGTCAGGGCTTTGTTGTGGATATGTTTCACTTGGACTTTATCAATTTTGCAATTTTCAATGTGGCAGATAGCTATCTGACTGTTGGAGTGATTATTTTATTGATTGCAATGCTAAAAGAGGAAATAAATGGAAATTAAAATTGAAACTGGTGGCCTGCGTTTGGATAAGGCTTTGTCGGATTTGACAGAATTATCACGCAGTCTCGCGAATGAACAAATCAAATCAGGCCAGGTCTTGGTCAATGGTCAAGTCAAGAAAGCTAAATACACAGTCCAAGAGGGCGATGTCGTCACTTACCATGTGCCAGAACCAGAGGTTTTAGAGTATGTGGCTGAGAATCTTCCACTAGAAATCATCTACCAAGATGAGGATGTGGCCGTTGTTAATAAACCTCAGGGGATGGTTGTGCATCCGAGTGCTGGTCATATTAGTGGAACTCTGGTAAATGCCCTTATGTATCATATTAAGGACTTGTCGGGTATCAATGGGGTTCTGCGTCCAGGAATTGTTCACCGTATTGATAAAGATACGTCAGGCCTTCTCATGATTGCTAAAAATGATGAGGCTCATCTAGCACTTGCCCAAGAACTCAAGGATAAAAAGTCTCTCCGCAAATATTGGGCGATTGTTCATGGAAATCTGCCTAATGATCGTGGTGTGATTGAAGCTCCGATTGGCCGTAGTGAAAAAGATCGTAAGAAACAGGCTGTGACTGCTAAAGGAAAGCCTGCAGTGACTCGTTTCCACGTCTCGGAACGCTTTGGAGATTATAGCTTAGTGGAGTTACAACTGGAGACAGGGCGTACCCATCAAATCCGTGTTCACATGGCTTATATTGGCCATCCAGTCGCTGGTGATGAAGTCTATGGTCCTCGCAAGACTTTAAAAGGACATGGACAATTTCTTCATGCCAAGACTCTAGGATTTACGCATCCACGAACAGGTGAGATCTTGGAATTTACAGCAGATATCCCAGAGATTTTTAAGGAAACCTTGGAGAGATTGAGAAAGAATTAGATTTGATAAAAGGTTGAGATGGCTTGTCTCGACCTTTTTCCTATCAACTCTTTTCTATTTCCTGCCATTCATGTTATAATGGATAAATATGAAGAATCGGAGTGAGACTATGAAATTCAAACGGATTGTCTTTAAGGTGGGGACTTCTTCTCTGACGAATGAGGATGGAAGTTTATCACGTAGTAAAGTAAAAGCTATTACCCAACAGTTGGCTATGCTGCACGAGGCTGGTCATGAATTGATTTTGGTGTCGTCAGGTGCCATTGCGGCTGGTTTTGGGGGCTTAGGATTTAAAAAGCGTCCGACTAAGATTGCTGATAAACAGGCTTCAGCAGCGGTAGGACAAGGGCTTTTATTGGAAGAATACACGACCAATCTTCTCTTGCGCCAAATCGTTTCTGCACAAATTTTGCTGACTCAGGATGATTTTGTGGATAAGCGCCGTTATAAAAATGCCCATCAGGCTTTGTCAGTTCTACTTAGCCGTGGCGCGATTCCTATTATCAATGAGAATGACAGTGTCGTTATTGATGAGCTCAAGGTCGGGGACAATGACACTCTAAGTGCTCAGGTAGCAGCCATGGTCCAAGCAGACCTTTTGGTCCTCTTGACAGACGTAGACGGTCTATATACTGGAAATCCTAATTCAGACTCAAGAGCCAAACGCTTGGAGCGAATCGAGACCATCAATCGTGAGATTATCGATATGGCCGGTGGAGCTGGTTCGTCTAATGGTACAGGTGGCATGTTAACCAAAATCAAAGCTGCAACTATCGCGACAGAATCAGGAGTTCCTGTTTATATCTGCTCATCCTTGAAGTCAGACGCTATGATTGAGGCGGCTGAGGAGACCAAGGATGGTTCCTACTTTGTTGCCCAAGAGAAGGGACTTCGTACCCAGAAACAATGGCTGGCTTTTTATGCTCAGAGTCAAGGTTCTATTTGGGTTGATAAAGGTGCTGCAGAAGCTCTCTCTCAACATGGCAAGAGTCTCCTTTTATCTGGTATTGTTGACGCAGAAGGAGCCTTTTCTTACGGTGATATCGTGACAGTATTTGACAAGGAAAGTGGAAAATCACTTGGAAAAGGACGCGTGCAATTTGGTGCATCTGCTTTGGAGGATATGTTGCGTTCTCAAAAAGCCAAGGGTGTCTTGATTCACCGTGATGACTGGATTTCCATTACTCCTGAAATCCAACTACTCTTTACAGAATTTTAGAGGTAAACTATGGTAAGTACACAAGAACAATTTGAACAGGTACAGGCCGTTAAAAAATCAATCAACACAGCCAGTGAAGTCGTGAAAAACCAAGCTCTGCTAGCCATGGCTGATCACTTAGTGGCTGCTACTGAGGAAATTTTAGCGGCCAATGCCCTCGATATGGAAGCGGCCAAGGGTAAAATCTCAGATGTGATGCTGGATCGTCTTTATTTGGATGCAGGGCGTATAGAAGCAATGGCAACTGGGATTCGTGAAGTGGTTGCCTTACCAGATCCAATAGGTGAAGTTTTAGAAACAAGTCATATTGAAAATGGTTTGGTTATCACCAAAAAACGTGTGGCTATGGGTGTTATCGGTATTATCTATGAAAGTCGTCCAAATGTGACGTCAGACGCAGCTGCTTTGGCTCTCAAGAGTGGAAATGCGGTTGTTCTTCGTAGTGGGAAGGATGCCTATCAAACTGCCCATGCCATTGTCACAGCCTTGAAGAAGGGCTTGGAGACGACTACTATTCACCCAGATGTGATTCAACTGGTGGAAGACACCAGCCGTGAAAGTAGCTATGCCATGATGAAGGCCAAGGACTATCTAGACCTTCTCATTCCTCGTGGAGGAGCTGGTTTGATCAATGCAGTGGTTGAGAATGCTATTGTACCAGTTATCGAGACCGGGACTGGGATTGTCCATGTCTATGTGGATAAGGATGCAGATGAAGACAAGGCTCTGTCTATCATCAACAATGCCAAAACTAGTCGTCCTTCTGTCTGCAATGCCATGGAGGTTCTACTTGTTCATAAAGACAAAGCAGCAAGCTTCCTTCCTCGCTTGGAGCAAGTTCTAGTTGCAGAGCGTAAAGAAGCTGGACTGGAACCAATTCAATTCCGCTTGGATAGCAAAGCAAGCCAGTTTGTTTCAGGTCAAGTAGCTGAAGCTCAAGACTTTGACACCGAATTTTTAGACTATGTATTAGCTGTTAAGGTTGTGAGCAGTTTAGAAGAAGCGGTTGCCCATATTGAAACCCACAGTACCCATCATTCGGATGCCATTGTGACGGAAAATGCTGAAGCTGCAGCTTACTTTACAGATCAAGTGGACTCAGCAGCGGTTTATGTCAATGCCTCAACTCGTTTCACAGATGGAGGCCAATTTGGTCTTGGTTGTGAAATGGGGATTTCTACTCAGAAACTGCATGCGCGTGGTCCAATGGGCTTGAAGGAGTTGACTAGCTACAAGTATGTGGTTACTGGTGACGGACAGATAAGGGAGTAAGAGATGAAGATTGGATTTATCGGTTTGGGGAATATGGGTGCTAGTTTGGCCAAGGCTGTTTTGCAGGCCAAGACGGGTGATGACCTTCTCCTTGCCAATCGTAGTCAAGCCAAGGTGGATGCTTTCATCGCCGACTTTGGCGGTCAGGCTTCTAGCAATGACGAAATCTTCGCAGAAGCAGATGTGATTTTTCTAGGAGTTAAGCCTGCTCAGTTTTCTGAACTGCTTTCTCAATACCAGACCATCCTTGAAAAAAGAGAAAGTCTTCTTTTGATTTCGATGGCAGCTGGATTGACTTTAGAAAAACTAGCAAGTCTTATCCCAAATCAACACCGAATTATTCGTATGATGCCAAATACCCCTGCTTCTATCGGGCAAGGAGTGATTAGTTATGCCTTGTCTTCTAATTGCAGGGCTGAGGACAGTAAACTCTTTTGTCAACTTTTAGCCAAGGCTGGTCTCTTGGTTGAACTTGGGGAAGGCTTAATCGACGCGGCGACAGGTCTTGCAGGCTGTGGACCAGCCTTTGTCTATCTCTTTATTGAGGCCTTAGCAGATGCAGGTGTTCAGACTGGATTGCCACGAGAAACAGCATTGAAAATGGCGGCTCAAACTGTGGTAGGAGCTGGGCAATTGGTTCTAGAAAGTCAGCAACATCCTGGAGTATTGAAAGACCAAGTTTGTAGCCCAGGCGGTTCGACTATCGCTGGTGTAGCAAGCCTAGAAGCACATGCTTTTCGAGGGACAGTCATGGAGGCAGTTGGTCAAGCCTACAAACGAACACAAGAACTAGGTAAATAAGAGGTGGCTTTGACTGCCTCTTTTATGGTGGTTGATACTCTTCGAAAATCTCTTCAAACTGCGTCAGCTTCCATCTGCAACCTCAAAACAGTGTTTTGAGCAACCTGCGGCTAGCTTCCTAGTTTGCTCTTTGATTTTCATTGAGTATGAAATGAGAAGACAAAAAGATTGTCACAAACCCCTATTTTTTTGATAGAATAGAAGTAGTAAAAAAGAAATGAGTTAGACATGTCAAAAGGATTTTTAGTCTCTCTTGAGGGACCAGAGGGAGCAGGCAAGACCAGTGTTTTAGAGGCTCTGCTACCAATTTTAGAGGAAAAAGGGGTAGAGGTGCTGACGACCCGTGAACCTGGCGGAGTCTTGATTGGGGAGAAGATTCGGGAAGTAATTTTGGATCCAAGTCATACTCAGATGGATGCTAAAACAGAGCTTTTGCTCTATATCGCCAGTCGCAGACAGCACTTGGTGGAAAAAGTTCTCCCTGCCCTTGAAGCTGGTAAGTTGGTCATTATGGATCGTTTTATCGATAGTTCTGTTGCCTATCAGGGATTTGGTCGTGGTTTGGACATTGAAGCCATTGACTGGCTTAACCAGTTTGCGACAGATGGCCTCAAACCCGATTTGACACTCTATTTTGACATCGAGGTGGAAGAAGGACTGGCTCGCATTGCTGCTAATAGCAATCGTGAGGTCAATCGTTTGGACTTGGAAGGGTTGGACTTGCATAAAAAAGTCCGTCAAGGTTACCTTTCTCTTCTGGACAAAGAAGGAAGTCGTATTGTCAAGATTGATGCTAGTTTTCCTTTGGAGCAAGTTGTGGAAACTACCAAGACTGTCTTGTTTGATAGAATGGGATTGGCTAAATGAAACAAGATCAACTAAAGGCCTGGCAACCAGATCAGTTTGACCGATTTGTCCGTATCCTAGAACAAGACCAGCTCAATCATGCCTACCTCTTTTCAGGTTTCTTTGGAAGCTTGGAAATGGCGCAATTTTTAGCTAAGAGCCTCTTTTGTACAGATAAAGTAGGTGTTTTACCATGTGAGAAATGCCGAAATTGTAAGCTGATTGAAAAGGGAGAGTTTCCCGATGTCACTTTGATTAAGCCAGTCAATCAGGTCATTAAGACAGAACGCATTCGGGAATTGGTGGGCCAGTTTTCCCAAGCAGGAATTGAAAGCCAGCAGCAGGTTTTTATTATCGAGCAAGCTGAGAAGATGCACCCCAACGCAGCCAATTCTCTGCTCAAGGTCATCGAAGAACCCCAGAGTGAGGTTTATATTTTCTTCTTGACAAGCGATGAAGAAAAGATTTTACCGACAATCCGAAGTCGGACCCAGATTTTCCACTTTAAAAAACAAGAAGAGAAGCTGATCTTGCTATTAGAACAAATGGGACTGGTTAAGAAAAAAGCGACTCTTTTAGCTCAGTTTAGTCAATCGCGAGCTGAAGCAGAAAAGTTGGCAAATCAGGCAAGTTTTTGGACCTTGGTCGATGAAAGTGAACGCCTGCTGACTTGGTTAGTAGCTAAGAAAAAAGAAAGTTATCTGCAGGTTGCTAAATTAGCCAACTTGGCAGATGACAAGGAAAAACAAGATCAGGTTTTACGGATTCTTGAAGTTCTCTGTGGACAAGATATCCTACAAGCAAGAGTAAGAGTGATTTTACAAGATTTGCTAGAAGCTAGAAAAATGTGGCAAGCTAATGTCAGCTTTCAAAATGCCATGGAATATCTGGTCTTGAAAGAAATATAAACTCAAAAATGAATGATAAAGAAAGGAAAGGGCTGTTTTATGGACAAAAAAGAATTATTTGACGCGCTGGACGATTTTTCCCAACAGTTATTGGTAACCTTGGCCGATGTTGAAGCCATCAAGAAAAATCTCAAGAGCCTGGTAGAGGAAAATACAGCTCTTCGTTTGGAAAATAGTAAGTTACGAGAACGCTTGGGTGAGGTGGAAGCAGATGCTCCCGTCAAGGCTAAGCATGTTCGTGAAAGTGTCCGTCGCATTTACCGTGATGGATTTCACGTTTGTAATGATTTTTATGGACAACGTCGAGAGCAGGACGAGGAATGTATGTTCTGTGACGAGTTGTTATACAGGGAGTAGGCATGCAGATTCAAAAAAGTTTTAAGGGGCAGTCTCCCTATGGCAAGCTGTATCTAGTGGCAACGCCGATTGGCAATTTAGATGATATGACCTTTCGAGCTATCCAGACCTTGAAAGAAGTGGACTGGATTGCTGCTGAGGACACGCGCAATACTGGGCTTTTGCTCAAGCATTTTGATATTTCTACTAAGCAGATTAGTTTTCATGAGCACAATGCCAAGGAAAAGATTCCTGATTTGATTAGTTTCCTGAAAGCAGGACAAAGTATTGCTCAGGTTTCTGATGCGGGTCTGCCTAGCATCTCAGACCCTGGTCATGATTTGGTTAAGGCAGCCATTGAGGAAGATATTGCTGTTGTCACAGTTCCAGGTGCCTCTGCAGGAATTTCTGCCTTGATCGCTAGTGGTTTAGCGCCACAGCCACATATCTTTTACGGCTTTTTACCGAGAAAGTCAGGCCAGCAAAAGCAATTTTTCGACTCAAAAAAAGATTATCCTGAAACTCAGATTTTCTATGAATCGCCTCATCGTGTAGCAGATACGTTGGAAAATATGCTAGAAGTCTACGGTGACCGCTCGGTGGCCTTGGTTAGAGAATTGACCAAAATCTATGAAGAATACCAAAGAGGTACCATTTTAGAGTTATTAGAAAGCATAGCTGAAACGCCACTTAAGGGAGAATGCCTTCTCATCGTTGAAGGTGCCAGTCAGGATGTGGAGGAAAAAGATGAGGAGGACTTGTTCTTAGAAATCCAAGTCCGCATCCAGCAAGGCATGAAGAAAAACCAAGCTATTAAGGAAGTTGCTAAGATTTACCAGTGGAATAAGAGCCAGCTTTACGCAGCCTACCACGACTGGGAAGAAAATCAAGAAAATGACTAAACAGGGAAGTTTGCCTTCTTCCCTTTTTTTGTTATACTAGTAGAAGAAAAAATTAGAAAGATTTGTGGGAGTGAAAAAGTCCGGGGGACTTTTTCAGCCTGAGCCAAGAAACTCGAAAGCGAAGTAAGTCCGGGGGACTTTTTCAGCCTGAGCCAGGAAATTCGAAAGCGAAGTAAGTCCTGTGGACTTTTTCAGCCTGAGCCAGGAAATTCGAAAGCGAAGTAAGTCCGATTGGCTTTTTCAATGTGAAACTTGTCTTCACAC
The DNA here is from genome assembly GCF_916700555.1 of Streptococcus sp. Marseille-Q5112. Classification (GTDB taxonomy): domain Bacteria; phylum Bacillota; class Bacilli; order Lactobacillales; family Streptococcaceae; genus Streptococcus; species Streptococcus symci. The sequence goes on from NZ_CAKAKP010000001.1 coordinate 78,704, forward strand.
TCCCAAAGAGGTATTAGTGTCGTGTCTCAATCTTATATCAATGTTATCGGTGCTGGTTTGGCAGGTTCTGAAGCAGCCTACCAAATCGCAGAACGTGGTATTCCAGTTAAACTCTATGAAATGCGTGGAATCAAATCAACACCCCAGCACAAAACAGACAATTTTGCTGAGTTGGTTTGCTCCAATTCTCTTCGCGGTGATGCTCTGACTAATGCTGTCGGGCTTCTCAAGGAAGAAATGCGTCGCCTGGGTTCTATTATTTTGGAATCTGCTGAGGCTACACGTGTTCCTGCAGGTGGGGCGCTTGCGGTGGACCGAGATGGTTTCTCCCAAATGGTGACCGAAAAAGTAGCAAATCATCCCCTAATCGAAGTAGTACGTGATGAAATTACAGAATTGCCGACAGATGTTATTACAGTTGTGGCGACTGGTCCCTTGACTAGCGATGCACTGGCTGAAAAGATCCATGCCCTTAATGACGGCGATGGTTTCTATTTCTACGATGCGGCAGCGCCTATTATCGATGTCAATACCATTGATATGAGCAAGGTCTATCTCAAGTCACGTTATGATAAGGGAGAGGCGGCCTATCTCAACGCTCCAATGACAAAACAAGAGTTTATGGATTTCCATGAAGCCTTGGTTAATGCGGAAGAAGCACCGCTCAATTATTTTGAAAAAGAAAAGTACTTTGAAGGCTGTATGCCTATCGAAGTCATGGCTAAACGAGGTATTAAAACCATGCTCTATGGCCCTATGAAGCCAGTTGGACTTGAGTATCCAGACGATTATACAGGCCCTCGTGATGGAGAATTCAAAACACCTTATGCGGTTGTGCAACTTCGTCAGGATAATGCGGCTGGTAGTCTCTACAATATTGTTGGTTTCCAAACCCACCTCAAATGGGGAGAACAAAAGCGTGTCTTCCAAATGATTCCAGGCCTTGAAAATGCGGAGTTTGTACGTTATGGTGTCATGCACCGCAATTCTTATATGGATTCACCAAATCTTCTTGAGCAAACCTATCGTTCCAAGAAACAGCCAAATCTCTTCTTTGCTGGTCAAATGACGGGTGTGGAAGGCTATGTAGAGTCAGCTGCGTCAGGATTAGTTGCGGGAATTAACGCGGCTCGTCTTTTCAAGGGAGAAAGTAAAGCAATCTTCCCAGAGACAACAGCGATTGGAAGTCTAGCTCATTACATCACCCATGCGGACAGCAAACATTTCCAACCAATGAATGTCAATTTTGGAATCATCAAGGAGTTGGAAGGCGAACGTATTCGTGATAAGAAGGCTCGTTATGAAAAAATTGCAGAGCGTGCCCTCAGCGCTTTAGAGGAATTTTTAACTGTCTAATTTTTTTGAAAGAATTGCTCATGATACTATAAAAATCTTAGAAATTGTGATAAAATAGGTAGGATAAAAGAAGGAGAGTGAAAATGGCGAATCCCAAGTATAAACGTATTTTAATTAAGTTATCAGGTGAAGCCCTTGCCGGTGAACGTGGCGTAGGGATTGATATCCAAACAGTTCAAACAATCGCAAAAGAGATTCAAGAAGTTCATAGCTTAGGTATCGAAATTGCCCTTGTTATTGGTGGAGGAAATCTCTGGCGTGGTGAACCTGCAGCAGAAGCAGGTATGGACCGCGTTCAGGCAGATTACACAGGAATGCTTGGGACTGTTATGAATGCTCTTGTGATGGCAGATTCATTGCAGCAAGTTGGGGTCGATACGCGTGTACAAACAGCGATTGCTATGCAACAAGTGGCAGAGCCTTATGTCCGTGGACGTGCCCTTCGTCACCTTGAAAAAGGCCGTATCGTTATCTTTGGTGCCGGAATTGGTTCACCTTACTTCTCAACAGATACAACAGCGGCTCTTCGTGCAGCTGAAATCGAAGCGGATGCTATCCTTATGGCTAAAAATGGCGTAGATGGTGTTTACAATGCCGATCCTAAGAAGGACAAGACCGCTGTTAAATTTGAAGAATTGACCCACCGTGACGTTATCAATAAAGGTCTCCGTATCATGGACTCAACAGCTTCAACCCTCTCAATGGATAACGACATTGACTTGGTTGTCTTTAACATGAACCAACCAGGCAACATCAAACGTGTCGTATTTGGTGAAAATATCGGAACAACAGTTTCAAATAATATTGAAGAAAAGGAATAAGAAAGATTATGGCTAACGCAATTATTGAAAAAGCTAAAGAGAGAATGACCCAGTCTCACCAATCACTTGCTCGTGAATTTGGTGGTATCCGTGCAGGCCGTGCCAATGCAAGTTTACTTGACCGTGTACATGTAGAATACTATGGAGTAGAAACTCCTCTTAACCAAATCGCTTCAATTACGATTCCAGAAGCGCGTGTTTTGTTGGTAACACCATTTGACAAGTCTTCATTGAAAGACATCGAACGTGCCTTGAATGCCTCTGATCTTGGTATCACACCAGCTAACGACGGTTCTGTTATTCGTTTGGTTATCCCAGCTCTAACAGAAGAAACTCGTCGTGACCTTGCTAAAGAAGTGAAGAAGGTCGGCGAAAATGCTAAAGTGGCTGTCCGCAATATCCGTCGCGATGCTATGGACGAAGCTAAGAAACAAGAAAAAGCAAAAGAAATCACTGAAGACGAATTGAAGACTCTTGAAAAAGACATTCAAAAAGTAACAGACGATGCTGTCAAACACATCGACGACATGACTGCCAACAAAGAAAAAGAACTTTTGGAAGTCTAAAAATAAACAGAAAAACTCAGTTGGCATTGCTGGCTGAGTTTTATTCGAAAGAAGGAAATATGAATACAAATCTTGCAAGTTTTATCGTTGGGCTCATCATCGATGAAAACGACCGTTTTTACTTTGTGCAAAAGGATGGTCAAACCTATGCTCTTGCTAAGGAAGAAGGTCAACATACAGTAGGGGATACGGTCAAAGGTTTTGCCTACACGGATATGAAGCAAAAACTCCGCCTGACAACCATAGAAGTGACTGCCACTCAGGACCAATTTGGTTGGGGAACTGTAACGGAAGTTCGTAAAGACTTGGGTGTCTTTGTGGATACAGGCCTTCCTGACAAGGAAATCGTTGTGTCACTCGATATCCTCCCTGAGCTTAAGGAACTTTGGCCTAAGAAGGGCGACCAACTTTACATCCGTCTTGAAGTGGACAAGAAAGACCGTATCTGGGGTCTCTTGGCTTATCAAGAAGATTTCCAACGTCTGGCTCGTCCTGCCTACAACAACATGCAGAACCAAAATTGGCCAGCCATTGTATACCGTCTCAAGCTGTCAGGAACTTTTGTTTACCTGCCAGAAAATAACATGCTTGGCTTTATCCATCCTAGCGAACGCTATGCAGAGCCACGTTTGGGACAAGTTCTAGATGCGCGTGTCATTGGTTTTCGTGAAGTGGACCGTACCTTGAACCTTTCCCTTAAACCACGTTCTTTTGAGATGTTGGAAAATGATGCTCAGATGATTTTGACTTATTTGGAAAGCAATGGCGGTTTCATGACCTTAAATGATAAGTCATCCCCTGAGGACATCAAGGCAACCTTTGGCATTTCTAAAGGTCAGTTCAAGAAAGCACTCGGTGGCTTGATGAAGGCTGGCAAAATCAAGCAAGACCAGTTTGGGACAGAGTTGATTTAGGCCTTATAGACATGAAAAAGAAACTTGAAGAAATGAGTTTAGAGGAACTCTGGCAACTTTTTCCTATTTTTCTAGTAGAGTACAAGTCAGAGTGGAAAGACTGGTATGAATCGGAAAAAGCAAATCTGAAAAAAATATTGGGTGCCAATGTTATTAAAAGAATAGAGCATATCGGTAGCACTGCTATCCCTAATATTTGGGCCAAAAATATCGTCGATATTCTGCTAGAAGTAGGTAGAATAGAGGATTTAGCAAGAGTTAGGGATTTATTGGTGAAGAATGGTTGGCTAGTGATGTCGGAGAATCCTAACAGGATTTCGCTAAATAAAGGCTATACAGAGCAGGGATTTGCTGAGAAAGTTTTTCATTTACATTTGCGAATGACGGGAGATCATAACGAGATTTATTTTAGAGATTATCTTTGCCAGCATCCAGATATCGCCCAAGCGTATCAGGAATTAAAACTCAGTTTGTGGAAACAATTTGAACACAATCGAGACGCCTATACAGATGCGAAAACGGATTTTATAAACCACTATGTGTCAGAGGCTAAGTCCAGTAATTTTTAATAATCAGAAAAGTTTCATCAAAAAAGTCTTGATAGGAGAAAGAATTGAGAAAATCATTTTACACTTGGCTCATGACCGAGCGCAACCCTAAAAGTAACAGCCCCAAAGCCATTTTGGCAGACCTCGCTTTTGAAGAGTCTTCCTTCCCAAAACACACCGATGATTTTGATGAGGTGAGTCGCTTTTTAGAAGAACATGCCAGTTTCTCTTTTAACCTAGGAGACTTTGACGCTATCTGGCAAGAATACTTAGAACACTAGCATGATTCACTGGGTTTGGGCTAGTAATTTCTCCACCCCTTTGCTATAATAAAAAGAAATAAAAGGATTAGAGAGGTTCTTTATTTGAAGGAACATTCAATAGACATTCAACTGAGTCATCCAGATGACTTGTTTCATCTTTTTGGTTCCAATGAGCGCCATCTTCGTTTGATGGAAGAAGAGCTTGATGTGGTGATTCATGCTCGTACGGAGATTGTCCAAGTTTTGGGAGAAGAGACTGCCTGTGAGGAAGCTCGTCAGGTTATTCAAGCTCTCATGGTCTTGGTGAATCGTGGGATGACCGTTGGTACGCCAGATGTGGTGACTGCAATTAGCATGGTTAAAAACGATGAAATCGACAAGTTTGTCGCCCTTTACGAAGAAGAAATCATCAAGGATAATACTGGGAAGCCTATCCGTGTCAAAACACTGGGTCAAAAACTTTATGTGGACAGTGTCAAACAGCATGATGTGACCTTTGGAATTGGGCCTGCAGGGACAGGGAAGACCTTTCTTGCAGTTACTTTGGCAGTGACAGCTCTTAAACGTGGTCAGGTTAAGCGAATTATCCTGACTCGTCCAGCAGTGGAAGCAGGTGAGAGTCTTGGATTTCTTCCGGGTGACCTCAAGGAAAAGGTCGATCCTTACCTTAGACCTGTTTATGATGCCTTGTATCAGATTCTGGGAAAAGACCAAACCACTCGTCTCATGGAGCGTGAAATTATCGAGATTGCTCCCCTTGCCTATATGCGTGGACGGACCTTGGATGATGCCTTTGTCATTCTCGATGAGGCGCAAAATACGACCATCATGCAGATGAAGATGTTTTTGACTCGTTTAGGCTTTAATTCTAAGATGATTGTCAATGGAGATATCAGCCAGATTGACTTACCACGCAATGTCAAATCTGGTTTGATTGATGCCCAAGAAAAGCTCAAGAACATTCACCAGATTGACTTTGTGCATTTTTCAGCTAAGGATGTGGTTCGCCACCCAGTTGTCGCTCAGATTATCCGAGCTTATGAACCAGCTCCAGTTAAAAATGAAGAGCGTGAAGAAGTCCAAGAAGAAACAGAATAGCAAAAAAGAGCAGTTCAAGTGGACTTGCTCTTTCTTTTATCTGATAATTAGATTTTTATACTAGTTCATCAATTGGAGTATGTTTTTTATCGAGACCTTGGGCTACTGGAAGACTGGTTAAGTAACCTTGATAAGTGGTAACACCTTGGCGCAAGCCCTCATCTTCAGCAATTGATTGTACAAATCCTTTTTCGGCCAAAGCTTCGATATAAGGAAGAGTGACATTGGTTAGGGCGATGGTAGAAGTACGGGCAACTGCACCAGGGATGTTGGCAACGGCATAGTGGAGCACACCGTGTTTTTCATATACAGGCTCATCGTGCGTTGTCACACGGTCAGCTGTCTCGATAACGCCACCTTGGTCAACGGCAACGTCAACGATGACAGATCCTGGACGCATTTGTTTGACCATCTCATCTGTCACCAATTTTGGTGCCTTGGCACCAGGAATGAGAACCGCTCCGATCACCACATCCGCATCTCTCACACTAGCTTCGATGTTGAATGAATTGGACATGAGAGTTTGAATTTGGTGGCCAAAGACCTCCTCTAAAACGGAGAGACGTTTAGCACTGATATCAAGGATGGTTACTTGAGCTCCCAATCCTAAAGCGATGCGGGCAGCATGGGTCCCTACGACACCGCCACCGATGATGGTTACTTTCCCTTTAGGTACACCCGGTACACCACCCAGTAGGACACCAGAACCTCCTGCTTGCTTAGTTAGGAAATGAGCACCGATTTGGACTGCCATACGGCCTGCAACCTCACTCATAGGAACGAGGAGTGGTAACTGACCTTGGGAATCACGAATAGTTTCATAGGCAATCCCCGTTGTTTTCGCTACTAGCATAGCATCTGCTAATTCAGGAGCAGCGGCCATGTGCAAGTAGGTGAAGAGAAGCAGGTCGTCACGTAAGTAACCATATTCAGAAGTTAATGGTTCTTTTACTTTCACGACTAACTCTGCAGCCCAAGCTTCACCAGAAGTAGCGACAATCTCAGCTCCTTGCTTTTGATAGTCATCATCAGTAAATCCTGAACCGAGACCAGCATTTGTTTCGATAAGGACGCGATGACCACGACCGACTAAGCTGTGGACACCAGCAGGTGTGAGGGCGACACGGTTTTCATTATTCTTAATTTCTTTTGGAATTCCGATTAACATAGAGAAAAACTCCCTTTCTATTGACGGGTTGTAAATGATTTATCACAATTATCTATAAAATAAGGTGATGATTTTATTCTATATGAAACCGCTTTAAAAATCAAGAAAAACTTGTTGTAACTTCTTTTTTATGCTAGACTGATAGAAAATACTTTTGAATGGTAGAAACGTATGGAATCATTCTTTTTAAAACTAGCCAGTATCCAATAGTGGAGACATAGCGTTTATTGCTTAGATTTCTAACTTTGGATGATATGGAAGCAATGTTTGAGTATGCATCAGATAAGAAAAATAGGAGATTCTCTTGGACGAAAAGCAAATTATAAAGTTAAAGGACGTTGAATTTGTAGGCATTGGTAATTTTGAAGGGGAAACAGTTTTTTTTGATAAGAAAACAGACAAGATGTTCTTAGGTCATTCTAAAAGAAAGTTTAAAGTGTCTCCTATCGCTTTCTCAACAGGAGTAGCACTTATCCTTTATGTGATTGTAAGAGAAATAACAAAAGTTCAGGTGTTTAGTGGTTTTTGGCCCTTGACTTTTGGTTTTTTTCTAATGATCATTGTCTCAAAACTCCTCTACAGACCAGCTTTGAATGAAGAATTAATTATTAGTCCTTTTGTGCTTTCAAACGTTGATATGATAACTTTTCTTAAAAATGAGAAGAAAAATATAGTTAAGAGCCATCTAATTATATTATTGGCATTTCTTTTTCCAGTGCTTTTTTCTATAGTTTATTTATTGACTTCTAATTTTTTGTTTTTGTTTTTAGCCATTTTATTTTTTATGTTCCCCCTATTGTTATTAAACACGAAACCAATACAGAGATTTAAAGTGGTTCATATGTTAGACAAAAAATATTCCCCTAAGGAAAATGATATATGAAAAAATATTTAAAAAATATGGTTCCTATAGGAACAATTGATAAAAATCCAGTTTATTTTGATAAAAAGATTCTAGTTTATACATAGTAAGAAAGAAGACTTCTTTTGGAAACTGCTGGCAGTAGCATGGTCATGATTATTTATGTCATAATTGGAAAAGTTAATTCCAAATACTATTTAACCATTCTGGGAAGATATCAATTTTTAATGATAGGCATCCTGATTTCCTTTATAATAGCCTTTGTTGTTTGTTATGTTACGTACCATCGTGAGAGGAAAGTTGAAAAACTTCAATTAGAGGAAAAAGCAATGAGAGACTTCGTGTTAAGAGAGCGAAAGAATGTCTTTTTTACCTATTTATCTCTTATCATATTACCACTAATTATAATATTCTTTGCATACCTCTTTATCACATATGGCAATATTTCATGGGGAGTTGTTTCAGTTTTATTTATGACTATATATTTTATGTTCTTTTATAATAAAGTATTCCAAAGAGGAAAAATCATAAATGGACTGTATAAAACTTATAATTTAGAAAGGAAATTTTGAAAAGTAAAACTAAGAGTTTCATTGTCCTAGGTATATATCAGGGAAAATCTGTCTACTATAGCAATGAAAATCATCAACTGTTATATTCAATAAAGGATAAAATCAATGGAGCAACTGCTATTACTGGTTACAGTTCAATTGCTCTTGTTTTATATATTGTTTTAAGAAGTATAAGTAAAAATGGGGAAGTACCAACAGATTTTCGTATACTGTCTTTAATCTTTGCTTTTATTATCATTAGTATTGGTAGCAGTCTATTCCTTTATTATGTTTTAAATCGTATCATTGAGTTGAAAGAGTTTCAAATTGATTTAATAAACTATCAAAACTTTTTAAAGCAAGAAAAAAGGAATGTTTTAATATTATATATAACGATGCTCTGTTTTTTGATTATAGGAATAGTGACTGGAATTATTTTCATAAGTTCAGGTAATTATATTAGTCTTGTATTAACTTTATCATCATATTTTATTGTATACACTATTTTAAATACCAAATTGATTAAACGCGGCATGATATTGAGAAAGTTATACAAAGAATTAGAAAATAAAGATATTTAATTGAAAGATCGAGTTCTATAGATTTTTTAATTTATTGAAAAATTAGAATAAGCTGATTAAGCTGTGATTTTTAATTAAACGGACTTAGAGTTAGGTCAATTTAGGAGGTTAATGTGAAAGAAAAAACAGTTAGAGAAGTTGAAGAATTAAATAAAGCTTATTTTAAAAGATTAGCGAACACTCGCGCATCTGTAAGTATGATGGTTATTTCATGGACAGGAGTATTTATATTAGCACTAGAAATTTTCGTTTTTTATTACTATTTTGATACAATCGCTATAATAAATCCATTTATGAATTGGTTCTTTGATTTACTCTTGATTTCTTGTTTCTACCTTATTATTGCATTTTTCATTCCATTAGTTGGTCTCTTTGTATATAAGAAGCAAATTTTGTCAACAATTTTTCTGCTACTAGTCTATATGGTCATATACTTTTCTCTGCAGTTGATGATGCTTTTGATTATAGTTACTTCTATTTCAACGAAGGAATTTACTATAGGATTCTCTCTATATTCTCCAATTTTTATTCCTTTTTTGTTAATCTGTACAGTTGTTGGTTTTGTTTATCACTATTTTTGGCTAAAAAGAGAGTTAAAAAAAGGTTTTTCTACCAATAGAACAATGGGTAATTATTTTGCGAAATCTAGTGCCCACAATAATAATTCTCTTCTCATTATTTTTACAGTTTCCATGTTAGGCGGTGTTCTTTCTGGTAAGTTTGCGCTAGTTTTAGGAATTCTAACAGCGGTACTTTTTAACTATGGCTTCTCCCAACTCATCACAGAAGTTGCCTACCTTTTATATCTAAAAATTCAGAACAAGGAGTATTGGGAAGATGTGCCTACGAAAAAAGAGACTTTTCGAGATTTATTTAAGGGGTTCAGTTTAAAGAAAGCAAAAATTCGTATCCCACTTGAGATGGTAGCTTTTGCAATATTATTAGGGATTATTAATTATAGTGGTTATTCAGATGAGAGCATTAAGCGACCTATTTGGCTGGTCTGGAGTGTCAAATTGTTCATCTATGCAATAGAAATGGATATTTTGGGAAGTTTTATTCTTTATGTTATAAAAAAAGTAAATACTAGATTCAAAAAAGGAAAGAAAAAACAGTGAAAGAAGTTGAAGATTTAAATAAAGTATATTTTAAAAGCTTAGCGAACACTCGCGCATCTGCAAGTATGATGTTGATTTCATTTACAGGAGCAGTCATCTTTGGAGTAGAGCTATACCTAATTGATTTTGGTCTGCAAAAGTCATCGAACATATTTTTTAATTTTATTTTATTATATTCGGTCTATCTTATAGTGGCAACTGTGATTCCACTAGGGATGAGTTTTATTTATCGTAAACAAATTTTATCAACTATTTTATTACTATTATCGTATATAGGAATTTTCTTATCGTTAATGCTAACGTGTTATATTTTGTTCACAGTTAATAATAATGGCTTTCAAGAGTTTAATGAATCGTCAATACCAGTCATTTTGTTTTTAGTATTCTCTACAGTTTGTGGCTTTATTTATCACTATTTTTGGTTGATGCGACAACTGAAAAACGGTTTTTCTGCAAGTCGAACGGTGAGAAATTACTTTGCCAAATCCAGTGCCTACAGTCAAGAATCTATTCTCATTATTTTTATGTTAGTATTGTTAACTGGTGCTTTTTTAGGGAAGTTTGCTATGGTTTTAGGTATTACAAGTACACTCCTTTACTGTTATGCTTTCCCCCAATTGATTATTGAAGTAGTCTATCTTTTATATCTTAAAACTCAAAGCAAGGAATATTGGGAAACAGAACCGGACGGAGAGGTCAGTTTTAGAAATTTATTCAGAAATTTATTTAAAGAATTTAGTCTGAAGAAAGCTAAAATTCGCATTCCTCTTGAAATATTTTTACTTCTTCTTATTATTTACATTGATGGGGGAAATGCCTACATCAATGTATTTATTAATCAAACACGTTGGCTGCTTTGGCTTATTAGAATATTTATAATCTCAATAGGACTAGATATTTTGGGAAGTTTTATTCTTTATGTCATAAAAAAAGTAAATATTAGATTCAAAAAAGGAAAGAAAAAATGATGAATCTTCATTGTCAGTAGGACTCTGAATTATGTAATTATTGATTTTAAGAAACATTTAGAAATGCTTCCAAATACCAGAAAACTCTCTGCTCTAGAATCAGTTATCTGGTATTCTTTGTTCGCGCTTCTTGTTGTAACTTCTTTTTTATGCTAGACTGGTAGAAAATATTTTTAAATGGAGGAGAAGTATGAAATCAATCTTTTTAAAACTAGCTCAGTATCCCATAGTGGAGACTGAGCGTTTATTACTTAGACCTGTAACTTTGGATGATGCGCAAGAAATGTTTGACTATGCCTCGGACATAGAAAATACACGCTACACTTTTCCAACCAATCAAAGCTTGGAAGAAACCAAGAACAACATTGCTCAGTTCTACTTGGCCAATCCCTTGGGACGGTGGGGAATAGAACTAAAAAGCAATGGTCATTTTATTGGAACCATTGACTTGCACAAGATTGATCCTGTTCTTAAGAAGGCAGCTATTGGCTACATTATCAATAAAAAATATTGGAATCAAGGTTTGACGACAGAAGCCAATCGTACAGTAATTGAGCTAGCTTTTGAGAAGATAGGAATGAATAAGTTAGTTGCTTTACACGATAAGGCTAATCCCGCGTCTGGAAAGGTCATGGAGAAATCAGGCATGCGTTTTTCCCATGCAGAACCATATGCTTGTATGGATCAGCATGAAGAAGGCCGAATCGTTACAAGAGTTCATTATGTCTTGACCAAGGAAGACTATTTTGCAAATAAATAAGCAGTTGAGAAGAAATTTTCAACTGTTTTTTCATCCTCTTACGAATAATCTAAGAGAGGAGAAAATATGGAAGCAATTATCGAGAAAATCAAAGAGTATAGAATCATTGTCATCTGTACTGGTCTGGGCTTGCTTGTAGGCGGATTTTTCCTGCTAAAGCCAGCTCCACAAACACCTGTCAAGGAAACGAATTTGCAGGCAGAAGTTGCAGCTGTTTCCAAGGATTCATCGATCGAAAAGGATGTGAAGAAGGAAGAAAAGGAAGCACCTGTTGAACAAGATCTAATCACAGTAGATGTAAAAGGCGCTGTTAAAGCACCTGGAATTTATGATTTGCCGGTAGGTAGTCGAGTCAATGACGCTGTTCAGAATGCTGGTGGTTTGACAGATCAAGCAGACAGCAAGTCACTCAATCTAGCTCAGAAAGTTAGTGATGAGGCTCTGGTTTACGTTCCATCTAAGGGAGAAGAAGTAGCTGGTCAACAGGCAGGTTCTGGAGCGCCTTCTTCAACAAGCAAGGACAAGAAGGTCAATCTCAACAAGGCCAGTCTGGAAGAACTCAAGCAGGTCAAGGGACTGGGAGGAAAACGAGCTCAGGACATTATCGACCATCGTGAAACAAATGGGAAATTCAAGTCGGTTGATGAACTCAAGAAAGTCTCTGGCATTGGTGCCAAGACCATAGAAAAGCTAAAAGATTATGTTACAGTGGATTAAGAAGTTCCCCATTCCCCTCATTTACCTGAGTTTTCTGTTACTTTGGCTTTATTACGCTATTTTCTCAGGATCCTATCTCGCTTTGCTCGGCTTTATTTTTTTGCTAGTCTGTCTCTTTGTACAATTTCCTTGGAGATCTGCTAGCAAAGTTCTAGTGCTTTGTGGAATCTTTGGATTCTGGTTTCTGTTTCAAAATTGGCAACAGAGTCGAGCGAGTCAAAATTTGGCGGATTCTGTTGAAAGGGTACGGATTTTGCCTGACACTGTTAAGGTCAATGGTGATAGTCTGTCCTTTCGTGGTAAGCATGATGGACGCATTTTTCAAGTCTATTATAAACTCCAGTCCGAGGAGGAGAAAGAACAATTTCAAGCTTTAACAGCCCTTCATGATTTGGAACTTGAAGGAAAACTATCAGAGCCAGAAGGGCAGAGAAATTTTGGTGGTTTTGACTACCAGGCTTATCTGAAGACTCAGGGAATTTTCCAGACTCTCAATATCAAAAAAATACAGTCTCTTAAACAGGTTAGCAGTTGGGATATAGGAGAAAATCTATCCAGTTTACGCCGAAAGGCTGTGGTTTGGATTAAGACGCACTTTCCAGACCCTATGCGCAATTACATGACAGGACTTCTATTAGGACATCTGGACACCGACTTTGAGGAGATGAATGAGCTTTATTCTAGTTTAGGAATTATCCACCTCTTTGCCTTGTCGGGGATGCAGGTAGGCTTTTTCATGGATGGATTTAAGAAACTTCTCTTGCGATTAGGCTTGACCCAAGAAAAGTTGAAATGGCTGACTTATCCCTTTTCCCTTATCTATGCAGGGCTGACAGGATTTTCAGCTTCGGTCATTCGCAGTCTCTTGCAAAAGTTACTGGCTCAACATGGTGTTAAGGGCTTGGATAATTTTGCCTTGACTGTGCTTGTACTCTTTATTATCATGCCCAACTTTTTCCTGACTGCAGGAGGAGTTTTGTCATGTGCTTATGCTTTTATCTTGACAATGACTAGCAAAGAAGAGGAGGGGCTTAAGGCTATTGCCAGAGAAAGTCTGGTTATTTCTTTGGGCATATTACCCATTCTATCCTTCTATTTTGCGGAATTTCAACCTTGGTCCATCCTCTTGACCTTTGTCTTTTCCTTTCTTTTTGACTTGGTCTTCTTACCGCTCTTGTCTATCTTATTTGCCCTTTCCTTTCTTCATCCAGTCATTCAGCTGAATTTTATTTTTGAATGGTTGGAGGGAATGATTCGCTTTGTATCACAGGTGGCAAGTAGACCGCTTGTCTTTGGACAACCCAATGCATGGCTTTTAATTTTATTGTTAATTTCCTTGGCTTTAGTATATGATTTGAGGAAAAACATTAAAAGGTTAGCAGTATTGAGCTTATTGATTACAGGTCTCTTTTTCCTGACCAAGCATCCACTGGAAAATGAAATCACTATGATAGATGTTGGGCAAGGCGAAAGTATTTTCCTACGGGATGTAACTGGGAAAACCATTCTCCTAGATGTTGGTGGCAAGGCAGAGTCTGATAAGAAAATCGAAAAATGGCAAGAAAAGGCGACGACCAGCAATGCCCAGCGAACCTTGATTCCCTATCTCAAAAGTCGAGGAGTGGCCATGATTGACCAGCTAATTTTGACTAACACGGACAAGGAACATGTTGGTGATTTGCTGGAGGTGACCAAGGTATTCCATGTAGGCGAAATTTTAGTGTCAAAAGGCAGTTTGAAACAGAAGGAAATTGTTGCAGAACTAGAGGCGACTCAAACCAAGGTGCGCAGTGTGACAGTTAGGGAGTACTTGCCCATTTTCGGAAGTCAGTTAGAAGTCCTATCTCCAAGGAAAATTGGAGATGGAGGTCATGAAGATTCCCTTGTTCTGTATGGGAAACTCTTGGATAAGCACTTTCTCTTCACTGGAAATTTGGAGGAGAAAGGAGAGAAGGACTTGCTGAAGCACTATCCTGACCTAGAAGTGGATGTTTTGAAAGCTGGCCAACATGGCTCTAAACAATCATCATGTTCAGCCTTTCTAGAAAAACTCAAACAAGAGCTTACTCTTATTTCAGTTGGAAAGAGCAATCGAACGAAACTCTCCCATCAGGAAATCTTGACACGACTGGAAGGTATCAATAGTAAAGTTTACCGAACTGACCAGCAAGGAGCTATACGCTTTAAGGGGTTGAATAGTTGGAAAATCGAAAGTGTTCGATAGGAAGGACAAATATTATATATTAGTAAAATAAACTAAAAATCTGTTGCATAATAATGATAAAAACGATATAATGAAAGCGTCTTCAATATTGATGATATAAAATCATTAAAAATTAGCAAAAACCGTTTAATTAGTTAGTTTATGATCTATTGGTCTTTTTCAGTCCAGTGTATCTGCTGTGACAGTCACTAAAAGTTCAAAGTATGATTGGAATACGGTTTGGGAATATAGTACCAACTATAACGACCATCAATATGCTTGGATTCCGTTATGGTATCGTTATGACAGCTATTCAGAGTATAAAGTTGGTTCTGGCTGGAATTACGATTGTTATGAGGTACTAAACTACTACAGCGGAGGCTATTAATCCAAAAAGGAGGGCTAGGTATGTTGCATCTTACTCATGTGACCTTAAAAACGCGACAAGTCATTTTACAAGATGTTGATTTTACATTTGAAAAGGGTAGGATTTATGGTATTCTTGCTATCAATGGCTCTGGAAAGACGACACTGTTCCGCGCCATTAGCAATTTAATTCCTATAACTAGTGGAAATATCGCAGCCCCTCCTTCTTTGTTTTATTATGAGAGTATTGAATGGCTGGATGGAAACTTAAGTGGGATGGACTACCTTCGTCTTATCAAAAACATCTGGAAGTCAGGGCTGAACTTGGGGGATGAAATTGATTACTGGGAAATGTCTGACTATATCAGCCTTCCCATCCGTAAGTATTCCTTAGGTATGAAGCAACGCTTGGTGATTTCCATGTATTTCCTTAGTCAGGCGAAATGCTGGCTTATGGATGAGATTACAAATGGCTTAGATGAGTATTATCGACAGAAGTTTTTTGATAGGCTGGCACAAATCGATAGACAAGAACAGCTGGTTCTTTTAAGTTCCCACTATAAGGAAGAGTTGCTTGATGTCTGCGATAGAGTAGTAACCATTCATCAGGGGCAGATAGAAGAGGTTTAGTTTATGAAAGATATTAGTCTATTTTTATTAAAAAAAGTTTTCAAAAGTCGCTTAAACTGGATTATCTTAGCTTTATTTGTATCTGGACTCGGTGTTACCTTTTATTTTAATAGTCAGACTGCAAACTCCGTTAGCTTGGAGAGCGAGTTGGAAACCCGTCTTGTAAAAGATGAGAGAGTCATCAATGAATATGAAGAGAAACTCTCCCAAATATCTGATACCAACTCGGAGGAATACCAGACTGCTAAAATTAATTTAGAATCGGAAAAAAATCTTTTGACTCAAAAGAAAGAAATTCTGGCTTTGTTAAGAGAAGGACGCTGGAAAGAAGCCTACTATTTGCAGTGGCAAGCTGAGGAAAAGAGTTATGAAATTGTATCGAAGCAACCGACTTCTAGTTCTGACTTAAAAATGGCGGTTGACCGCGAACGAAAGACTTACCAAGCCCTATATCCCTTGAACATAAAAGCCCACAATTTAGTTTATCCGACCCACGGGATTGATCAGATTGTCTGGATTTTAGAGCTTATCATTCCAAGCTTGTTTGTGGTTGCTATTATTTTTATGCTAACGCAACTATTTGCAGAAAGATATCAAAATCATCTGGATACAGCTCACTTATATCCTTTTTCAAAAGTGAAATTTGCAATATCCTCTCTTGGAGTTGGAGTGGGTTATGTAACTGTGCTGTTTATCGGAATCAGCGGATTTTCTTTTCTAGTGGGAAGTCTGACAAGTGGTTTTGGACAGTTAGATTATCCCTACCCGATTTATAGCTTAGTGAATCAAGAGGTAACTATTGGAAAGATACAAGATGTGTTATTTCCTGGCTTGTTCTTAGCTTTCTTAGCCTTTATCGTCATTGTGGAAGTTGTGTATTTGATTACTTACTTTTTCAAGCAAAAAATGCCTGTCCTCTTTCTGTCACTTATTGGGATTGTTGGCTTATTGTTTGGCATCCAAACAATCCAGCCTCTCCAAAAGATTGCACATCTGATTCCCTTTACTTACTTGCGTTCAGTGGAGATTTTATCTGGAAGATTACCTAAGCAAATTGATAATGTCAATCTGAATTGGAGTATGGGAATGGTCTTACTTCCTTGCCTGATTATCCTTTTGTTAGTGGGAATTCTATTTATCGAAAGATGGGGAAGTTCACGTAAAAAGGAAGTTTTTAATAGATTCTAGCTTTCCTACAGGGAAAATAAGTAAAAACTAACATAGAGAGGGAATCAACTTGATTCTCTCTTTTTGATTCGAAAACCAAGTCAAAATATAAACACAAACTTTTCAAAAAAATAACTTTTTATCTTGACAAGGGCTAGAAAACTTGGTATCATATAAAAGTTGAGAAAAGCAGAAGTGAGAGCTTCTCGCCTTGTGACATTAAGTTGCCTGGCCCTACGGATGAAAAGTTTCTAAGAAACGCTATCATAACGTGCGGGCTTGTATATTTACGAGTCCGCTATTGTTTTTCTCTAATAAAACAAAAGAGGTGAAAACCATAGCAAAGCAAGACTTATTCATCAATGATGAGATTCGTGTACGTGAAGTTCGCTTGATTGGTCTTGAAGGAGAACAGCTAGGCATCAAGCCACTCAGTGAAGCGCAAGCTTTGGCTGATAACGCTAATGTTGACCTAGTATTGATTCAACCCCAAGCCAAACCGCCTGTTGCAAAAATTATGGACTACGGTAAGTTCAAATTTGAGTACCAGAAGAAGCAAAAAGAACAACGTAAAAAACAAAGTGTTGTTACTGTGAAAGAAGTTCGTCTAAGTCCAACTATTGACAAGGGTGACTTTGATACAAAACTTCGCAATGCACGTAAATTCCTTGAAAAAGGAAATAAAGTTAAGGTATCTATTCGCTTTAAGGGTCGTATGATTACCCATAAAGAGATTGGTGCAAAAGTTTTAGCCGAGTTTGCTGAAGCAACTCAAGATATTGCCATCATCGAACAACGTGCTAAAATGGATGGACGTCAAATGTTCATGCAATTGGCGCCAGCGACTGACAAAAAATAATTGTCAGAAAGTTAAATAAAGGAGAAAAAATCATGCCAAAACAAAAAACACACCGCGCATCAGCTAAACGTTTCAAACGTACAGGTTCTGGTGGACTTAAACGTTTCCGTGCTTACACTTCTCACCGTTTCCACGGAAAAACTAAGAAACAACGTCGTCATCTTCGTAAAGCATCTATGGTGCATTCAGGAGATTACAAACGTATCAAAGCAATGCTTACTCGCTTGAAATAATAGCTTGACTGTAAGTAAACAATTCTAGGAAATATTTGGAGGAAATAAAACATGGCACGTGTTAAAGGTGGCGTTGTATCACGCAAACGTCGTAAACGTATTCTTAAATTAGCAAAAGGTTACTATGGAGCTAAACACATCTTGTTCCGTACTGCAAAAGAACAAGTAATGAACTCTTACTACTATGCATACCGTGACCGTCGTCAGAAAAAACGTGACTTCCGCAAATTGTGGATCACTCGTATCAACGCGGCAGCTCGTATGAACGGACTTTCATACTCACAATTGATGCATGGTTTGAAATTGGCTGAGATCGAAGTTAACCGTAAAATGCTTGCTGACTTGGCTGTTAACGATGCAGCAGCTTTCACAGCTCTTGCAGATGCAGCTAAAGCAAAACTTGGTAAATAATAACAGATAAGACTGGAACAGGATTGTCCCAGTCTTTTTAAAAATAAAGGAGAAAAATATGGCTTCAAAAATGCTACATACTTGCTTGCGAGTAGAGAATCTTGAAAAATCAATCGCATTTTATCAAGATGCTTTTGGTTTTAAAGAATTGCGTCGCAGAGATTTTCCAGACCATGCCTTCACGATTGTCTATCTAGGACTTGAGGGTGACGACTATGAGTTGGAGTTGACTTATAACTACGATCACGGTCCTTATGTGGTTGGAGATGGATTTGCCCACATCGCCCTCAGTACACCTGATCTTGAGGCGCTTCATCAAGAGCATAGTGCCAAAGGCTATGAAGTTACTGAACCAAATGGTCTACCAGGAACTGCACCTAACTATTACTTTGTCAAAGACCCTGATGGCTACAAGGTTGAAGTCATTCGTGAAAAATAATCTCGTGAAGTCAAGTAGAATGTTCGTTTTCTACTTGACTTTTTTTGGTTGAAAGAGTATACTAGTAAAAATTTAACCTTTAAGGGGAGTCCAGAGAGACTCACAAGGTGTCAGATAAAAGAATAGTACAATTTTCTAGAGGGGACTTTTTGAGTGTGCTCTCTTGTCTTGTACGATTTTAACTGAGGCCTTGCACTAGCAAGGTCTTTTCTTTATCTGGTCCCCTTAAAATTTAAGGAGGAAAAGTCATGAATCCCACATGTAAGAAACGTTTGGGTGCAATTCGTTTGGAAACCATGAAGGTGGTAGCACAGGAGGAAATCGCGCCAGCAATCTTTGAATTAGTTCTAGAAGGAGAAATGGTTGAAGCCATGCGAGCAGGCCAATTTCTTCATCTGCGTGTGCCTGATGACGCCCATCTCTTGCGTCGTCCTATTTCAATTTCGTCTATTGATAAGGTAAAGAAGCAGTGTCATCTCATTTACCGGATTGAAGGAGCTGGGACAGCTATTTTTTCAACCTTAAGTCAGGGAGATACTCTTGATGTGATGGGACCTCAGGGGAATGGATTTGACTTGTCTGACCTGGATGAGCAGAGCCAGATTCTCTTAGTTGGAGGGGGGATTGGTGTACCTCCTTTACTTGAGGTGGCCAAGGAATTGCATGCGCGTGGTGTGAAAGTAGTGACAGTTCTCGGTTTTGCTAATAAGGATGCTGTTATTTTAGAGACGGAATTAGCTCAATATGGTCAAGTCTTTGTAACGACAGATGATGGTTCTTATGGTATTAAGGGAAATGTTTCCGTTGTTATCAAGGATTTAGACAATCAATTTGATGCTGTTTACTCATGTGGGGCGCCTGGAATGATGAAGTATATCAATCAAACCTTTTATGACCACCCAAGAGCCTATCTATCTCTAGAATCTCGTATGGCTTGTGGGATGGGAGCTTGCTATGCCTGTGTCCTAAAAGTACCAGAAAGTGAGACGGTCAGCCAACGCGTCTGTGAAGATGGTCCTGTTTTCCGCACAGGAACAGTTGTATTATAAGGAGAAAATCATGACTACAAATCGTTTACAAGTTTCTCTACCAGGCTTGGATTTGAAAAATCCGATTATTCCAGCATCAGGCTGTTTTGGTTTTGGTCAAGAGTATGCCAAGTACTATGATTTAGACCTTTTGGGTTCTATTATGATCAAGGCGACAACCCTTGAACCACGCTTTGGCAATCCAACTCCAAGGGTGGCAGAGACACCCGCTGGCATGCTTAATGCAATCGGCTTGCAAAATCCTGGTTTGGAAGTTGTTTTGGCTGAAAAGTTACCTTGGCTGGAAAGAGAATATCCAAATCTTCCTATTATTGCCAATGTGGCTGGTTTTTCAAAACAAGAGTATGCAGCTGTTTCTCATGGTATTTCCAAGGCAGCCAATGTAAAGGCTATTGAGCTCAATATTTCTTGCCCCAATGTTGACCACTGTAATCATGGACTCCTGATTGGCCAAGATCCAGATTTGGCTTATGATGTGGTGAAAGCAGCTGTGGAAGCTTCTGATGTGCCAGTTTATGTCAAACTAACCCCTAGTGTGACCGATATCGTTACTGTCGCAAAAGCTGCAGAAGATGCGGGAGCAAGTGGCTTGACCATGATCAATACTCTAGTTGGAATGCGCTTTGACCTCAAAACTCGCAAACCAATCTTGGCCAATGGAACAGGTGGGATGTCAGGCCCAGCCGTCTTTCCAGTAGCCCTCAAGCTTATTCGCCAAGTAGCCCAAACAACAGACCTACCTATCATTGGAATGGGGGGAGTAGATTCGGCTGAAGCTGCCCTAGAAATGTATCTGGCTGGAGCATCGGCTATTGGAGTTGGAACAGCCAATTTTACTAATCCATATGCCTGTCCTGATATCATCGAAAATTTACCAAAGGTTATGGATAAATACGGCATCAGCAGTCTAGAAAATCTACGCAAGGAAGTTAAAAGCCAGCCTTAGATAAGCTAGACTATCCTTATTGTCAATAAGATATAGAATTTTCATCATTTTGTAATATTTTCATCTTTTAACTATGTTAAAATAAAGTTAATTACGAATGATGTAGATGAATATCTACTTAGGGGAGTAAAATGAAGAGAACACTACTTGTAAGCACGGCAGTGCTTGCATTGGCAATTGTGCCCACAATATCAGTCTTTGCTGAAGATAGTAAAACAACAGACCAAAGTCAAACGACGAATAAGAGTCAGTCTGTGGACAAAAATCAGTCTAAAGATAAAAATCAGACTCTAGCATCAGAAGAGAAAAAAGTTGTTGAACATACAAAGAATGAAGCTGAAAAGACGGAAAAAAAGAAAGAACCAGTTATTGTAAAAGAAAATAATTCTAAAAAAGAGGCTATTTCAAATAAAGAAAAAGTTGAAGAAGCTCATAAGAATGGTTGGCAGAAAGAGCATGGGAAATGGCTTTTTTATGAGAATAATCAACCAATAAAAAATTGGAAAAAAATTGCGGGTGTCTGGTATTTATTTGATCAACATGGAATCATGGCCAGCAATACTATTGTTAATGACTATGCTTTTCGTACTAGTGGAGCAATGGTAGAAAATTCCTGGGTGAAAATTGCTGATAAATGGTATTATGCTACAGATTCAGGAAAGATTGTTCGTAATAGATGGGAAAAAATTGGCAATGTTTGGTATTACTTCAAGCAAGATGGAGTTATGGCTAGCAATGTTCTAGTGAACGATTATCTTCTTAATAGTAGTGGAGCAATGGCTCAAAATGCTTGGGTGAAGATTACTGATAAATGGTATTATGCTACAGATTCAGGAAAAATCCTTCGTAATAAATGGGAAAAGATTAAGGGCACATGGTACTATTTTAACAGTGATGGTGTGATGGCTATTAATCAGTGGAAAGATGCTTACTATCTAAAGAATAGTGGAGCAATGGCTGAAAAAGAATGGATTTTTGATAAATCTTATAATAGCTGGTTTTACCTAAAATCAGGTGGTGCTTATGCTTCACGTGAATGGATTGGTGCTTATTACCTCAAATCTGGTGGTTATATGGCCAAGAATGAATGGATTTTTGATCCTAACTACAATGCATGGTACTACCTGAAAGAAGATGGAAGCTATGTTACTGGTGGTTTTAATATTAAAAATAAAGAGTATTTCTTCCAGAGTAATGGAAAATGGATTCAAAGTCCAAAATATTTTAAGGTTAAACCAATCACAGCCTATATTTATAGCGAATCAGGAGATATTTTGAGCTATGTCAATCAGGGAAGCATTGTGACCTATGATGGCTCTAAAAGCAAGGGTAGTCGTCTAGCTGTTTCAATATCAGGATTGTCCGGTTATATGAATCAAAGTGATTTGGCTTTAGTTGAGGAAGGAAGTGAGTTTATTCCTCACTATACTACAGATGGAAGATTCCTATATCATGAACTTTCTCCATACACTAGTATTCGGGTAGCTCCACATACTTCAGCCATGAAAATTGGTAAGAAGTATTATTCAAAGGATGGAGAACATTTCGATGGGTTTACTATCAAAAATCGTTTCCTTTTCAAGAATTTAACTGAACCAACCAACTATAGTGCGGATGAATTAAATAGAGTTTATTCGATGATGAATATCCGAAACAGCCGTCTTGCTGGTAAAGGAGCAATTTTTAAAGAAGCTGAAAAACGTTATGGTGTCAATGCTCTCTATTTAATGGCTCATAGTGCGCTAGAAAGTGCTTGGGGACGAAGCCAAATTGCTAATGATAAAAATAACTTCTTCGGAATAGCTGCTTACGATACTAGTCCCTATGATTCAGCTAAGAGATTTGATGATGTAGATAAAGGAATTCTTGGTGCGGCCAAGTGGATTCGTGAGAACTATATTGACCGTGGAAGAGATCACCTTGGAAATAAAGCGACGGGAATGAATGTACGCTATGCATCAGATCCGTACTGGGGTGAAAAAATAGCTAGTATCATGATGAATATCAATAGTCGACTTGGTGGAAAAGATTAAAAAGATAAGCAACGACAACTGCTGAAAAGTGGTTGTCGTTTTTTTATTGGAATCTTTGTCTTGTTTCGTGGGTTTAAGAATATAAAATGGAGTGAAATATAGTCAAAAAGCCGTTGCAAAGCGGTTTTTAACAATAATAATATATAATAAAATTGATTATTTTGATATATTATAGTAAAATAAAATAAAAATGCTAAAGGTAATTAAAAAGATGTTAAAGATGAAGAAGTTTGTTTATGTTAGTCTATCCATTTTGTCAGCCTTTACTTTGGCGGCTTGTTCTGGTCATAAGGGAGAAGCAAAAGTTTCAGAAGCAAAAGTGGAACAAACACAAGCTAAGTTTGATGAGAAGTTGTTCAAAGAAGCTGGTCTCTTGCCCTTTAAAAATGAAAAACAGCTTGAGCTTGGAGAACTGGATTCTAAAAATCGTGCGACGGGTGCTCATATTCAGCTAAAGGATAGCGATGAGCCAACTGAAAAAAGAGCTTCAAAATTAACCTATGATCCAGTTGGGTGGCACAATTATAAATTTTTCTACGGAGATGGACGGGAAGAAGCTTGGTTGATGAGTAGAGGTCATTTAATTGGTTACCAATTTAGTGGTTTGAATGATGAAAAGAGAAATTTAGTTCCTATGACTAACTGGCTTAATGCTGGAAACTATTCTGGAACTGACGAATATAACCAGAGTAGTATGCTATACTATGAAAATCGATTAGATTCATGGCTCGATAATCATCCTAACTACTATCTTGATTATAAGGTGACACCAATTTATCAGAAAGATGAGCTAATTCCCAGACAGCTTGAGTTGCAATATGTAGGCGTTGATGAAAATGGTAAACTCTTGGAAATTAAATTGGAGAGCAGTAAGGAAAAGGTTGATAAGTATTCTGTAACACATGTCATTTTAGATAATGTTTCGGCTAATGCAGAAATTAACTATTTGGATGGTACTGCTAAAAACCTAGTTGAAGACGCAAAGGTAAAAGAAGAAAAAGAAAAAGCCAAGAAGGAAGCTGAGGAAAAGGCTAAGAAAGAGGCGGAGGAAAAAGCAGAAGCCGAGAAGAAGGCGAAAGAAGAGGAAGAAAAGGCTCGTCAAGCAGAACAAGAAAAGGAAGAGAGTCAGGAATCAAACACGCAATCAGCAAATTCAGGTGGTTATTTCAAAGATTCCAGAGGAAGATGGCATAAACCAAATGGCAAGTATGCCTCTAAGAAAGAAATTAAAGCAGCTGGATTGCAGTGGTAGGAAAAATTTAGTAGATATACAGTCAAAAAGCCGTTGCAAAGCGGTTTTTTGTTGCGTGTTTTGGGGTAATATAGTAGAATTATGGAGATATTAAATATTTTTTGGAGATTAATATGAAGAAAAAAATAATTATATTGTCAATGTGTCTGATATTAGGAATTTCTGGTCTTGGATACTATTTCTTATCTTATGTCCCCTACAGATCTGCTGTAACTAAGTTTGAAGATATAGTCAAAGATTTACAAGAAAAAAATAAAGAGGTTGAAAACCAAATAGCTGAGGCTGAGAAGGTAATTGATAGTGGCGAAGAGCCATTGGATTCAAAAAAATTAGAAGAATTAAAAAAAGCAATTGAAGATAGTCAGAATTCGCTTCGAAAAGTACCAGAAATGGAGAAATCAACTGCTAAGATTGAGGAGCAAATAGAAGAATTAAGCAAGCCAGTGGACTATAGTGAAACAATAAAAAATTTATCTGACAAACAGACTCTTTATCAAAATAGTATTCTTCAGCTAAAACAAATTACAAATCCATCTAATACTTTTGTTGAAGAAAGACTCAAAGAAATTTCTTCAATTACAGGAGTACAGTCTGTTACTGAAAATAACGATCCAAATAATAAATTGAATAAACAAGGTGGGTATACAGCGTCTGTATATTTTGTTGACAATCAAGTTACACATTCAGTAGAGGGATCTGATATTGTTCAGAAAGGAAATGATGCTGGTGGAAATGTAGAGGTGTATAAGACAAAAGAAGAAGCTGAGAAACGCAACACATATATTAGCGCATTTGATGGTACTGCTTTAAATCCTGGTTCACACTATGTTTATGGAACAGTTTTAATTCGTACATCACACTATTTAACAGGAACACAGCAGAAAGAGTTAACTGAAAAAATTTATAATAAACTGATTGAACTTAAATAATTTAAAAATTGGATAGCTATTAGTTTATTTAACTAATATACAGTCAAAAAGCCGTTTTAAAGCGGTTTTTTGTTATAATGAAGGGAAGAATGTTAGAAATTAAAGGAGACAAATTTGATGAGATACATAACTATTGGTCAAGATGACAAAGAATTATCAGAAATTGTTCTCGGAATGATGAGAATAGAAGATAAGTCTGTAAAAGAAGTTGAAGAGCTTGTAGAAACAGCACTTTCTGTTGGAATCAATGCTTTTGACTTGGCTGATATATATGGTCGTGGTCGTTGTGAAGAACTGTTAGGTCTTGTCCTAAAAAATCGTCCAGATTTAAGAGAAAAGATGTGGATTCAGTCCAAATGTGGCATTCGCATTGAAGAATTTGCCTATTTTGATTTTTCTAAGGACTATATTGTAAAATCAGTTGACGGAATTTTGCAAAGATTGAAGATTGATCATCTAGATAGCTTGCTTCTTCATCGACCAGATGCTTTGATGGAATCTGACCAAGTAGCAGAAGCCTTTGATCTCCTTTATAAACAAGGTAAGGTTCGAGATTTTGGAGTTTCTAATCAAAATCCTATGATGATGGAGTTGCTTAAAAAAGATGTCAAGCAGCCGTTAGCTTTTAATCAGCTACAATTGAGTGCGGCTTTTACACCAGGATTCGAATCAGGCTTTCATGTTAATATGGAAGATAGTCAAGCAACTATGCGAGATGGCAGCATTTTTGAATATTGCAAATTACATGATGTGGTCATTCAAGCATGGTCTGTCTTACAATTCGGGTATTTTAAAGGGAATTTTGTTGGAAATGAGAAATTTCAAGCTTTAAATCAAGTACTTGATCGTTTAGCTATTAAATATGGAGTAACCTCTTCAACTATTGCCATTTCTTGGATATTGCGTTATCCAGCAAAAATGCAGGCAGTCGTAGGTACAACAAATCCTAAGCACTTGAGAGAAGTTAGTCAAGCGGCAAACTTTAGCTTAACAAGAAAAGAATGGTATGAAATTTATCTTGCTGCAGGGAATAATTTGCCGTAAGTAGAAGCAGATGTAAATAAATCACAGTCAAAAAGCCGTTTTAAAGCGGTTTTTTTGTTATAATGAAGGGGAGAATTATTGATATTAAAGGAGAAAAACATGACATTTGAAGAAATTCTACCTGGGTTAAAGGCTAAGAAAAAATATGTACGAACTGGTTGGGGAGGTGCTGAAAACTATGTCCAACTCTTTGATACTATTGAACAAAACGGGGTTGCACTTGAAGTGACGCCTTATTTCCTAATCAACGTGTCTGGAGAAGGAGAAGGTTTTTCCATGTGGAGTCCGACACCTTGTGATGTTTTGGCGAAGGATTGGGTAGAAGTGTATGACTAGACGTGTATTGATTACGGGAGTGAGTTCAGGAATTGGCCTGGCTCAAGCTCGACTTTTTTTAGAGAAGGGCTATCAAGTTTATGGAGTGGACCAAGGTGAAAATCCACTCTTACAGGGTGATTTCCATTTTTTACAGAGAGATTTGACCTTGGACTTAGAGCCTATTTTTGATTGGTGTCCTCAGGTTGATGTTTTGTGCAATACTGCTGGAGTTTTGGATGATTATAAACCACTTTTGGAACAAACAGCGCAGGAAATTCAAGAAATTTTTGAAATTAATTACATGACTCCTGTTGAGTTGACTCGCTATTATTTGACACAAATGTTGGAGAATAAAAAAGGGACCATTATCAATATGTGTTCCATCGCTTCTAGCTTAGCAGGTGGAGGTGGTCACGCCTATACTTCATCTAAGCATGCCTTGGCTGGCTTCACCAAGCAGTTGGCTCTAGACTATGCTGAAACTGGGATTCAGGTCTTTGGTATCGCTCCAGGAGCAGTCAAGACAGCTATGACCGCTGCAGATTTTGAGCCAGGTGGATTGGCTGACTGGGTTGCTAGTGAAACACCAATCAAGCGCTGGATCGAGCCAGAGGAAGTGGCAGAAGTCAGTCTCTTTTTGGCCAGTGGAAAGGCAGCTGCAATGCAGGGTCAAATTCTGACAATAGATGGTGGCTGGTCTTTGAAGTAGGAGGAGTTGGATGGATATTCAGAAAATCACAGAAGAAAATGCATCGCCAGTAGTCTTGAAAGTCAAAGCAGAATTATTAGGATTTCCAGAACTGGACAAGACTTCTTACATGAATTGGAAGGTGAATGATGAGAAAGCAACTTGCCCTTAGTGGCGAAAAACTTGATGAAAAAGTTTACCCACAACTATTTCATCATGTTGGCATGATTCGTGGGGAATATTTGTTGAGAGAGGTCAATCAAAATATACTATTACCAAGTTGTCAGCAATTTGTAAAAGATTATCTAGAGACTATCTGCTCCCTGTACTCAGATGAAGAAGTTTGGTATCGTTTTACTGAATTAACGAATACAGAAGCTAATTGTCTAAAGGGGACTAAAGAGTATTTTGATGAAAATCATCCCTTATTTGGATATAGAGGAACTAGGCGTTTGCTGGCGTGTCCGGATGAATTTCAAGCTGAGGCAAATGTCGTTACAGCAGTTTATCAAAACAATCCCAATCTATCTGTTATCTTTCCTTTTGTCAATGATGCTGAGCAGTTAAAGCAAGCTATTAGAGTATTGCGTGAACATGGTTTTACTGGGAAAGTTGGTACGATGATTGAATTATCGTCAGCGTATTTTGACTTGGATAGGATACTGGAAACGGGCATTTCAAAGATTGTAGTTGGAATGAATGATTTGACTTCTTTTGTTTTTGCCGCTGTTAGAAACAGTCAATGGCACGATATGGAAAATCCAATTATGTTAGATATGTTAATACAGATGCAGGATAAAGCAAGGATTAAAAATATTGACTTTGCTGTAGCAGGATATCTGAATGTTTCTTTCATACAAAAAATGAATCAGATGGATATCGAATGTATTCTCCATTACAGCTCTATTCCGGAGATTTTTGATTTAGAGATTGACCATGCAGATCATCTTAAACACATAAAAGAAGAAAGTAAAAAATTACAAAGGAGCACCCATGACCCCGCAAGAAATGTGGAACGCCTACAAGCAAATTAACCCCTATATAGGAGATGAAATCGATGCTTGGGCTTTTGGAGAGGAACCAGACCTTTTAGCGGATTTGGTTTTAAAAGGCGAAAAAACAGCAACAGCTTCAGCCTACGACCTCTATGCACTAGAAGCCGAGTCTCTTCCTCAAGAAGGAACTTTTGATGTCATTTTAGATAGTCAAAATCAGGCTGTCTGTATTGTTGAAATTACAAAGGTTTCTGTCCAGCCCTTCAATCAAGTTTCTGCTCAACATGCCTTTAAGGAAGGGGAAGGTGACAAATCCCTAGCCTATTGGCGTCAGGTTCATGAGGATTGTTTCGCCGAGTGGCTGAAAGAAGCAGGACTGACTTTTACACCTGAAAGCAAGGTTGTTTTAGAAGAATTTCGCAAGGTCTACCCACTGTAGATTGCTAGAAGGAAGAAAGTTTTGGAAATCGCCGTCCAATCCTTTTTTCTCAAGCAAAACATGATATAATAAGTTTGTTTGAAGAAGAGCTCTAGCTCTTAAACTTAGATAGGAGAAAACTATGCAAGCAGTTGAACATTTTATTAAGCAATTTGTTCCTGAACATTATGATTTATTTTTAGACTTGAGTCGTGAGACCAAGACTTTTTCAGGAAAGGTGACTATTAGTGGTCAAGCACAGAGTGACCGTATTTCCCTCCACCAAAAAGACTTGGAAATCGCTTCTGTAGAAGTTGCAGGGGAAGCTCGTCTATTTACAGTTGATCATGACAATGAAGCCCTTCATTTTGAACTTGCGGAAGCAGGTCAAGTTGAAGTGGTTATCGCTTTCTCAGGAAAAATTACAGACAACATGACAGGGATTTACCCTTCTTATTACACAGTTGATGGAGTTAAGAAGGAGGTCTTGTCAACTCAATTCGAGAGCCATTTTGCGCGCGAAGCCTTCCCATGTGTGGATGAGCCAGAAGCCAAAGCAACTTTTGACCTCTCTCTACGTTTTGACCAAGCAGAAGGTGAATTGGCCTTGTCAAACATGCCAGAAATTGATATTGAAAACCGTAAGGAAACAGGTATCTGGAAGTTTGAGACAACACCTCGCATGTCTTCTTACTTGTTGGCCTTTGTTGCTGGTGATTTGCAAGGTGTGACGGCTAAAACTAAAAATGGTACCCTTGTAGGTGTCTACTCTACCAAAGCACATCCGCTTTCTAACCTTGATTTCTCACTGGACATCGCCGTTCGCTCTATCGAGTTTTACGAAGATTACTACGGTGTTAAATACCCAATTCCTCAATCTCTCCACATTGCCCTTCCTGACTTCTCAGCTGGTGCTATGGAAAACTGGGGTCTTGTGACCTACCGTGAAGTTTACTTGGTTGTAGATGAGAACTCAACATTTGCTAGCCGTCAACAAGTTGCCCTTGTGGTGGCCCATGAATTGGCCCACCAATGGTTTGGTAACCTTGTAACGATGAAATGGTGGGATGACCTTTGGCTCAATGAAAGTTTCGCCAACATGATGGAATACGTCTGTGTGGATGCTATTGAACCAAGCTGGAATATCTTTGAAGATTTCCAAACAGGTGGTGTTCCGTCTGCCTTGAAACGTGACGCTACTGATGGTGTTCAGTCTGTTCACGTCGAAGTGAAACATCCAGATGAAATCAATACGCTCTTTGATGGAGCTATCGTATATGCCAAAGGAAGTCGCCTCATGCACATGCTTCGTCGTTGGCTAGGTGATACCGATTTTGCCAAAGGTTTGCATGCCTACTTTGAAAAACATCAATACAGCAATACAATTGGTCGTGACCTTTGGGATGCCCTTGGTCACGCGTCTGGACGTGATGTCGCAGCCTTTATGGATTCTTGGTTGGAACAACCTGGTTACCCAGTTCTCACTGTCAAAGTTGAAAATGATGTCTTGAAGATTTCACAAAAACAATTCTTCATCGGTGAGCACGAAGACAAGAACCGTCTCTGGGTTGTGCCACTAAACAGCAACTGGAAAGGCTTGCCTGATACACTCGAAACTGAAAGCATCGAAATCCCTGGCTACGCAGCCCTTCTTGCTGAAAATGAAGGAGCTCTTCGTCTCAATACTGAAAATACAGCTCACTACATTACAGACTATCAAGGAGACTTGCTAGATGCTATTCTTGCTGACCTAGTTGAGCTTGATAATACAAGTAAACTGCAAATCGTCCAAGAACGTCGCTTGCTTGCTGAAGCAGGGCACATTTCTTATGCAGACTTGCTTCCAGTACTTGATAAACTCGCTAAAGAAGAATCTTACCTTGTCGTTTCAGCTGTTTCTCAAGTAATATCTGCTCTTGAGCGCTTTATAGATGAAGGAACAGAAGCTGAAAGAGCCTTCAAAGCCTTGGTTGCTAAATTGGCTCGTCACAACTATGACCGTCTTGGTTTTGAAGCTAAAGATGGCGAATCAGATGAGGATGAATTGGTTCGTCAGTTGGCTGTTTCTATGATGATTCGTTCAAATGATGCAGAAGCTAGTCAAGTCGCTAGCCAAATCTTCGCGGCTCACAAGGAGAATCTTGCAGGACTTCCAGCAGCTATTCGCTCACAAGTTCTGATCAATGAGATGAAACATCATGAGACTAAAGACTTGTTAGCACTTTATCTTGATACTTATACTCATGCAACAGATGCTGTCTTTAAACGCCAGTTGGCAGCTGCTCTTGCATACAGTACAGATGCGGATAATATCCAAAACTTGATTGCTTCTTGGAAGGACAAATTTGTGGTCAAACCACAAGACTTGTCTGCTTGGTACTTCCAGTTCTTAAGCCATCAAGCAACTCAGGAAACAGCATGGTCTTGGGCTCGTGAAAACTGGGCTTGGATTAAGGCAGCCCTTGGAGGAGATATGAGCTTTGATAGCTTTGTTATCCTTCCTGCACACGTATTTAAGACTCAGCAACGTTTGGCAGAGTACAAGGAATTCTTTGAGCCACAACTTTCTGACCTTGCTCTTAGCCGTAACATCGGTATGGGAATCAAGGAAATTGCAGCGCGTGTTGACTTGATTAACCGTGAAAAAGCTGCAGTGGAAGCAGTTGTTCTTCAATATGGAAATGCATAAATAAGTCTAAAATAAAAAGAAAACTCAGCTATCTCATGTAAAATGCAGAGAGTTGAGTTTTTTTTAAGGCAAATTTGGTATAATGGTTTTAATAAGGAGGAGTTTCTCATGATAAAAATCTTATTGGTTGAGGATGACCTAGGCCTGTCAAATTCAGTATTTGACTTTTTAGACGATTTTGCAGATGTCATGCAGGTATTTGATGGGGAAGAAGGTCTCTACGAAGCTGAGAGTGGCGTCTATGACTTGATTTTGCTCGATTTGATGCTGCCTGAAAAAAATGGCTTCCAAGTATTGAAAGAATTGCGTGAAAAGGGAATTACGACACCAGTTCTGATTATGACTGCCAAGGAAAGTTTGGATGACAAGGGACATGGATTTGAACTGGGAGCGGATGATTATCTGACAAAACCTTTCTACCTAGAAGAACTCAAAATGCGGATTCAAGCCCTTCTCAAACGTTCAGGCAAGTTTAATGAAAACACCTTGACTTATGGAAATATTGTGGTTAATTTGTCAACCAACACCGTTAAGGTCGAAGATACTCCTGTCGAATTGCTGGGGAAAGAGTTCGATTTACTAGTTTATTTCCTTCAAAATCAAAATGTTATTTTGCCCAAGACTCAGATTTTTGATCGTCTATGGGGATTTGATAGTGACACAACGATTTCGGTTGTCGAAGTCTATGTTTCAAAAGTCCGTAAGAAATTAAAAGGAACCACTTTTGCAGAGAATTTGCAAACCTTGCGTAGTGTTGGGTATATTTTAAAAGATGTTCAGTAAACTAAAAAAAACATGGTATGCGGATGACTTTAGTTATTTTATCCGCAACTTTGGTGTCTTCACTCTGATTTTCTCTACCATGACCTTGATTATTTTACAGGTCATGCACTCGAGTCTCTATACTTCGGTGGACGATACGCTACATGGTTTGAGTAATAATCCTCAGGCAGTTATTCAGCTTGCTGTAAATAGGGCAACAGAAGAGATTAAAGATTTAGAGAATGCCGCTACAGATACTAGCAAGACGGAGATAAAACC
Organism: Streptococcus sp. Marseille-Q5112; assembly: GCF_916700555.1. Lineage (GTDB taxonomy): Bacteria > Bacillota > Bacilli > Lactobacillales > Streptococcaceae > Streptococcus > Streptococcus symci. The sequence continues at coordinate 110,705 of NZ_CAKAKP010000001.1, forward strand.
AAATGTTAGTTCTAACACAGAAGTCATTCTTTTTGATAAGAATTTTACCCAGCTCCTTTCTGGAAACCGATTTTTGGGCTTGGATAAGATTAAACTGGAGAAAAAAGAATTAGGTCATATCTATCAGATTCAGGTTTTTAATAGCTATGGACAGGAAGAAATCTATCGCATGATTTTGATGGAAACCAATATCAGTTCGGTTTCAACCAATATCAAGTATGCAGCTGTCTTGATTAATACCAGTCAGTTGGAGCAGGCCAGTCAAAAGCACGAGAAATTGATTGTGGTCGTGATGGCAAGTTTCTGGATTTTGTCTTTACTTGCCAGTCTCTATCTAGCTAGGGTCAGTGTTCGGCCCCTGCTTGAGAGCATGCAGAAGCAGCAGTCCTTTGTGGAAAATGCCAGTCATGAGTTACGAACTCCACTTGCTGTTTTGCAAAATCGCTTAGAAACCCTTTTCCGTAAGCCAGAAGCTACCATTATGGATGTGAGCGAAAGCATTGCCTCGAGTTTGGAAGAAGTTCGAAACATGAGGTTTTTGACGACAAACTTGTTGAATTTAGCTCGTAGAGATGATGGGATTAAGCCAGAACTTGCAGAAGTTCCAACTAGCTTTTTTAATACGACTTTCACGAACTATGAGATGATTGCCTCGGAAAACGACCGTGTCTTCCGTTTTGAAAATCGCATCCATCGAACGATTGTCACAGATCAACTTTTACTAAAACAACTGATGACCATCCTATTTGATAATGCTATCAAATATACTGAGGAGGATGGTGAAATTGATTTTATGATTTCAGCGACTGATCGTAATCTTTATTTGTTAGTTTCTGACAATGGAGTCGGTATTTCAGCAGAAGATAAGAAGAAAATTTTTGATAGATTTTATCGAGTTGATAAGGCTAGAACCCGTCAAAAAGGTGGTTTTGGTTTAGGGTTATCCCTAGCTAAGCAAATTGTAGATGCCCTAAAAGGAACCATTACTGTTAAAGATAATAAACCGAAAGGAACAGTCTTTGAAGTGAAGATTGCCATCCACACACCATCTAAAAAGAAAAAATAAAAATATCGCTCCAGCTGGGGCGATATTTTGGATTTATCTTCTACGTTTTCGCTTGATAATAAATCGTTGAACTTTTAAGACAAGTAAGCTGGCTCCGATTGCTGCGGTAAAGGCAAGAGCAGTTGATAATTTTAATGCTAAAAAGATAAAACTAAAGATAGCAATACAGATACAAAAAACAGCGATATTAACAAAAAATAGGATTTCCTTGAGATTGGCATCAGATTGCGCTTCAGGTGTATAATCTTGATAGCGAGGAACCTGCTGGCTTAATTCTTCTTGATTGTCTACCTCATAGGATTGTAATTTTCTTACGGGCATTATTCTCTCCTTAACAGTACATACCTATTTTATCATTTTTTCAGCAGAGAATTATTACAGAAAGGTTACAATAAGAATAAAGTCCCTTTTCATTTTTAAAGAATAGCTGATTTTCCAGAAATATGGTATAATTTTTCTTATGGAAAAGATTATCATTACAGCAACTGCTGAAAGTATTGAACAAGTTAAACAACTGCTCGAAGCTGGCGTAGACCGTATCTATGTTGGTGAGAAAGATTTTGGTCTTCGTCTGCCAACAACCTTTAGTTATGATCAATTGCGTGAAATCGCTAAGTTGGTTCATGAAGCTGGTAAGGAATTGATTGTTGCAGTCAATGCCCTCATGCACCAAGATATGATGGATCGTATTAAGCCCTTCCTCGATTTCTTGGAAGAAATCAAGACAGACTACATTACGATTGGTGATGCAGGTGTCTTTTACGTGGTCAACCGTGATGGTTATTCCTTTAAGACCATCTACGATGCTTCGACTATGGTAACTAGCAGTCGCCAGATCAACTTCTGGGGACAAAAGGCTGGCGCATCTGAGGCTGTTTTGGCGCGTGAAATTCCATCTGCTGAACTCTTTAAAATGCCAGAGATTTTGGAAATTCCTGCTGAAGTTTTGGTTTACGGTGCTAGTGTCATCCATCATTCTAAACGTCCACTCTTGCAAAACTACTATAACTTTACACATATCGATGACGAAAAGACTCGCAAGCGTGACCTCTTCTTGGCTGAGCCAAGTGACCCAGAGAGCCACTATTCCATTTTTGAAGACAATCATGGTACCCATATCTTTGCCAATAACGACCTTGATTTGATGACCAAATTGACAGAATTGGTGGAGCATGGTTTTACCCATTGGAAACTAGAAGGGCTCTACACTCCTGGTCAGAACTTTGTTGAAATTACAAAACTCTTTATCCAAGCGCGTAGCTTGATTCAAGAGGGCAACTTTAGCCATGACCAAGCTTTCTTGCTGGATGAAGAAGTTCGTAAACTTCACCCTAAAAACCGTTTCCTTGATACAGGATTCTATGACTACGATCCTGATATGGTTAAATAGGACATCAAAACCCGAAATAAAAATGTTCGGGTTTTTCCAGTGTATCCATGAAATAAAAACGAATAGATGTTATAATAAAAGTAGCTCTTTAATGGAGGTGTTTGAGTGGAAAATCTGAAGAAAATGGCAGGTATCAAGGCTGCTGAGTTTGTCAAGGATGGGATGGTTGTCGGACTGGGAACGGGTTCTACTGCCTATTATTTTGTCGAAGAAATCGGTCGTCGTATTAAGGAAGAAGGCTTGAAGATTACAGCTGTAACGACTTCTAGTGTGACTAGTAAACAGGCTGAAGGGCTTAATATCCCACTCAAGTCTATTGACCAAGTAGACTTCGTCGATGTGACAGTCGACGGGGCGGATGAAGTGGATAGTCAGTTTAATGGAATCAAAGGTGGTGGTGGTGCCCTTCTGATGGAGAAGGTTGTCGCAACGCCTTCAAAAGAATACTTTTGGGTGGTGGATGAAAGCAAGCTAGTTGAGAAACTAGGTGCTTTTAAATTGCCAGTAGAAGTGGTTCAGTACGGCGCAGAACAGGTCTTTCGTCGTTTTGAACGAGCTGGCTACAAACCAAGTTTCCGTGAAAAAGACGGCCAACGTTTTGTGACCGATATGCAGAATTTTATCATTGATCTTGCCTTGGATGTCATTGAAGATCCAATTGCTTTCGGACAAGAATTGGACCATATCGTTGGTGTTGTAGAGCACGGATTATTCAACCAAATGGTGGATAAGGTGATCGTAGCTGGACGAAATGGGGTTCAGATTTTAACTTCAAGCAAAGCAAAATAATAAGGAGACACATTATGTCAAAATTTAATCGTATTCACTTGGTGGTACTAGATTCTGTAGGAATCGGTGCTGCACCAGATGCTAACAACTTTGTCAATGCAGGAGTTCCAGACGGAGCTTCTGACACACTGGGACACATTTCAAAAGCAGTTGGTTTGAATGTCCCAAACATGGCTAAAATTGGTCTTGGAAATATTCCTCGAGAAACTCCTCTTAAGACTGTTCCAGCTGAAAGCAATCCAACAGGATATGCAACAAAATTGGAAGAAGTATCTCTTGGTAAGGATACCATGACTGGACACTGGGAAATCATGGGCCTTAACATTACAGAACCTTTCGATACTTTCTGGAATGGATTCCCAGAAGAAATCTTGACGAAAATTGAAGAATTCTCAGGACGCAAGGTCATTCGTGAAGCCAATAAACCGTACTCAGGAACAGCTGTTATCGACGATTTTGGACCACGTCAAATGGAAACTGGGGAGTTGATTATCTATACTTCAGCTGACCCTGTTTTGCAAATTGCTGCCCACGAAGACATTATTCCTCTGGACGAATTGTACCGTATCTGTGAATACGCTCGTTCGATCACACTTGAGCGTCCAGCCCTCCTAGGACGTATCATTGCTCGTCCTTATGTAGGTGAACCAGGTAACTTCACTCGTACAGCTAACCGTCGTGATTTGGCTGTATCCCCATTCGAACCGACTGTTTTGGATAAATTAAACGAAGCTGGTATCGACACTTACGCTGTTGGTAAAATCAATGATATCTTTAACGGTGCGGGTATCAACCATGATATGGGTCACAACAAGTCAAACAGCCACGGAATTGATACACTTTTGAAGACTATGGGACTTGCTGAGTTTGAAAAAGGATTCTCATTCACAAACTTGGTTGACTTTGATGCCCTTTACGGCCACCGTCGCAATGCTCATGGTTACCGTGATTGCTTGCATGAGTTTGATGAACGCTTGCCTGAAATTATCGCAGCCATGAGAGAGAATGACCTTCTCTTGATTACTGCGGATCACGGGAACGATCCAACTTACGCAGGAACAGACCACACTCGTGAATATATTCCATTGTTGGCCTACAGCCCTGCCTTTAAAGGAAATGGTGTCATTCCAGTAGGACATTTTGCAGATATCTCAGCGACTATTGCCGATAACTTTGGTGTGGAAACTGCCATGATTGGGGAAAGTTTCTTAGATAAATTGGTATAAGATGACGCGCTATGCTTTACTGGTTAGGGGCATTAATGTCGGTGGGAAGAATAAGGTTGTCATGGCGCAACTTCGTCAAGAATTGACAGAGTTGGGACTGGGAAAGGTTGAAACCTACATCAACAGTGGCAACATTTTCTTTACTTCGACAGATCCCAAAGCCCAATTGGTTGAAAAGTTAGAGTCTTTCTTTGAAATCCATTATCCATTTATTCAGAGCTTTTCGTTGCTGAGTCATGAAGACTATGAAGCGGAACTTGAAAATCTACCTAAATGGTGGACAAAAGACTTGGCACGAAAAGATGTCCTCTTTTATACTGAGGACTTGGATGTGGATCAAGTCATCGCGACGGTTAAAAGTTTAGAGCTGAAAAATGAAGTGCTTCATTTTGGAAGACTTGGGATTTTCTGGGGGAAATTCTCTGAAGAATCTTACTATGCAACTGCCTATCATAAGTACTTGCTCAAGATGCCTTTTTATCGCAACATCACCATTCGCAATGCTAAAACTTTTGACAAAATCGGTCAAATTCTAAAAAAAAATAAAGGAGACACACAATGACATTTTTAGATAAAATCAATGAAACAGCGGCTTTCCTGAAGGACAAGGGAATCCAAACGCCTGAGTTCGGTCTAATCCTTGGATCAGGACTGGGAGAACTGGCAGAAGAAATCGGAAATCCAGTTGTAGTAGACTATGCTGAGATTCCAAACTGGGGCCGCTCTACAGTAGTCGGTCACGCTGGTAAATTGGTATATGGTGACCTTGCAGGTCGGAAGGTCTTAGCTCTTCAAGGTCGTTTCCATTTCTATGAAGGAAATCCTCTTGAAGTCGTGACTTTCCCAGTACGTGTGATGAAAGTTCTCGGATGCGAAGGTGTCATTGTAACCAATGCAGCTGGCGGTATTGGATATGGGCCTGGTACTTTGATGGCTATCTCAGACCATATCAACATGACAGGTCAAAATCCATTGATGGGTGAAAACTTGGATGATTTTGGTCCTCGTTTCCCAGATATGTCTAAGGCCTACACACCAGAATACCGTGCTACTGCCCAAGAAGTGGCTAAAAAACTTGGTATTAAGCTTGACGAAGGTGTTTATATCGGTGTTACTGGTCCGACTTATGAAACTCCAGCAGAGATTCGTGCTTATAAGACATTGGGAGCAGATGCAGTTGGTATGTCTACAGTTCCTGAAGTTATTGTTGCAGCCCACTCTGGCTTGAAAGTTCTCGGTATTTCATGTATTACTAACCATGCTGCAGGCTTCCAAGAAGAACTCAACCACGAAGAAGTTGTAGAAGTGACAGAACGTGTTAAAGGCGACTTCAAAGGCTTGCTTAAAGCGATTCTTGCTGAATTGTAATCATGTTAATAGAATTGAGGAGTATTTTTCGAAAAATCCCTTATAATTTTAGATTATTCATAGCAGTAATTCTGCAAGGAATAGTTTCAAGTTTATCTGGTATATTTCTCCATTATCTTTTGGAGATGGTGGAGGAGCAAGCTTTTGGTCAGTCAGAGCATCATAGTGGATTTTTGACAGATGGAGTTTCCTCCTCACGGATAGGACTAAGTTTAATAATCGTGGGTCTTGGCTCATCCTTGGTCTGGTATTTCTTGCAAAAAGGGTCGAAGATTTTTTCCATCAAAGATCAGATGAAGGATGAGACTTCACAATACAAACTTCATTTTTTAAGACAGCTATTTCATTCAATTTGGCAGATCATTGCAGTTGGAGGGGGAGCACCTATTGGTAAAGAAGCTGCGCCACGAGAGATTGGAACTCTATTTGCAGGACCAATTGGAAAAATATGTTCTCTCTCTAAGAAGGATCAAATCTTTCTCCTTGCTTGTGGTGCTGGTGCTGGTTTAGCGGCTGTTTATCAGGTTCCGTTAACAAGTGTCTTCTTTGTTTTTGAAACCCTAGGAATCGCTCTATCTATTAAACGATTTGTCTTAGTCGGTTTGACTACCTATGTCTCAACCTATATAGCAGGCTGGGTTATTTCAGATCAGGCTCTCTACCAGATTCCAGCCATCATTTGGTCATTAAAGGAAATATGGATTATTCCCTTATTACTTCTTTTCTTAACCCCACTAGCTTGGCTTTTTGGTCGTTTGAGCAAAGAAGTGTCTTCAAACAGAATAAAAGATAAACGAATACTTCTCACATTGCCTACAGCTTTTCTTTTTCTTGCTGGGTTGGCAAGTTATTTTCCACATCTACTAGGAAATGGACGCATGATGGCTCAGGAAATTTTAAATGGTAGCAGTGGTCAAACAGTGATTCTCATGTTTTTCCTAAAAGCAGTGGTCGTTCTTATTATTCTGTGGGCAGGGGCCTATGGTGGTAACCTTACGCCATCTTTTGCCTTGGGGATGGCTGGTGCTGCTCTCTTGGGCATGATTCTAGGTTTGGACAGTCAGCCAACCGTTTTACTTTTGGGATCTGTTTGCTTTTTATCTGTGACCTTGAGGGCGCCCATTTCTGCAACTGGATTAGTAATAGGCTTCACTGGGGTCGGTTTAGATTCTCTTCCGTATCTCTTAGTAACAGCTGTTTTAGCCTATGAATTTGCAAAAATGTTAGACCGCTTTCCTTGGCCTAGCATACTGTGTCAGAAGTCAAAGAATAAAGTAATTAGGTAGGAAATACCCATTTCTTCTAGTCAATGATTTGATTTAAAAGATTAAAAAAACTCTCAATTTATTTATAACTGTTTTAAATAAAAATTTAGTAGGCTTATCGGAGTCATGATTGAATCCGATTTTTACTAGCTATAAAAATAAAAAAAGAAAGGTAGAGTGAGGTGTTCTAATTTGAACACGAGAGGAAAACTTTTCTAAAAACTCAGAAGAGAAGGGAGTTCGGATTTGAATAAAAGCCGTTCTAAGCTTCTCAATATCATCAAAATTAAGAAAGAAAGGAATTGAACCCACCCTAAAAGCAGTGGGAAAAAGATAGTTGGTCTAGAGAGCATCGCTCACTGCACCCAACTCCTATTTTCCCTTTGCTTTTTGACGGGTTTGGTATCTTATATTATGTCTATCCATATTGCTGCTCAGCAGGGTGAAATTGCTGATAAAATTCTTCTTCCTGGGGATCCTCTTCGTGCGAAGTTTATTGCGGAAAATTTCCTTGAAGATGCTGTTTGTTTTAACGAAGTGCGTAACATGTTTGGTTACACTGGTACTTACAAGGGCCACCGTGTATCAGTCATGGGAACTGGGATGGGGATGCCATCGATTTCGATTTATGCGCGTGAGTTGATTGTGGACTACGGTGTGAAGAAATTGATTCGTGTGGGAACTGCAGGTTCTTTGAATGAAGATGTTCACGTTCGTGAATTGGTTCTGGCGCAAGCAGCTGCAACCAACTCTAACATCATCCGCAATGACTGGCCACAGTACGATTTCCCACAAATCGCTAGCTTTGATTTGCTGGACAAGGCCTACCATATCGCCAAAGAACTCGGTATGACCACCCACGTTGGGAACGTTTTGTCATCTGATGTCTTTTATTCAAACTACTTTGAAAAAAACATCGAGCTTGGTAAATGGGGAGTCAAGGCTGTGGAAATGGAAGCAGCAGCTCTCTACTATTTGGCAGCCCAACATCATGTTGACGCCCTTGCTATCATGACTATCTCTGATAGTTTGGTCAATCCAGATGAAGACACGACTGCAGAAGAACGCCAAAATACCTTCACTGATATGATGAAGGTTGGCTTGGAAACCTTAATTGCAGAGTAAAATGTAAAAGAAAATCCTGATTTTAAGCAAAAAATCAGGATTTTTTCATGGATGCAATTTTTTCTGGGTCTGGTGTGACACGGAGGGTCTTTTGTCCTGTGTAAGTGACAAAGCCAGGTTTTCCACCAGTTGGTTTATTGAGTTTTTTGACTTCTATCATGTCAACCTGCACCAGATTTGACAGACGTCCCTTGGAGAAGTAGGCGGCCAGCTCTGCTGCGTCTGTCTTGACTTCATCAGATGGGTCAAGGTTGCCTGAGATGACAACATGGCTTCCAGGAATATCCTTGGCATGGAACCAAAGTTCCTCCTTGCGGGCCATTTTAAAGGTTAGCTCCTCATTTTGCAGGTTATTGCGTCCGACATAGATGATGGTTTTGCCATCGCTTGCTAGATACTGTTCTGGTTTTTTTCGTTTCTGAATTTTCTCTCGCTGTCTTCTGCGGATAAAGCCAGTTTGAATCAATTCTTCACGGATTTCAGCGATTTCTTCCAGCCCAGCTTGGTTGAGAACAGTTTCCACACTTTCCAGGTAGAGATTAGTCGCCTTGGTTTCCTCAATCAGATCAGTCAAGTATTTGACAGCTTCTTTGAGTTTCTGGTAACGTTTAAAGTAGCGTTGGGCATTCTGGTTGGGAGTCAGAGCCTTATCAAGCGCAATCGTGATAGGTTGGTTGGTGTAGTAGTTGTCTAGGATAACCTGGTCTTGGTCGTTAGGCACTTGATGGAGGAAGGTTGTTAGCAATTCCCCTTTTTGGCGAAATTCTTCAGCATTGTCTGTCGCCAGTAATTCTTTTTCCTGTTTTTTGAGTTTGTGGCGGTTTTTCTGAAGTTCATTTTCAACACGGCGAATGAGTTCACTGGCTTGCTGTTTGACGCGGTCGCGTTCAGCCTTATCCTTATAGTAGGTGTCCAACAAATCAGAAAGACTGGTAAAAGGCTCTCCTACACGATTTGCAAAAGGAACTGGGCTGAAAGAATTCTCTGTTAGGAAAGGATTGGTTTCTTGACTGAAAAAGTTACGGAAAGTAGACAGTTTATCACTAACCAATAGACTTTCCAGTTCGTTTGCCGTATCACGTCCCAGACCTTGAAAGAGGCTTTGAAGATTTTTAGCTGTCGTTTCCTGTGTTTGCAGGATTTCAAAGAGTTTCTCGTCTTTGACCGTAAAAGGATTGAGTGATTCCGTACTTGGCGGAGCGATGTAGGTCGATCCAGGAAGCAAGGTACGGTAGCTATTTTGTGAAAAGCCAACGTGTTTGATAACTTCGAGGATTTTATGACTGCTTTTATCAACCAGTAGAATATTACTGTGTTTCCCCATGATTTCGATAATCAAGGTAGCCTGAATATGGTCTCCAATCTCGTTTTTATTGGAAACTGTAATCTCCACAATTCGGTCATTTTCCACTTGCTCAATCGATTCAATCAGGGCACCCTGCAAATATTTTCTCAAAACCATGATAAAGGTGGAAGGTTGGGCTGGATTTTCAAAAGTCGCTTGGGTCAGCTGAATGCGTCCAAAAACTGGATGGGCAGAGAGGAGTAGGCGATGACTTTGGCGATTGCTACGGATTTGCAAGACCAACTCTTGTTCAAAAGGCTGATTGATTTTCTGAATGCGACCATTCACTAACTCTCTTCGCAATTCCTCAACCATGTGGTGTAAAAAAAATCCGTCAAATGACATCGTTCTCTCCTTGTGATTGTATTCCATAGTATTATATCAAAAAGGTAGAATAAAATCATGGAAATGTGGTATAATAAAGCCAAGTAAAGAGAAACGAGAAGCACATGTATATTGAAATGGTAGATGAAACTGGTCAAGTTTCAAAAGAAATGTTGCAACAAACCCAAGAAATTTTGGAATTTGCAGCCCAAAAATTAGGCAAAGAAGACAAGGAAATGGCAGTCACCTTTGTGACCAATGAGCGTAGTCATGAACTCAATCTGGAGTACCGTGACACCGACCGTCCGACAGATGTCATCAGCCTTGAGTATAAACCAGAATTGGAAATTGCCTTTGACGAAGAGGATTTGCTTGAAAATCCAGAATTGGCAGAGATGATGTCTGAGTTTGATGCCTATATTGGGGAACTGTTCATCTCTATCGATAAGGCTCATGAGCAGGCTGAGGAATACGGTCACAGTTTTGAGCGTGAGATGGGCTTCTTGGCAGTGCACGGCTTTTTACATATTAACGGCTATGATCACTACACTCCGGAAGAAGAAGCGGAGATGTTCGGTTTACAAGAAGAAATTTTGACAGCCTATGGACTCACAAGACAATAAACGAAAATGGAAAAATCGTGACCTGATATCCAGTTTAGAATTTGCTCTCACAGGTATTTTTACTGCTATCAAGGAAGAACGCAATATGCGAAAACATGCAGTGATGGCTCTCGTGGTCATCCTAGCAGGTTTTGTTTTTCAGGTGTCACGAATCGAATGGCTCTTTCTCCTATTGAGCATTTTCTTGGTAGTAGCGTTTGAGATTATCAACTCTGCTATTGAAAATGTGGTGGATTTGGCCAGTCACTATCACTTTTCCATGCTGGCTAAAAATGCCAAGGATATGGCGGCTGGCGCGGTATTAGTGGTCTCTCTTTTCGCAGCCTTAACAGGCGCATTGATTTTTCTCCCACGAATCTGGGATTTATTATTTTAAATAGCAAGAGGAAATTATGACTTTTAAATCAGGCTTTGTAGCCATTTTAGGACGTCCCAATGTTGGGAAGTCAACTTTTTTAAATCATGTCATGGGGCAAAAGATTGCTATCATGAGTGACAAGGCGCAGACAACGCGCAACAAAATCATGGGAATTTACACGACTGATAAGGAACAAATCGTCTTTATCGACACACCAGGGATTCATAAGCCTAAAACGGCTCTTGGAGATTTCATGGTCGAATCCGCCTACAGCACCCTTCGTGAAGTGGATACTGTTCTTTTTATGGTGCCTGCTGATGAAGCGCGTGGTAAGGGAGACGACATGATTATCGAGCGTCTCAAGGCTGCTAATGTACCAGTGATTTTGGTGGTGAACAAGATCGATAAGGTTCACCCAGATCAGCTTTTGTCTCAGATTGATGATTTCCGTAATCAGATGGACTTCAAGGAAATTGTTCCTATCTCAGCCCTTCAGGGAAATAATATCTCACGTTTAGTGGATATTTTGAGTGAAAATCTGGACGAAGGTTTCCAATATTTCCCGTCTGATCAAATCACAGACCATCCAGAACGATTCTTGGTTTCAGAAATGGTTCGTGAGAAAGTCTTGCACCTAACTCGTGAAGAGATTCCGCATTCTGTTGCAGTAGTAGTTGATTCTATGAAACGAGACGAAGAGACAGACAAGGTTCACATCCGTGCAACAATTATGGTCGAGCGTGATAGTCAAAAAGGGATTATCATCGGTAAAGGTGGTGCTATGCTTAAGAAAATTGGTAGTATGGCTCGTCGTGATATTGAACTCATGTTAGGAGACAAGGTCTTCCTAGAAACATGGGTCAAGGTCAAGAAAAACTGGCGCGATAAAAAGCTAGATTTGGCTGACTTTGGCTATAATGAAAAAGAATACTAAGTAGAGGTGGGCTCATGCCTGCTTCTTGTTTTTACAGAAGGAGGACTTATGCCTGAATTACCTGAGGTTGAAACCGTTCGACGTGGCTTGGAAAAATTGATTTTGGGAAAGAAGATTTCGAGTATAGAAATTCGTTATCCTAAGATGATTAAGACAGATTTGGACGAGTTTCAAAAGGAAGTGCCTGGTCAGATTATTGAGTCAATGGGACGTCGTGGTAAATATTTGCTTTTCTACCTGACAGATAAAGTTTTGATTTCCCATTTGCGCATGGAAGGCAAGTATTTTTACTATCCAGACCAGGTTCCTGAACGCAAGCATGCCCATGTTTTCTTCCAGTTTGAGGATGGTGGCACGCTTGTTTATGAGGATGTTCGCAAGTTTGGTACTATGGAACTCTTGGCTCCTGACCTTTTAGACGCCTGCTTTATTTCTAAAAAACTAGGTCCTGAACCAAGCGAACAAGACTTTGATGTGCAGGTATTTCAAGCTGCCCTAGCCAAGTCTAAAAAGCCTATCAAATCCCATCTCCTAGATCAGACCTTGGTAGCTGGACTTGGCAATATCTATGTGGATGAGGTTCTCTGGCGAGCTCAGGTTCATCCAGTTAGACCTTCTCAGACTTTGACAGCAGAAGAAGCGACTGTCATTCATGACCAGACCATTGCTGTATTGGGACAGGCTGTTGAAAAAGGTGGCTCAACCATTCGGACTTATACCAATGCCTTTGGGGAAGATGGAACTATGCAGGATTTTCATCAGGTCTATGACAAGTCTGGTCAAGAATGTTCACGTTGTGCCACCATCATTGAGAAAATCCAACTAGGCGGACGAGGCACCCACTTTTGTCCAAACTGTCAAAGGAGGGATTGATGGGAAAAATCATTGGAATCACAGGAGGAATTGCCTCTGGTAAGTCAACCGTGACAAATTTTCTAAGAAAGCAAGGCTTTCAAGTGGTGGATGCCGACGCGGTTGTCCACCAACTACAGAGACCTGGTGGTCGTCTGTTTGAGGCTCTAGTCCAGCACTTTGGTCAAGAAATAATTCTAAAAAACGGAGAACTCAATCGCCCTCTCCTAGCTAGTCTTATCTTTTCAAATCCTGAGGAACGGGAATGGTCTAGGATAACTCAAGGAGAGATTATCCGTGAGGAACTAGCTACATTGAGAGACCAATTGGCTCAGACAGAAGAGATTTTCTTCATGGATATTCCCCTACTTTTTGAGCAGGACTACGTCTCTTGGTTTGATGAGACTTGGTTGGTCTATGTAGACCGAGATGTCCAAGTAGAACGTCTAATGAAAAGGGACCACTTGTCCAAAGATGAAGCTGAGTCGCGTCTGGCAGCCCAGTGGCCTTTAGAAAAAAAGAAAGATTTGGCCAGCCATGTTTTAAACAACAATGGAAATCAGGACCAGCTTCTAACTCAAGTACTTACCCTTCTTGAGGGAGGTAGGCAAGATGACAGAGATTAACTGGAAGGATAATTTGCGCATTGCCTGGTTTGGTAATTTTCTGACTGGAGCCAGTATTTCTTTGGTTGTGCCTTTTATGCCCATCTTTGTGGAAAATCTGGGTGTAGGGAGTGATCAAGCTGCTTTTTATGCAGGTTTAGCTATTTCTGTCTCTGCTATTTCCGCAGCACTCTTTTCTCCTATCTGGGGTATCCTTGCTGATAAATACGGTCGAAAACCCATGATGATTCGGGCTGGCCTGGCCATGACCATTACTATGGGAGGCTTAGCCTTTGTCCCAAATATTTATTGGTTAATCTTTCTTCGTTTGCTAAATGGTGTATTTGCAGGTTTTGTTCCTAACGCCACAGCCTTGATAGCCAGTCAGGTTCCCAAGGAGAAATCAGGTGCTGCTCTTGGGACTTTGTCTACAGGAGTAGTAGCAGGTACGTTAACTGGTCCTTTTATCGGTGGCTTTATCGCAGAATTATTTGGCATTCGTACAGTTTTCTTACTGGTTGGTAGTTTTCTATTTTTAGCCGCTGTTTTGACTATTTGCTTTATCAAGGAAGATTTTCAACCAGTAGCCAAGGAAAAGTCCATCCCAACAAAGGAATTATTTACATCAGTTAAATATCCCTATCTTTTGGTCAACCTCTTTCTGACCAGTTTTGTCATCCAATTTTCAGCCCAATCAATCGGCCCTATCTTAGCTCTGTATGTGCGCGACTTAGGGCAGACAGAGAATCTTCTTTTTGTCTCTGGTTTGATTGTATCCAGTATGGGCTTTTCCAGTATGATGAGTGCAGGAGTTATGGGAAAGCTAGGTGACAAGGTTGGCAACCATCGCCTCTTGATTGTAGCCCAGTTTTATTCAGTCATCATCTATCTCCTCTGTGCCAATGCCTCTAGCCCGCTTCAACTAGGACTTTATCGTTTCCTCTTTGGATTGGGAACCGGTGCCTTGATTCCCGGAGTTAATGCCCTTCTCAGCAAGATGACGCCCAAAGCTGGTATTTCGAGGGTATTTGCCTTCAATCAGGTATTCTTTTATCTGGGAGGTGTCGTTGGTCCCATGGCAGGTTCTGCAGTAGCAGGTCAATTTGGCTACCATGCAGTCTTTTATGCGACAAGCCTTTGTGTTGCCTTTAGTTGTCTCTTTAACCTTCTTCAATTTCGAACATTATTAAAAGTAAAGGAAATCTAGTGCGAGTAAAAATTAATCTCAAATGCTCCTCTTGTGGCAGTATCAATTACCTAACCAGTAAAAACTCCAAAACCCATCCAGACAAGATTGAGGTTTTAAAGTATTGTCCCAAGGAAAGAAAAGTAACCCTACATCTTGAATCTAAGTAGATTTTATGGTAAAATAATAAGGATTTTAAGGAGTTTGATATGTATAACCTATTATTAACCATTTTATTAGTATTATCTGTTGTGATTGTGATTGCGATTTTCATGCAACCAACCAAAAACCAATCCAGCAATGTATTTGATGCCAGCTCAGGTGATTTGTTTGAACGCAGTAAAGCACGCGGTTTCGAAGCTGTAATGCAGCGTTTGACAGGGATTTTAGTCTTTTTCTGGCTAGCCATTGCCTTAGCATTGACGGTATTATCAAGTAGATAAGAAAATAATGGGCAGGACTAGGTCTTTGCCTCTTTTTATTTTTAAAGGATGTTTAAGAAGGTTTTACAGTAAAAGAAAATAAAAAATCTAGAAAGAAAATATGAAAGATAGAATAAAAGAATATTTACAAGATAAGGGAAAGGTGACTGTCAATGACTTGGCTCAGGCTTTGGGAAAAGACGGTTCCAAGGATTTTCGTGAGTTAATTAAAACCTTGTCCCTAATGGAAAGAAAGCACCAGATACGCTTTGAAGAAGATGGCAGTCTGACCTTGGAAGCCAAGAAAAAACATGAGATTACCCTCAAGGGGATTTTTCATGCCCATAAAAATGGTTTTGGTTTTGTCAGCCTTGAAGGCGAGGAGGACGACCTTTTTGTAGGAAAAAACGATGTCAACTATGCTATTGATGGTGATACCGTCGAGGTCGTGATTAAGAAAGTAGCTGACCGCAATAAGGGAACGGCAGCAGAAGCCAAAATTATTGATATCTTAGAACACAGTCTGACAACTGTTGTTGGCCAAATCGTTCTAGATCAGGAAAAACCCAAGTATGCAGGCTACATCCGTTCGAAAAATCAGAAAATCAGCCAACCCATCTATGTTAAGAAACCTGCCCTAAAACTCGAGGGAACAGAGGTGCTTAAGGTCTTTATCGATAAATATCCAAGCAAGAAACATGATTTCTTTGTCGCTAGTGTCCTCGATGTGGTGGGGCATTCAACGGATGTCGGAATTGATGTTCTTGAAGTTTTGGAGTCTATGGACATTGTCTCAGAATTTCCAGAGGCTGTCGTCAAGGAAGCAGAAAGTGTGCCTGATGTTCCGTCTCAACAGGATATGGAAGGTCGTCTGGACTTGAGAGATGAGATTACCTTTACTATTGACGGTGCTGACGCCAAGGACTTGGACGATGCGGTGCATATCAAGGTCTTGAAAAATGGGAATCTAGAGCTTGGAGTTCACATCGCAGATGTTTCCTACTATGTAATCGAGGGTTCTGCCCTTGACAAGGAAGCCCTTAACCGCGCGACTTCAGTCTATGTAACAGACCGAGTGGTTCCAATGCTTCCAGAACGACTGTCAAATGGCATCTGTTCTCTCAATCCTCTAGTTGACCGCCTGACCCAGTCTGCCATTATGGAGATTGATAAACATGGTCGTGTAGTCAACTATACCATCACACAAACAGTTATCAAGACCAGTTTTCGTATGACCTATAGCGATGTCAATGATATCCTAGCTGGCGACGAGGAGAAGAGACAAGAATATAAGAAAATTGTTCCAAGTATCGAACTTATGGCCAAGCTCCATGAAATTTTAGAAAACATGCGTGTGAAACGTGGAGCCCTCAATTTCGATACCAATGAAGCTAAGATTTTAGTGGATAAACAGGGTAAGCCTGTTGATATTGTTCTTCGTCAACGTGGTGTTGCCGAGCGCATGATTGAGTCCTTCATGTTGATAGCCAACGAAACAGTTGCCGAGCATTTTAGCAAGCTGGATTTGCCTTTCATCTATCGAATTCACGAGGAGCCAAAGGCTGAAAAAGTTCAGAAGTTTATTGATTATGCTTCGAGTTTTGGCTTGCGCATTTATGGGACTGCCAGTGAGATTAGCCAGGAGGTCCTCCAAGACATCATGCGTACTGTTGAGGGAGAACCTTATGCAGATGTATTGTCCATGATGCTTCTTCGCTCTATGCAGCAGGCTCGCTATTCGGAGCACAATCACGGCCACTATGGACTAGCTGCTGACTATTACACTCACTTTACCAGTCCGATTCGTCGTTATCCAGACCTTCTTGTTCACCGTATGATTCGTGATTACGGCCGTTCTAAAGAAATAGCCGAGCATTTTGAACAAGTGATTCCAGAGATTGCGACCCAGTCTTCCAACCGTGAACGTCGTGCCATTGAGGCTGAGCGTGAAGTCGAAGCCATGAAAAAGGCTGAGTATATGGAAGAATACGTGGGTGAAGAGTATGATGCAGTTGTATCCAGCATTGTCAAGTTTGGTCTCTTTGTTGAATTGCCGAATACAGTTGAAGGCTTGATTCACATTACTAACCTACCTGAATTTTATCATTTCAACGAACGTGATTTGACTCTTCGTGGAGAAAAATCAGGAACAACATTCCGTGTAGGTCAGCAAATCCGTATCCGAGTTGAAAGAGCCGACAAGATGACGGGTGAAATTGACTTCTCTTACATCCCAAGTGAGTTTGATGTGATTGAAAAAGGTTTAAAACAGTCTAATCGTAGTGACAGAGGGCGTGGTTCAAGTCGCCGTTCAGATAAGAAGGAAGACAAGAGGAAATCAGGACGCTCAAATGATAAGCGCAAGCATTCACAAAAAAACAAGAAGAAAAAAGGAAAGAAACCTTTTTATAAGGAAGTAGCTAAGAAAGGAGCCAAACATGACAAAGGGCGAGGGAAAGGTCGTCGCACAAAATAAAAAGGCGCGCCATGACTATACAATCGTAGATACGCTAGAGGTAGGGATGGTCCTGACTGGAACTGAAATCAAGAGTGTACGAGCTGCTCGAATCAATCTTAAGGATGGCTTTGCCCAAGTAAAAAATGGAGAAGTTTGGTTGAGTAATGTTCATATCTCACCTTACGAAGAGGGCAATATCTGGAACCAAGAACCAGAACGTCGTCGCAAACTCCTGCTCCATAAAAAGCAAATCCAAAAGTTGGAACAAGAGACCAAAGGAACAGGAATGACCCTGGTTCCCCTTAAGGTCTATATCAAAGATGGCTATGCCAAGCTTCTTTTAGGACTTGCCAAAGGGAAGCATGACTACGACAAACGGGAGTCTATCAAACGACGTGAGCAAAACCGCGACATCGCGCGTGTTATGAAAGCTGTTAATCAGCGATAAAAAGAGGAATGAAGATGGAAAAACTAGTTGCCTATAAACGCATGCCTTTGTGGACTAAAGAAACTATGCCAGAGGCTGTTCAGCAGAAACACAACACCAAGGTTGGAACTTGGGGCAAGATTACTGTTTTAAAAGGGACTCTCAAGTTTATTGAATTGACAGAGGATGGTGAGGTTCTAGCTGAACACCTCTTTGAAGCAGGAGCTGACAATCCCATGGCACAACCACAAGCCTGGCACCGAGTGGAGGCTGTAACAGACGATGTAGAATGGTATTTAGAATTTTATTGTAAACCTGAGGATTATTTCCCTAAAAAATACAATACCAATCCTGTTCATTCAGAGGTTCTAGAGGCAATGCAGACAGTAAAACCAGTGAAAGCCTTGGATTTGGGCTGTGGTCAAGGCCGTAATGCACTCTTTCTAGCCCAGCAAGGTTTTGATGTGACAGCTGTGGATCAAAATGAACTGGCCCTTGAAATCTTGCAAAGCATTGTGGAACAAGAAGATCTGGACATGCCTGTTGGTCTTTACGATATCAATTCAGCCAGTATTGGTCAAGAGTATGATTTTATTGTTTCAACAGTTGTTCTCATGTTTCTACAAGCGGACCGTATTCCAGCTATTATTCAAAATATGCAGAAGCATACCACGGTCGGTGGTTATAACCTTATCGTCTGTGCTATGGATACGGAAGATTACCCTTGCTCTGTGAACTTCCCATTCACATTTAAAGAAGGGGAATTGGCTGAATACTACAAGGATTGGGAGTTGGTCAAGTACAATGAAAATCCTGGTCATCTTCACCGTCGCGATGAGAATGGCAATCGTATTCAACTACGCTTTGCGACCATGCTAGCTAAAAAAATTAAATAAACATTGAAGGTTAGGAAATTTCCTGATCTTTTTCTTTTTTTACGAATAGATAAGATAGAAGAATTGACAAAAATACGCATTATAAGTATAATTTTGAATAGAAAGGTGACGATAAATGCCAATCACAGGTAAGGAAATGGTAAAATTAGCTCTTGCAAATGGATGGATTGAAGTTCGTAAGAGAGGAAGTCATCATCATTTTAAGAAAGAAGGGGTTCCCTATCTTGTCACTATTCCAGTTCACGGTAATGAGGATCTAGGAAAAGGTTTAGAGAGAAAAATATTAAAAGATTTGGGATTATAGTTGATTTGGAAATTGTGGAGGTGTATTATGCTAAAATCTTATCCTGCTATTTTTCATAGAGAAGGCACTGGATACTGGGTTGAATTTCCTGAATTTGGAGGCGGGACTGAAGGAGCAACGATTGAACTTGCAATGAAAAATGCTCGGGAAATGCTTGAGAGTGTTTTAGCTTCTTATATTGATGAAGGACTGGCTTTGCCTACTCCTAGTGACATTGCTGAGTTGAAAGCTCCTGATGGATTTGTGACTTTGATTCAGGTCAATCCCTTGCCTTTCGTAAAGAATAATAAAGCGATTCGAAAAAATGTTACGGTTCCAGAGTGGCTAGTCAGACTTGCAGATCGTGAGAAAGTGAACTATTCTGAAGTGTTGACACAAGCTCTTGAAAGCCGCTTGCAACTCTAAAATTATAGAGTGATGTAGATTAGGAAATTTCCTGATCTTTTTCTTTTTTTACGAATAATATAGAAAAGGAGGGAATCATGTTTGTTGCGAGAGATGCTAGGGGAGAATTGGTAAATGTGTTAGAGGATAAACTTGAGAAGCAAGCATACACCTGCCCAGCTTGTGGAGGTCAGCTCCGTTTGCGTCAAGGACCAATTGTCCGGCCCCATTTTGCCCACAAAACCTTAAAAGACTGTGATTTTTCCTCTGAAAATGAAAGTCCAGAACACCTGGCAAATAAAGAATCACTTTATCACTGGTTGAAAACAGAGGCTGAGGTGCAATTAGAATACCCTCTTCCAGAGCTTAAACAGATTGCGGATGTATTTGTAAATGGTCATCTTGCTCTAGAAGTTCAGTGTAGTCCCTTGCCACAGAAACTTCTTAAAGAGCGTAGCGAGGGCTATCGTAGTCAGGGTTACCAAGTACTGTGGTTACTGGGAGAAAAACTTTGGATCAAGGAGCGTTTGACTCGTCTGCAACAAGGTTTTCTCTATTTTAGTCAAAACATGGGATTTTATGTTTGGGAATTGGACAAGGAAAAACAGCTTTTAAGACTCAAATACCTGATTCACCAAGATCTCCGCGGTAAACTCCATTATCAAATCAAGGAATTTCCCTATGGCCAAGATAGTCTACTGGAGATATTACGTTTTCCCTATAAGAAACAAAAAATATCTCATTTTACAGTTTCTGAGGATAAGGACATCTGTCGCTATATTCAGCAACAACTGTACTATCAAAATCCCTTTTGGATGAAAGAACAAGCAGAAGCCTATCAAAAGGGAGAAAATCTCCTGACTTATGGGCTAAAAGAATGGTATCCACAAATAAGACCACTAGTAGGTAATTTTTGCCAAATTGAGAAAGATT
This sequence comes from Streptococcus sp. Marseille-Q5112, assembly GCF_916700555.1. Lineage (GTDB taxonomy): Bacteria > Bacillota > Bacilli > Lactobacillales > Streptococcaceae > Streptococcus > Streptococcus symci. The sequence goes on from NZ_CAKAKP010000001.1 coordinate 130,985, forward strand.
TGACTCGCTATTATCAGTATTTTCAAATCTATTACCAAGAAAATCCTCAAAATGATTGGCAAAAGCTTTATCCACCAGCCTTTTATCAGCAATATTTCTTGAAAAATATGGTAGAATAGAAAAGATGGAGGAATCTAATGGTATTACAAAGAAATGAAATAAATGAAAAAGATACATGGGATCTATCAACGATTTACCCAACTGACCAGGCTTGGGAAGAAGCCTTAAAAGATTTAACAGAACAATTGGAGAAAGTAGCCCAGTATGAAGGACATCTCCTGGATAGTGCGGATAGCCTACTAGAAATTACTGAATTTTCTCTTGAAATGGAACGCCAAATGGAGAAACTTTACGTTTATGCTCATATGAAGAATGACCAAGACACACGTGAAGCCAAGTACCAAGAGTACTATGCCAAGGCCATGACTCTCTATAGCCAGCTAGACCAAGCCTTTTCATTCTATGAGCCTGAATTTATGGAAATTAGTGAAAAGCAGTATGTTGACTTTTTAGAAGCTCAGCCAAAATTGCAGGTTTATCAACACTATTTTGACAAGCTTTTGCAAGGCAAGGAACACGTTCTTTCACAACGTGAAGAAGAATTATTAGCTGGAGCTGGGGAAATCTTTGGTTCGGCAAGTGAAACCTTCGCTATCTTGGACAATGCGGATATTGTGTTCCCTTATGTCCTCGACGATGATGGTAAGGAAGTTCAGCTATCTCATGGGACTTACACACGCTTGATGGAGTCTAAAAACCGTGAGGTTCGTCGTGGTGCCTATCAAGCCCTTTATGCGACTTATGAACAATTCCAACATACCTATGCAAAAACCTTGCAAACCAATGTTAAGGTGCAAAACTACCGTGCCAAAGTTCGCAACTATAAGAGCGCTCGTCATGCAGCTCTCGCAGCGAATTTTGTTCCAGAAAGTGTTTATGACAATTTGGTAGCAGCAGTTCGCAAGCATTTGCCACTCTTGCATCGTTACCTTGAGCTACGTTCAAAGATTTTGGGGATTTCAGACCTCAAGATGTATGATGTCTACACACCGCTTTCGTCTGTCGAATATAGTTTTACCTACCAAGAAGCCTTGAAAAAAGCAGAAGAAGCCTTGGCAGTCTTGGGTGAGGATTACTTGAGTCGTGTTAAACGTGCCTTCAGCGATCGTTGGATTGATGTTTACGAAAACCAAGGCAAGCGTTCAGGTGCCTACTCAGGTGGTTCTTATGATACCAATGCCTTTATGCTTCTTAACTGGCAGGACAATCTAGACAATCTCTTTACTCTTGTTCATGAAACAGGTCATAGTATGCACTCAAGCTATACTCGTGAAACTCAACCTTATGTTTACGGAGATTATTCTATCTTCTTGGCAGAGATTGCATCAACGACCAATGAAAATATCTTGACGGAGAAATTATTGGAAGAAGTGGAAGACGACGCAACGCGCTTTGCTATTCTCAATAACTTCCTAGATGGTTTCCGTGGAACAGTTTTCCGCCAAACTCAATTTGCTGAGTTTGAACACGCCATTCACCAAGCGGATCAAAATGGTGAAGTCTTGACAAGTGATTTCTTAAATAAACTCTACGCAGACTTGAACCAAGAGTATTATGGTTTGAGTAAGGAAGACAATCCTGAAATCCAGTACGAGTGGGCACGCATTCCACACTTCTACTATAACTACTATGTATACCAATATTCAACTGGCTTTGCAGCAGCCTCAGCCTTGGCTGAAAAGATTGTGCATGGTAGTCAAGAAGACCGTGACCGCTATATCGACTACCTCAAGGCAGGTAAGTCTGACTATCCACTTAATGTCATGAGAAAAGCTGGTGTTGATATGGAGAAGGAAGATTACCTAAACGATGCCTTTGCTGTCTTTGAACGTCGCTTAAATGAGTTTGAAGCCCTTGTTGAAAAATTGGGATTGGCATAAGATGGTTGAATCGTATAGTAAGAATGCCAACCATAACATGCGTCGTCCTGTCGTCAAGGAAGAAATTGTAGACTTGATGCGTCAGCGTCAAAAGCAAGTAACAGGCTCTTTGAAAGAATTGGAAGACTTTGCTCGCAAGGAAAATATTCCTATCATTCCCCATGAAACGGTTGCTTATTTCCGTTTTCTCATGGAAACCATACAACCTAAAAATATTCTGGAAATAGGGACGGCCATCGGTTTTTCAGCCCTCTTGATGGCTGAACATGCGCCAAATGCTAAGATTACAACCATTGACCGCAATCCAGAAATGATTGGATTTGCCAAGGAAAATTTCACCCAGTTTGACAGTCGCAAGCAAATTACGCTCCTAGAAGGAGATGCGGTAGATGTCTTATCTACCTTGACAGAGTCCTATGATTTTGTCTTTATGGATTCTGCCAAGTCTAAATATATCGTCTTTTTGCCAGAAATCCTCAAACATTTGGAAGTCGGTGGTGTGGTTGTCTTGGATGATATTTTTCAAGGTGGTGATGTTGCCAAGGACATTATGGAGGTTCGTCGTGGCCAGCGAACTATTTATCGAGGCCTTCAAAGATTATTTGATGCAACTTTAGACAATCCAGGACTCACTGCAACATTAGTACCTTTAGGGGACGGCATTCTCATGCTTCGTAAAAATGTAGCAGATGTTCAATTGCTTGACAGCGAATAATTTTCAGAAAAATTTAAGAAAATATAGTAAAATAGATAGGGTAACACTTATCTCAAAGGAGTAGACATGAAGAAAAAACTATTGGCAGGTGCCATTACACTATTATCAGTAGCAACTTTAGCAGCTTGTTCGAAAGGTTCAGAAGGGGCAGACCTTATCAGCATGAAAGGGGATGTCATCACAGAACATCAATTTTATGAGCAAGTGAAAATCAATCCTTCAGCCCAACAAGTCTTGTTGAACATGACCATTCAAAAAGTATTTGAGAAGCAATATGGCTCAGAGGTAGATGAGAAAGAAATCGATGAAATCATTTCTGGAGAAGAAAAACAATATGGTGAGAATTACCAACGTGTCTTATCACAATCAGGTATGACTCTTGAAACACGTAAAGCACAAATTCGTACAAGTAAATTAGTTGAATTTGCAGTTAAAAAGGCTGCAGAAGCTGAATTAACTGATGAAGCCTATAAGAAAGCATTTGAGAACTATACTCCGGACGTAACTGCTCAAATTATTCGTCTTGATAATGAGGATAAAGCGAAAGAAGTCCTCGAAAAAGCTAAGGCAAGTGGCGCAGATTTCGCTCAATTAGCTAAAGATAACTCAACTGATGAGAAAACCAAAGCGAACGGTGGTGAAATCACTTTTGATTCAGCTTCAACAGAGGTACCAGATCAAGTTAAGAAGGCAGCTTTTGCCTTGGATGTTAATGGCATTTCTGATGTCATTACAGCTACTGGTACTCAAGCATACAGCAGTCAATATTACATTGTAAAACTCATTAAGAAAACAGAAAAGTCATCTAATATCGATGACTACAAAGAAAAATTGAAAACTGTTATCTTGACTCAAAAACAAAATGATGCATCATTTGTTCAAAGTATTGTCGGAAAAGAATTGCAAGCAGCCAATATCAAGGTTAAAGATCAAACCTTCCAAAATATCTTTACCCAATATATCGGTGGTGGAGATTCAAGCTCAAGCAGTTCTTCAAAAGAATAAAACAGAAAAGAGCCAAGCGCTCTTTTTCTTATGAGAAAATCTATTATCTTAAGGGTAAGAGTTTTTTTCTTTCGGAAAAAATGGTATAATAGCAATCAAAACTAGAAAATAAACGGAATTTGGGAATAATTTCTTTTGTTCTCATTAGATTGGTGATACTATGAAGATTAGTAAGAGGCACCTGTTAAACTATTCTATTCTAGTTCCTTACTTACTTTTATCTATTTTGGGCTTGATTGTAGTTTATTCTACAACCAGTGCCATTCTTATCGAAGAAGGTAAAAGTGCCCTCCAATTGGTTCGAAGTCAGGGAATGTTTTGGATACTTAGTTTAATATTGATTGCCTTGATATATAAGCTGAAACTGAATTTTTTAAGAAAAGAACGACTGCTATTTATTATTATGTTTGTTGAGCTGATTCTTTTGGCTCTGGCTCGCTTAATTGGTACGCCAGTCAATGGAGCCTATGGTTGGATTTCAGTAGGACCTTTGACCATTCAGCCAGCTGAGTATTTGAAGATTATCATCGTCTGGTACTTGGCCCAACGTTTCTCAAAACAACAGGATGAAATTGGGATTTACGATTTTCAAGTTTTAACTCAAAATCAATGGATTCCTCGTGCTTTTAATGATTGGCGCTTCGTCCTACTAGTAATGATAGGAAGTTTAGCTATTTTCCCAGATTTGGGGAATGCGACCATCCTAGCTCTGGTCGCCTTGATTATGTATACAGTTAGTGGAATTGCTCATCGTTGGTTTATAGCCTTTATCGGTGTATTATTTGGAGTTTCAGCCCTATCCTTATCAGCTATTTCTATGATCGGGGTTGATAAGTTTTCAAAAGTTCCAGTATTTGGTTACGTTGCTAAGCGTTTCAGTGCCTACTTTAATCCCTTTGCCGATTTGGCAGGGTCAGGCCACCAACTTGCAAATTCCTACTTTGCCATGGTAAATGGTGGGTGGTTTGGTCTAGGCTTAGGAAATTCAATCGAAAAACGTGGTTATTTACCAGAGGCCCATACAGACTTTGTATTTTCAATTGTTATTGAAGAGTTTGGATTTGTGGGAGCCAGCTTGATTTTAGCACTTGTCTTTTTCCTGATTTTACGAATTATCCTAGTCGGTATTCGTGCTAAGAATCCCTTTAATTCCATGATGGCGATTGGGGTTGGGGGGATGATGCTGGTACAGGTATTTGTCAATATCGGTGGAATTTCTGGCATTATTCCTTCGACAGGAGTAACCTTCCCCTTCTTATCACAAGGAGGGAACAGTCTCCTAGTCTTGTCTGTAGCCATTGCTTTTGTCTTAAATATTGATGCAAGTGAAAAACGTGCCCAATTATATGAGGAGTTAGAAACTCACTCATCAAACTATATGTAGAGTTGATAGTGGAAAGGATTACCTATGTCTCTTCAAAAATTAGAAAACTATAGTAATAAAGCTGTCGTGCAAGAAGAAGTATTGATTTTAACAGAATTGTTAGAAGATATCACTAAAAATATGCTTGCCCCAGAGACTTTTGCAAAAATCATGGAGTTGAAAGAATTATCAACTCAAGAAGATTATCAAGGCTTGAACCAACTGGTTACTAGTCTGACAAATGATGAAATGGCATATATTTCACGCTATTTCTCTATCTTGCCTCTTTTGATTAATATTTCAGAAGACGTGGATTTGGCCTATGAAATCAACCATCAAAATAACATCGATCAAGATTATCTTGGGAAATTATCAGCAACGATCAAAATGGTTGCAGAAAAAGAAAATGCGGTTGAAATTCTAGAACATTTGAATGTTGTCCCTGTTTTGACTGCCCATCCAACACAAGTACAACGTAAGAGTATGTTGGATTTGACAAACCATATCCATACCCTTTTGCGTAAGTACCGTGATGTGAAATTAGGCTTGATTAATAAGGAAAAATGGCATAATGATCTCCGTCGTTACATTGAGATTATCATGCAAACAGACATGATTCGTGAAAAGAAATTGAAAGTAACCAATGAAATCACGAATGTTATGGAATACTACAATAGTTCATTCCTGAAGGCAGTTCCTCATTTGACTGCTGAGTACAAACGTCTGGCTAAAAAACATGGCTTGGAGTTGAAACATCCAAAACCAATTACCATGGGTATGTGGATTGGTGGAGACCGTGATGGGAATCCTTTTGTTACAGCAGATACCTTGAAACAATCTGCTATGACTCAGTGTGAAGTCATCATGAACTACTATGATGAAAAAATTTACCAACTTTATCGTGAGTTCTCTCTCTCAACCAGTATTGTCAATGTGAGCAAGCAAGTCAGAGAAATGGCTCGTCAGTCTAAGGATAATTCTATTTATCGTGAAAAAGAGCTATACCGTCGTGCCTTGTTTGATATTCAATCAAAAATCCAAGCGACAAAAGCTTATTTGATTGAGGATAAGGAAGTTGGAGCTCGCTATGAAACAGCTAATGATTTTTATAAGGATTTAATTACCATTCGTGATTCCCTCTTGGAAAACAAGGGTGAAGCACTGATTTCTGGTGATTTTGTTGAGCTGATTCAGGCAGTTGAAATTTTTGGCTTTTATTTGGCATCTATTGACATGCGTCAAGATTCTAGTGTTCATGAAGCTTGTGTGGCCGAACTCTTGAAATCAGCAGGTATTCATTCTCATTATAGCGAACTCAGTGAAGAAGAAAAATGCCAGCTTCTTTTGAAAGAATTGGAAGAAGATCCACGTATTCTTTCTGCCACTCACGTTGAAAAATCAGAGTTACTTGAAAAAGAATTAGCAATCTTTAAGGCTGCTCGTAAGTTGAAAGATAAGTTGGGAGATGATGTCATTCGTCAGACTATTATTTCACATGCAACCAGCGTATCAGACATGTTGGAATTGGCTATCTTGCTAAAAGAAGTAGGGTTAGTTGATAAAGAAAGAGCCCGTGTCCAAATTGTTCCTCTCTTTGAAACAATTGAGGATTTGGACCACTCAGAAGAAACCATGAGAGAATATCTTTCTCTTCCTCTGGCCAAGAAATGGATTGCTTCACGCAATAACTATCAAGAAATCATGTTGGGCTACTCTGACAGTAATAAAGATGGTGGTTACCTATCATCATGTTGGACCCTCTACAAGGCTCAACAACAATTGACTGCTATCGGAGATGAATTTGGCGTTAAGGTTACCTTCTTCCACGGCCGTGGTGGGACTGTCGGTCGTGGTGGTGGACCAACCTATGAAGCCATCACCTCTCAGCCTCTCAAGTCTATCAAGGATCGTATCCGCTTGACGGAGCAGGGTGAAGTAATTGGCAATAAATATGGTAACAAAGACGCAGCTTACTATAACCTTGAAATGTTGGTTTCGGCGGCCATTAACCGTATGATTACTCAGAAGAAGAGCGATACCAACACCTCAAATCGTTACGAAGCTATTATGGACCAAGTGGTGGACCGTAGTTACGATATCTACCGTGATTTGGTCTTTGGTAATGATCATTTCTATGATTATTTCTTCGAGTCAAGTCCAATCAAGGCAATTTCAAGCTTTAATATTGGTTCTCGTCCAGCCGCTCGTAAGACTATTACTGAAATCGGTGGTTTGCGAGCTATCCCTTGGGTATTCTCATGGTCGCAAAGTCGCGTCATGTTCCCTGGCTGGTATGGGGTTGGTTCAAGCTTCAAGGAATTTATCGATAAAAATCCAGAGAATATCGCTATCTTACGAGATATGTACCAAAACTGGCCTTTCTTCCAATCGCTTCTTTCAAATGTTGATATGGTCTTGTCAAAATCAAATATGAATATTGCTTTTGAATATGCCAAACTTTGTGAAGATGAAGAAGTAAAAGCAATCTATGAGACTATTTTAAACGAATGGCAAGTTACCAAGGAAGTCATCTTGGCTATTGAAGGATATGATGAACTCTTGGCTGAAAATCCATATCTAAAAGCAAGTTTGGATTATCGTATGCCTTACTTTAATATCCTTAACTATATCCAGTTGGAGTTGATTAAACGTCAACGCCGAGGAGAATTATCTAGCGACCAAGAAAAATTAATCCATACAACCATCAACGGAATTGCGACAGGATTGCGTAATTCGGGCTGATGTCTTTCAAACTTCCTCTTTTCTATAGGGGAAGTTTTTGAATCTTTCAAAAAAATGCTAAAAGAGTCTTGACAAGTAGTTGAAAAATGATATAATTTAACCATTCAGAAAAGTAATCATTCAAACTTTTTAGAGAGTCTGTGGTAGCTGAAAACAGATAAGTGATGATGATGAAAATTGGGCTGAATGTTATTTAGAATTTGAAATCATAAAAATTCGGTGAGCACACCTTACAGTGCATCTCGTTATTGCGAGACAGAGCGATAGGGAAATTCCCTATAATTGAGGTGGTACCGCGCATCGACGTCCTCACACAAGTTTTTTGTGTGAGGACTTTTTTGATGGAGGTTAGTATGGAAAGAAAACGATGGCGTCGCTTGTTTATACTCAATGAAAATCAAAAAGCAAACTAGGAAGCTAGTCGCAAGCTGCTCAAAACACTGTTTTGAGGTTGTGGATAGAACTGACAGAGTCAGTATCATATACCTACGGTAAGGCGACGCTGACGTGGTTTGAAGAGATTTTCGAAGAGTATTAGATAAGTGAAGTATTTTAAAGGAATAAAAAGGAGAAATAGAATGAAAAATAAACGTTTAATTGGAATTATCGCTGCATTAGCAGTCTTAGTAGCAGGAAGCTTAATTTACTCTTCAATGAATAAACCAGAAGCTAAGAATGAGAAGAAAGTTGCCAAAGTTGGTGTTCTTCAGTTTGTTAGCCATCCATCTCTTGATTTGATTTATAAAGGGATTCAAGATGGCCTTGCAGAAGAAGGTTATAAAGATGACCAAGTTAAAATCGATTTTATGAACTCAGAAGGTGATCAAAGTAAGGTTGCGACAATGAGTAAACAACTGGTCGCAAATGGGAATGACCTTGTGGTTGGTATTGCGACACCAGCTGCTCAAGGTTTGGCTAGTGCCACAAAAGACCTACCGGTTATCATGGCTGCTATTACAGACCCAATTGGTGCTAACTTGGTCAAAGATTTGAAAAAACCAGGTGGCAACATTACAGGGGTGTCTGACCACAATCCAGCTCAACAACAAGTTGAACTCATTAAGGCTCTTACACCAAATGTAAAAACAATCGGAGCTCTTTACTCAAGTAGCGAAGACAATTCAAAAACACAGGTTGAAGAATTTAAGACTTATGCTGAAAAAGCAGGTTTGACTGTAGAAACATTTGCTGTTCCTTCAACAAATGAAATTGCTTCAACAGTTAACGTTATGACTAGCAAGGTTGATGCTATCTGGGTTCCAATCGATAATACAATTGCTTCAGCCTTCTCAACTGTTGTATCAAGCAACCAATCAGCTAAAAAACCAATCTATCCAAGCGCGACTGCCATGGTAGAAGCAGGTGGCTTGGCATCAGTTGTAGTTGACCAACACGACCTTGGTGTGGCAACAGGTAAAATGATTGCTCAAGTTTTGAAAGGTGCAAAACCAGCTGATACTCCAGTCAATGTCTTTTCAACTGGTAAGTCAGTGATTAATAAAAAATTGGCACAAGAATTAGGTATTACTATTCCTGAATCTGTTCTTAAAGAAGCAGGACAAGTAATTGAATAATCTGTAATGGAGGAGTTGGGGACATCTCCTCCAATTTTTTACAAAAGAAATCGTATAGAAAAGGTTAAGAAGCAGATGATATTATCTATTATTTCTCAAGGATTTGTCTGGGCTATTTTAGGTCTGGGAATCTTTATGACATTTAGGATTTTGAACTTTCCAGATATGACGACAGAAGGTTCCTTCCCTCTTGGGGGAGCTGTTGCTGTCACTTTGATAACCAAAGGCGTGAACCCATTTTTAGCGACACTTGTTGCTGTAGGAGCAGGTTGTTTGGCTGGAATGGCAGCAGGACTTCTTTATACAAAAGGGAAGATCCCAACTTTGCTCTCAGGGATTTTGGTGATGACTTCCTGTCACTCTATCATGCTCTTGATTATGGGACGTGCAAACTTAGGACTGCTTGGAACTAAGCAAATTCAGGATGTTTTCCCTTTTGATTCAGACTTGAACCAACTCTTGACAGGTCTCATCTTTGTGAGTATTGTTATTGCTCTCATGCTTTTTTTCTTGGACACTAAACTCGGACAAGCCTATATTGCTACAGGTGACAATCCTGATATGGCTAGAAGTTTCGGGATTCATACTGGACGCATGGAGCTCATGGGATTGGTCTTATCAAATGGTGTAATTGCCCTTGCAGGTGCTCTCATTGCTCAGCAAGAAGGGTATGCTGATGTGTCTCGAGGAATCGGGGTTATCGTTGTAGGTCTTGCAAGTTTGATTATTGGAGAAGTTATCTTCAAGAGTTTGAGCTTGGCAGAGCGTCTGGTTGCCATCGTTGTAGGTTCTATCGCTTATCAATTCTTAGTGTGGGCAGTTATTGCGCTTGGCTTTAATACAAGTTACCTTCGTTTGTACAGCGCTGTGATTTTAGCAGTCTGCCTCATGATTCCAACATTTAAGCAAACAATCTTGAAAGGAGCCAAGTTAAGCAAATGACAGCAATTGTAGAATTAAAAAATGCAACCAAAGTCGTTAAAAATGGCTTTGATGAAGAAAAGATTATTTTAAATGATGTTTCCTTAGAAATTTTTGAACAGGACTTTATCACGATTTTAGGTGGAAATGGTGCTGGGAAATCGACTCTCTTTAACACTATTGCAGGAACTTTATTACTAACCAGTGGAACTATCCGTATTTTAGGTGAGGATGTTACTAAGTTTTCACCAGAGAAGCGCGCTAAATATCTGTCTCGTGTCTTCCAAGATCCCAAGATGGGGACAGCTCCTCGTATGACAGTGGCAGAGAATCTCTTGATTGCCAAGTTTCGTGGTGAAAAGCGTGGACTGTTTCCGAGACGTCTGGCTAGCTATAAGGATGAATTTCAGTCAACCATTGAAAAAGTGGGAAACGGTCTTGAGAAACACTTGAATACACCGATTGAGTTCTTATCAGGTGGACAAAGACAGGCTTTGAGTCTCTTGATGGCAACCTTGAAGCGTCCTGAATTACTCTTGTTAGACGAGCATACTGCAGCCCTTGATCCAAAGACCAGTGTGGCTTTGATGGAATTGACAGATGAATTTGTCAAGAAAGATCAGCTGACAGCGCTTATGATTACCCATCATATGGAAGATGCATTCAAATATGGTAATCGTTTAATTGTCATGAAAGAAGGACGAATTATCCAAGATTTGAAACAAGAAGAAAAAGCAAAAATGAAAATCTCTGATTATTATCAGCTCTTTGAATAAACTAGGGAAAATGAGTGAAATGGTTTACTTTTTTTCTGAAATAAAGTATACTATATAAAGTAAACTATGATAACATGGAGGTATTGTGTATGGTTGACAAACAAGTCATTGAAGAAATCAAAAACAATGCCAACATTGTGGAAGTCATAGGAGATGTGATTTCTTTACAAAAGGCAGGACGGAACTATCTAGGGCTCTGTCCTTTTCATGGTGAAAAAACACCTTCTTTCAACGTTGTTGAGGATAAGCAGTTTTACCACTGTTTTGGTTGTGGTCGCTCAGGTGATGTCTTTAAGTTCATAGAGGAGTACCAAGGGGTTCCCTTTATGGAGGCTGTCCAAATCTTAGGTCAGCGTGTTGGGATTGAGGTTGAAAAGCCGCTTTATAGTGAACAGAAGCCAGTTTCGCCTCACCAAGCTCTTTATGATATGCACGAAGATGCTGCCAAATTTTACCATGCTATTCTCATGACAACGACTATGGGAGAAGAGGCCAGAAATTACCTTTATCAGCGTGGTTTGACAGATGAAGTGCTCAAACATTTTCGGATTGGTTTAGCACCTCCAGAACGCAACTATCTTTATCAACGTTTGTCTGGTCAGTATCGTGAAGAGGAGTTCTTGGATTCAGGACTGTTTTATCTCTCGGATGCCAATCAATTTGTAGACACCTTTCACAATCGTATTATGTTTCCCCTGACAAATGACCAAGGAAAGGTTATTGCCTTCTCAGGTCGTATCTGGCAGAAAACGGATTCACAAACTTCTAAGTATAAAAATAGCCGATCGACTGCAATTTTTAACAAAAGTTACGAATTATATCATATGGATAGGGCAAAAAAATCTTCTGGCAAAACCAGTGAGATTTACCTGATGGAAGGATTCATGGATGTCATTGCAGCCTATCGGGCTGGAATCGAAAATGCTGTCGCATCAATGGGAACAGCCTTGAGTCGTGAGCATGTTGATCATCTGAAAAGGCTAACCAAGAAGTTGGTTCTTGTTTACGATGGCGATAAGGCTGGGCAAGCTGCGACATTGAAAGCGTTGGACGAAATTGGTGATATGCCTGTGCAAATCGTCAGCATGCCTGATAACTTGGATCCAGATGAATATCTACAAAAAAATGGTCCAGAAGACTTGGCCTATCTATTAACGAAAACTCGTATTAGTCCGATTGAGTTTTACATTTACCAGTATAAACCTGAAAATAGTGAAAATCTGCAGGCTCAGATTGAGTTTATTGAAAAAATAGCTCCCTTGATTATTCAAGAAAAGTCTATCACTGCTCAAAACAGTTATATTCATATTTTAGCTGACAGTCTGGTCTCCTTTGATTATGCCCAGATTGAGCAGATTGTTAATGAGAGTCGACAGGCACAAAGGCAGAATCGCATGGAAGGAATTTCCAGACCGATGCCGATTACTATGCCTGTCACCAAGCAGTTATCGGCTATTATGAGGGCAGAAGCCCATCTACTTTATCGAATGATGGAATCTCCCCTTATTTTGAATGATTACCGTTTGCGAGAAGACTTTGCCTTTGACACACCTGAATTTCAGGTCTTATATGACTTGCTTGGTCAGTATGGCAATCTTCCTCCAGAAGTTTTATCAGAGCAGACAGAGGAAGTTGAAAGAGCTTGGTACCAAGTCTTAGCTCAGGATTTACCTGCTGAGATGTCACCGCAGGAACTTAGTGAAGTAGAGATGACTCGAAACAAGGCTCTCTTGAATCAGGACAATATGAGAATCAAAAAGAAGGTGCAGGAAGCTAGCCATGTAGGAGATACCGATACAGCCCTAGAAGAATTGGAACGTTTAATTTCCCAAAAGAGAAGAATGGAGTAATAATGGCAACAAAACAAAAAGAAGTAACAACATTTGACGTACAAGTAGCAGAATTTATCCGTAATCATAAACAAAAAGGGACAGCAACAGATGATGAAATCAATGCTAGTCTAGTTATTCCTTTTACCTTGGACGCTGATGGGATTGAAGATCTCTTGCAACGGATTCAAGATGCAGGAATTTCTATCACAGATAACGAAGGAAATCCAAGTGCGCGTGTTCTTAGTGCAGAAGAAGAGCCAGAACTCAGTGACGAGGACTTGATTGGTTCAACTTCGGCTAAGGTTAATGACCCTGTCCGTATGTACTTGAAAGAAATCGGGGTTGTACCTCTCTTGACCAACGAAGAGGAAAAAGAATTGGCACTGGCTGTTGAAGCTGGTGATATCGAAGCCAAACAACGTCTTGCGGAAGCCAACCTTCGTTTGGTTGTTTCTATTGCCAAACGCTATGTCGGCCGTGGTATGCAGTTCCTTGACTTGATTCAAGAAGGGAACATGGGCTTGATGAAGGCGGTTGACAAGTTTGACTATTCTAAAGGATTCAAGTTTTCAACTTATGCAACTTGGTGGATTCGTCAAGCAATCACTCGTGCTATTGCGGATCAAGCTCGTACCATCCGTATTCCAGTCCACATGGTTGAAACCATCAATAAATTGGTTCGCGAACAACGTAATCTCCTTCAAGAATTGGGACAAGATCCAACACCTGAGCAAATCGCCGAACGTATGGATATGACTCCTGACAAGGTTCGTGAAATCTTGAAGATCGCACAGGAGCCGGTATCTCTTGAAACACCGATCGGTGAAGAGGATGATAGCCATCTTGGGGACTTTATCGAAGACGAAGTGATTGAAAATCCAGTGGACTACACAACTCGTATCGTCTTGCGTGAGCAGTTGGATGAGGTCTTGGATACTCTTACAGACCGTGAAGAAAATGTTCTACGTTTGCGTTTTGGACTAGATGATGGGAAAATGCGCACCCTTGAAGATGTGGGGAAAGTCTTTAACGTAACCCGTGAGCGTATCCGTCAGATTGAGGCTAAAGCATTGAGAAAACTACGCCAACCAAGTCGCAGCAAACCGCTTCGTGATTTTATTGAAGACTAAGAGTGAGGATAAATATGGCTTATACAGAAGAGCAAATTGAAAACATCAAAACACGCATTTTAACAGCCTTGGAAGAAGTTATCGACCCTGAGTTGGGAATCGATATTGTCAATCTTGGTTTGATTTATGAGATTCGTTTTGACGGAGACACAGGGCAAACAGAGATTGATATGACTTTGACAACTATGGGTTGTCCCCTGGCAGATCTTTTGACAGACCAGATTTATGATGCTATGACCGAGGTGCCCGAAGTGACTGATACTGAGGTCAAATTAGTCTGGTATCCAGCCTGGACAGTTGAAAAAATGAGTCGCTATGCCCGCATTGCCCTAGGCATTAAGTAAACATATAAAAGTATGTGAGAGATTATTGGAAAAGCAAGGAAATTTCCCCTCTTTTCCTCTAGTCTCTCCTTTCTTTTGCTGATTTTATTCAAAGAAAATGATATAATAGTAGTTATGGAAAAAAAGAAATTACGCATCAATATGTTGAGTTCAAGTGAGAAAGTAGCAGGACAAGGAGTTTCAGGTGCCTACCGTGAATTAGTTCGTCTTCTTCACCGTGATGCTAAGGACCAATTGATTGTTACAGAAAATCTACCAATTGAGGCAGATGTAACTCACTTTCATACGATTGATTTCCCCTATTATTTATCTACATTCCAAAAGAAACGCTCAGGAAGGAAAATTGGCTATGTGCATTTCTTGCCTGATACACTTGAGGGGAGTTTGAAAATTCCATTTTTCTTAAAGGGAATTGTGAAACGCTATGTATTTTCTTTTTACAACCGGATGGAGCATTTGGTGGTGGTCAATCCTATGTTTATCGAGGATTTGGTGGCAGCTGGTATTCCACGTGAAAAAGTGACCTATATTCCTAACTTTGTAAACAAGGAAAAATGGCATCCCCTTCCACAAGAAGAGGTAGCGAGACTGCGAACAGATTTAGGTCTTAGTGAAAATCAGTTTATCGTAGTAGGTGCTGGGCAAGTTCAGAAACGTAAAGGGATTGATGACTTTATCTGTCTGGCTGAGGAATTGCCTCAGATTACCTTTATCTGGGCTGGTGGTTTCTCTTTTGGTGGTATGACAGATGGTTATGAACGCTACAAGAAAATGATGGATAATCCACCCAAAAATTTGATGTTTCCAGGTATTGTGCCGCCAGAACGGATGCGCGAATTGTATGCCCTAGCGGATCTTTTCTTGTTGCCTAGTTACAATGAGCTCTTTCCTATGACGATTTTAGAGGCTGCTAGTTGTGAGGCTCCTATCATGTTACGTGATTTGGATCTTTATAAGGTGATTTTAGAGGGAAATTATCGGGCAACAGCAGATAGAGAAGAGATGAAAGAAGCTATTTTGGAATATCAAGCAAATCCTGCTGCCTTAAAAGAACTCAAAGAAAAAGCTAAGAATATTTCTAGGGAGTATTCAGAAGAGCATCTGTTACAAATCTGGTTGGACTTTTATGAGAAACAAGCCGCTTTAGGGAGAAAGTAAAAAGTGAGGTAATCTATGCGAATTGGTTTATTTACAGATACCTATTTTCCTCAGGTTTCAGGTGTTGCGACCAGTATTCGAACCTTGAAAACCGAACTTGAAAAACAGGGACATGCTGTTTTTATCTTTACGACGACAGATAAGGATGTCAATCGTTATGAAGATTGGCAAATTATCCGCATTCCAAGTGTTCCTTTTTTTGCTTTTAAAGATCGTCGCTTTGCCTATCGAGGTTTTAGCAAGGCACTTGAAATTGCCAAGCAGTATCAGCTGGATATTATCCATACTCAGACAGAATTTTCTCTTGGCTTGTTGGGGATTTGGATTGCGCGTGAATTGAAGATTCCAGTCATCCATACCTATCACACCCAATACGAAGACTACGTGCATTATATTGCTAAGGGAATGTTGATTCGTCCTAGTATGGTCAAGTATCTGGTCAGAGGTTTCCTGCATGATGTGGATGGGGTTATTTGCCCGAGTGAGATTGTCCGTGACTTGCTATCTGACTATAAGGTCAAGGTTGAAAAGCGGGTCATTCCTACTGGGATTGAATTAGCTAAGTTTGAGCGTCCAGAAATCAAGCAGGAAAATTTGAAAGAACTGCGTAGTAAATTAGGGATTCAAGATGATGAACAGATGTTGCTGAGTCTTTCCAGAATTTCCTATGAAAAAAATATTCAAGCAGTTTTAGCAGCTTTTGCAGAAGTTCTGAAAGAAGAAGACAAGGTTAAACTGGTGGTAGCTGGAGATGGTCCTTATCTGAATGACCTCAAAGAGCAAGCACAGAAACTAGAGATTCAAGACTCCGTTGTCTTTACAGGGATGATTGCTCCTAGTGAGACAGCTCTTTACTATAAGGCAGCAGATTTCTTCATCTCGGCTTCGACAAGTGAAACGCAAGGGTTGACATACTTGGAAAGCTTAGCCAGTGGAACACTTGTCATTGCACATGGAAATCCTTATCTGGACAACCTGATCAGTGATAAAATGTTTGGAACCTTGTATTACGGTGAACATGATTTGGCTGGAGCTATTTTAGAAGCTCTGATTGCAACGCCAGATATGAATGAGCATACCTTATCAGCGAAATTGTACGAGATTTCAGCCGAGAATTTTGGGAAACGAGTGCATGAATTTTATCTGGATGCTATTATTTCAAATAATTTCCAGAAAGATTTAGCTAAAGATGATACGGTTAGTCAGCGTATCTTTAAGACAGTTTTGTATCTACCACAACAGGTGGTTGCTGTGCCGGTAAAAGGCTCTAGACGCATGCTGAAGGCTTCAAAAACACAATTAATCAGCATGAGAGACTATTGGACAGACCATGAAGAATAGAAAGAGGATAAGCTATGAATAAACGATTAATGAGAAGCGGTCGTGACCAAAAGATTGCTGGTGTTTGTGCTGGAGTGGCCCATTATCTTGATATGGATCCTACTATTGTTCGCGTAATATGGGGTGTCCTTGCTTTCTGTTACGGAGTTGGAATTGTAGCCTATATCATTTTATGGATAATTGCACCTGTAGCAAGTGACTATTGAAAACTAGCTGAATTCATGCTAAGATAATAGAAAATAGAATGTAACGAAGGAGAGAAAAATGGCATTTGGAGATAATGGAAAACGTAAAAAAACGATGTTTGAGAAATTAACCTTGCTTATCGTACTTATCATGCTAGTAGCAAGTATTTTGGGTATTTTTGCAACTGCAATTGGTGCCCTCAGTAATCTATAAAATAGATTCAAGAAAATTTTGTGACTGGGATTTCCCAGCCCTTTTTTAAAGTGAGAAGAAAAAATGAGTATGTTTTTAGATACAGCCAAGATCAAGGTCAAGGCTGGTAATGGTGGCGATGGTATGGTTGCCTTTCGCCGTGAAAAATATGTCCCTAATGGTGGTCCTTGGGGTGGTGATGGTGGTCGTGGAGGTAATGTGGTCTTCGTTGTAGACGAAGGGCTACGTACCTTGATGGATTTCCGCTATAACCGTCATTTCAAGGCTGATTCTGGTGAAAAAGGAATGACCAAAGGGATGCATGGTCGTGGTGCTGAAGACCTAAGAGTTCGAGTGCCACAAGGTACGACTGTGCGTGATGCCGAGACAGGCAAGGTCTTGACAGATTTGATTGAACACGGTCAAGAATTTATCGTTGCCCACGGTGGTCGTGGTGGTCGTGGAAATATCCGCTTTGCGACACCAAAAAATCCTGCACCTGAAATCTCTGAAAATGGAGAACCAGGTCAGGAGCGTGAGTTACAATTGGAACTAAAAATCTTGGCAGACGTCGGTTTAGTAGGATTCCCATCTGTAGGGAAATCAACACTTTTAAGTGTAATCACCTCAGCTAAACCTAAAATTGGTGCCTATCATTTTACGACCATTGTGCCAAATTTAGGTATGGTTCGTACCCAATCAGGTGAATCCTTTGCAGTAGCAGACTTGCCAGGTTTGATTGAAGGGGCTAGTCAGGGTGTTGGTCTAGGAACCCAGTTCCTCCGTCACATCGAGCGTACACGTGTCATCCTTCATATCATTGATATGTCAGCTAGTGAAGGCCGTGATCCTTATGAGGACTACCTAGCTATCAATAAGGAGTTGGAGTCATACAATCTTCGTCTCATGGAGCGCCCACAGATTATCGTAGCCAATAAGATGGACATGCCTGAGAGTCAGGAAAATCTTGAAGAATTCAAGAAAAAATTGGCTGAAAACTACGATGAATTTGAAGAGTTACCAGCAATCTTCCCAATTTCTGGTTTGACAAAGCAAGGTCTGGCAACGCTCTTGGATGCTACAGCTGAATTGTTAGACAAGACACCAGAATTCTTACTCTACGACGAGTCAGATATGGAAGAAGAAGCTTACTACGGCTTTGACGAGGAAGAAAAAGCCTTTGAAATTAGTCGTGATGACGATGCGACATGGATACTTTCTGGTGAAAAACTCATGAAACTCTTTAATATGACCAACTTTGATCGTGACGAATCTGTTATGAAATTTGCCCGTCAATTACGTGGTATGGGGGTTGATGAAGCCCTACGTGCGCGTGGAGCTAAAGATGGCGATTTGGTCCGCATTGGTAAATTTGAGTTTGAATTTGTAGATTAGGAGACTGATATGGGAGATAAACCGATATCTTTCCGAGATGCGGATGGCAATTTCGTTTCCGCCGCAGACCTTTGGAATGAAAAGAAATTGGAAGAACTATTTAATCGTCTCAATCCAAACCGTGCCCTGAGGTTGGCACGAACGAAAAAAGAAAATCCATCACAGTAAAGAAGATAAAAAATTCCGTGCCTTAACATCAGACACGGAGTTTTTTTATTCACCAAAAAAGAATGGTGGTGTGAATTTTTTCAATTCTTCAAAACAACTTTGTGCAGCCTCTGCATCTTCACAGATGACCAGACAGACATCGTCCCCACAGAGCGTAGCGATAGCGTCAGGAAAGCTCAATGCATCAATAATAGAACCAAATGATTGAGCCAGACCAGGAAGAGTTTTCAAAAGTACTTGATGTTGAACAGGACGCATCAGTACAAGAGCATCCTCCATATAAGTCTCCAAGCGTTTTTCCCATTTTGAGATAGAACCAGTATTGAGTACGTAGTAAGAATTATCTTCTTCACGTATTTTTGAGAGATTCATTGTTTTGATGTCACGGGAAAGAGTTGCCTGAGTAACTTGAATGTCGTTATCGGCAAGAAGAGCTTGTAACTCAGCTTGAGTATGAATTTTGTTTTTGCTTACAAGTGCTCGTATGAGTTGGTGGCGGTGTTCAGATTTATTCATAAAATTTACTCCTTGTACAAAGTACAGAAAGCGTGGACTGATCGAAATCGTCAGTCGAGTGGTAAGCGGTATTGTCACGTATGATGATTTCAAAGTCAGTAGTATAAAGAACTAGATGGAGAGCATCTCCCTCTTTTAACTTGTCACTTGTTGGGTGCAGATGAATTGGCTGTCTATCCCTTCATCAGCATGGTTGTTCTCTACTAACAGTGAATCATTCAATTTTGGTAGCATTTGTCACGGCTTGTTGTGAATTTATTCTAAATGTCAATTCACAGAGATTGACCAACATGTGGTGTGGTAGCGAGTATTATTAATGAGTACACATGTTGGTTTTTGGGGTTAGTATCTTTTGTACAAGCTCCCGTTATGGGATTATCATAAGCCCTTCTTTGAGAGTGGATTTGATACCAAGTTTATGTTTTGTTAGACTGTTCAAGTGGAAATTTTTCCATACTGAATCTCTGTTATATTATACCTTTTGACAAGGTAGGATAAGACTAGACTGTTCAAGATCAACAGTCAGGTGGTAAGCAGTATTGTCACGAATTGTGATTTCAAAGTCAGTAGTATAGAGGACTAAACGAAGAGTATCTCCTTCTTTTAACTTGTAAATAGTTGGTTGCAATTCAAATTGGATATCCATCCATTCATCTGCAGTAATATCCTCTACTAACAGTAAATCATTTCTATTTTGCAAATTGAGATAGCCTTTTGTCACGACGCGTTGTGCATTTTCACGAAAAGACAATTCGTTAAGATTTTCCAACATGTGGTAGCGACCGTTGTCAATGGTTCTAGCACTTAAAACAGCTGGATAAGGTTGTAGGTATTTCTTCTGTCCAAATTCTAGCAGTTGGGCAGAAAAGAGACCCTTATTTGTACTGGATTTGATACGAAGATTGAGCCGTGCACGACCGTTCAGGTGGAGATCTTTGGTAACAGGAAGGTCAATAGTAATTTGATTGACTTTCCCTTGATAGAGTTCTGTATTGAAGGTCTGGTAAGTCTTACCATAACGCTCAAAATCCTCATCTGAGTACTGGTTTTGAATAAACTGCTCTTCTTGACCAAGTGAGAAGGTTTCAAAGTTTTCTGGCCCACCGAAGTTATCAAGTGATAACCAAGTCTGAGGAGCTGTATTGTCCTGCCAGATGACAGTAGGAAGTTGGAAATCTGTTTCCTGTCCCAGTAATTTCTTAGTCAATAAGGCATTCATGGACTCACGGAAGTCAATAGACTGCCAGTTGTTCATGTACACATGGGCGCCATTGTGGAAAAAGAGATGCTTGTTTATGTGAGCAGGAAGGGCATGAAACATCTGGTAAACATGAAGCGGTTTGACATTCCAATCCTGAGAACCATGAGTAAAGACAACCTCTGCCTTTACCTTATGGGCATTGAGCAGATAATTGCGGTCATGCCAAAACTGATTGTAGTCGCCAGATTTGCGATCCAGTTGCTCTTTTACCTTTTCCAAATCAGCTTGGTGAGCTTCATTGCCACGGATATAGTCACCAGCCAAGAGATTACGAGAGTAGGTTAGTTCAGCAAGGGAGTCAAAGTCCTCACCTGGATAACCACCTGGGCTAGTTACTAGACCGTTTTCACGGTAGTAGTTGTACCACGAAGAAATACCAGCCTCGGCAATGATAACCTCTAAACCATCTACACCTGTAGTCGCTAGACCATTGGACATGGTACCTAGATAGGAAAGTCCAGTTGTGGCAACTTTTCCGTTTGACCAGTCAGCCTTGACTTGACGCTGGCGCGTATGGTCAGTAAAGGCACGGCAGCGACCATTGAGCCAGTCAATGACATTTTTATAAGCCTCTATTTGCTGGTAGTCCCCGTTAGTCATGAAACCTGTAGAGTCTTTGGTACCGACACCTGAGACATAAAGATTGGCAAAACCTCGTGGAAGGAAGTAGTCGTTGAGAGTATAGCTAGCGTTGATGTGCGTTAGCTTTTCCTCAGCTTCTGACACAAGCTCAGCTTGACCTTGAGGTTGGACGAGATTTAGTTGAGGTTCCTCTAACTCAATCTTGTGAGCAGGTTTTACCTCGAGTTCGCCCTCCATCTTGTAAAGTGCTTTGTCACTAGCTTTATCATTGGTTCCCTGATGATAGGGACTGGCAGTCATGATAGCAGGGATTTGTCCATCAAAACGTGGACGAATAATGCTGACCTTGACTAAGTCTGGTAGACCTTTTTGGTCAGTATCGACACAAGACTCAACGTAAACGACTTCTCGAATGGCATCATGGCTAGAAAAAGTAGCCAAACTCTTGCCGTTAAAGTAGTGATAGTCATTATCCTCAGTAATAAGACCATCACTGACAAGTTGGTCGATAAGAGTGTTTCCCTTTTTAGTGCGAGTATTGAGTAAGTGATAGAGATTTTCAATCAAGTCACCATATACAATGGGAAAACCAGTCTCTTTACGAAAAACATCACTATCTTCAAAGTCAATCAAATAAGAAAAGCCTAGAAGTTGAAAGACTACAGTGTAGAAAATATCCGCAGTCAACTCTTTGTCTGACTGAAAAAAAGTCAGTAAGTCGGTTTCTTGGTCAACTGCTAAACTGGATAGGGGATAGGAGCTATCTTTGTAATTAAAAAAGAAACGAATAAGAAACGCTTCAAGCATTTTTTTATTTGTGATGTTGACTGGTAAATCAAATCCATACTTTTTTAATTCAAAGATAATTGTATCTCTAGGTAGCGCTAAATAGCTGAATTGATTAAAACGCATAAGACCTCCTATTTATGAAATATATTACAGTTATTATATCAAAAAATAGAGAGAAAATAAACTATAAAAATTAACATAAATTATAATAAATAAAAATGAGTATTTATGAAAAAAACTTGTAAAATGATAAGCCTAAATACAAAAATATTAGTGGTACTGTTGGAAATCATCCAAGGATTGTCTAATTAACTATGATTTGAGCTATTAGATATTAAAGCATCAGTAATAGTAATAGAAATTTTAAGAAAATGGTATAATATAGTGAGAACGATAGAGGAGAAGTGTAAATTGATCGCACAACTAGATACAAAAACAGTCTATAGTTTTATGGAGAGTGTCATTTCGATTGACAAGTATGTGAGAGCAGCAAAAGACTATGGCTACACTCATCTGGCTATGATGGATATTGACAATCTTTATGGGGCTTTCGACTTTCTAGAGGTTACAAAAAAATACGGCATTCATCCTTTGTTAGGGCTTGAAATGAATGTGATTGTAGATGATAAGGATGTGAATCTGCGCTTTTTAGCTTTATCTAGTGTGGGCTATCAGCAGTTGATGAAACTTTCAACAGCCAAGATGCAGGGGGAGAAAAGTTGGTCAGTTCTATCTCAGTATCTAGAGGATATTGTGGTAATTGTGCCTTATTTTGAAGAGCTTGAGTTGTTAAATCTAGGCTGTGATTACTATATAGGGGTTTACCCAGAAACACTGGCCAGCGAATTTCACCATCCTATTTTACCATTGTATCGGGTCAATACATTTGAAAGTAAGGATAGAGAAGTTCTTCAAGTATTAACAGCGATTAAAGAAAATCTACCGCTCAGAGAAGTCCCTTTGCGTTCGAAACAAGATGTTTTTATATCAGCAAGTTCTTTAGAGAAACTATTCCAAGAACGTTTTCCGCAAGCCTTGGACAATTTAGAAAAGCTTATTTCAGGCATCTCTTATGACTTGGATACTAGTCTGAAATTGCCTCGCTTTAATCCAGCTAGACCAGCAGTAGAAGAGTTGAGAGAACGTGCTGAATTGGGGCTTGCTCAGAAGGGGTTAACTGGTAAAGAATATCAAGACCGTCTAGACCAAGAATTGGCTGTTATTCATGATATGGGCTTTGATGATTATTTCTTGGTTGTCTGGGATTTGTTGCGTTTTGGACGTTCGAATGGCTATTATATGGGAATGGGACGGGGTTCCGCAGTTGGTAGCTTGGTTTCCTATGCTCTAGACATTACAGGGATTGACCCAGTAGAGAAAAATCTGATTTTTGAACGTTTCCTCAATCGTGAACGCTATACCATGCCTGATATTGATATTGATATTCCTGATATTTATCGTCCAGATTTTATCAGATATGTTGGTAATAAATATGGTAGTAAACATGCGGCTCAAATCGTTACTTTTTCTACCTTTGGGGCTAAGCAAGCTCTTCGAGATGTCTTGAAGCGCTTTGGTGTGCCAGAGTATGAATTATCTGCAATTACCAAGAAAATCAGTTTTCGTGATAATCTCAAGTCGGCCTATGAGGGTAACCTCCAGTTTCGTCAGCAAATTAATAGTAAGTTAGAATACCAAAAAGCCTTTGAAATTGCCTGCAAGATAGAGGGCTATCCAAGACAAACCTCTGTCCATGCGGCTGGTGTTGTGATCAGTGACCAAGATTTGACCAATTACATCCCTCTAAAACATGGTGACGAAATTCCACTGACTCAATATGATGCTCATGGAGTCGAAGCAAGTGGACTTTTGAAGATGGATTTTCTGGGACTAAGAAATTTGACCTTTGTCCAGAAAATGCAAGAGTTGCTTGCTGAAACAGAAGGTATTCATATAAAAATAGAAGAAATTGATTTGGAAGACAAAGAAACGTTAGCTCTTTTTGCTTCTGGTAATACAAAAGGTATCTTTCAATTTGAACAACCTGGTGCTATTCGCCTGCTCAAACGTGTGCAACCAGTCTGTTTTGAAGATGTTGTAGCAACTACTTCCCTAAATCGACCAGGTGCTAGTGATTATATCAATAATTTTGTAGCTAGAAAACATGGGCAGGAAGAAGTGACTGTTCTAGATTCAGCTCTGGAGGATATTTTGGCTCCAACTTATGGCATTATGCTCTATCAGGAGCAGGTTATGCAGGTTGCTCAGCGATTTGCTGGATTTAGTCTTGGTAAGGCCGATATTTTGCGTCGAGCTATGGGGAAAAAGGATGCCACTGCTATGCATGAGATGAGGACTTCCTTTATTCAAGGTTCCATAGAAGCTGGTCATACTGTGGAAAAAGCAGAGCAGGTTTTTGATGTTATGGAGAAGTTTGCAGGTTATGGATTTAATAGATCTCACGCCTATGCCTACTCAGCCTTGGCCTTCCAGTTGGCTTATTTTAAAACACATTATCCAGCCATCTTTTATCAGATTATGTTAAATTCTGCTAACAGTGATTATGTAACAGATGCCTTAGAAGCAGGTTTTGAAGTAGCCCCATTGTCCATCAATACTATTCCCTATCACGATAAAATTGCCAATAAGTCTATCTATCTAGGTTTGAAATCGATTAAGGGGATCAGCAAGGATTTGGCGCTTTGGATTATTGAAAATAGACCCTATTCTAACATCGAAGTTTTTTTAGCTAAACTACCTGAGAATTATCTGAAACTTCCTCTGCTAGAACCTTTGGTAAAAGTTGGTCTTTTCGATTCATTTGAAAAAAATCGCCAAAAAGTATTTAATAATTTAGGTAATCTATTTGAATTTGTGAAAGAGTTAGGAAGCTTGTTCGGTGATACGATATATAGTTGGCAGGAATCGGAAGATTGGACAGAACAAGAAAAATTCTATATGGAACAAGAGCTTCTAGGGGTAGGAGTTAGCAAACATCCCTTACAAGCTATTGCAAGTAAGGCTATCTACCCAATTACACCAATCGGAAATTTGTCAGAAAATAGTCACGCCATTATATTGGTTGAAATTCAGAAAATAAAAGTAATTCGTACCAAAAAGGGTGAAAATATGGCCTTTTTACAGGTGGATGATAGTAAGAAAAAAATAGATGTTACCCTCTTTTCAGATTTATATAAACAGGTTGGACAAGAAGTAAGAGAGGGAGCTTTCTACTATATTAAAGGGAAAGTCCAGTCACGTGACGGTCGTCTGCAAATGATTGCACAAGAAATAAGAGAAGCAGTGGCTGAGCGCTTTTGGATTCAGGTGAAAAATCATGATTCAGATCAAGAAATTTCGAGAATTTTAGATCAATATAAAGGCCCAATCCCAGTCATTATCAGGTATGAAGAGGAACAGAGAACGATTGTTTCTCCCAATCATTTTGTAGCTAAATCCACTGAATTAGAAGCGAAATTAGGTGGAATCGTTATGAAAACGATTTATCGCTAAAATTACGGAAAATAGAAGAATTTTCCAATTAAATGTGATATAATCAGTAAGAATGTTAAAAGAAAAAGGAGCATAACCAATATGAAACGTATTGCTGTTTTGACTAGTGGTGGAGACGCCCCTGGTATGAACGCTGCTATCCGTGCAGTTGTTCGTCAAGCAATTTCAGAAGGAATGGAAGTATTTGGTATCTATGATGGATATGCTGGTATGGTTGCTGGTGAAATTCATCCCCTAGATGCGGCTTCAGTAGGAGACATCATTTCTCGTGGTGGTACTTTCCTTCACTCTGCTCGTTACCCAGAGTTCGCTCAACTTGAAGGGCAACTTAAAGGGATTGAGCAATTGAAAAAACACGGAATTGAAGGTGTAGTTGTTATCGGTGGTGACGGATCTTACCACGGTGCTATGCGTTTGACTGAACATGGATTCCCAGCTATCGGTCTTCCTGGTACAATCGATAACGATATTGTTGGTACTGACTTCACAATCGGTTTTGACACAGCGGTTACTACTGCTATGGATGCTATCGATAAGATTCGTGATACATCATCAAGTCACCGTCGTACATTTGTTATCGAAGTTATGGGACGTAACGCAGGTGATATCGCTCTTTGGGCTGGTATTGCAACTGGTGCTGATGAAATCATCATTCCTGAAGAAGGATTCAAGATTGAAGATATCGTAGAAAGCATTAAATGTGGATACGAGTGTGGTAAAAAACACAATATCATCGTCTTGGCAGAAGGTGTGATGTCAGCAGCTGAATTTGGTCAAAAACTTAAAGAAGCTGGAGATACAAGCGACCTTCGTGTGACAGAACTTGGACATATTCAACGTGGTGGTTCTCCAACTGCGCGTGACCGTGTTTTGGCATCACGTATGGGTGCACATGCCGTTAAACTTCTTAAAGAAGGTATCGGTGGTGTTGCGGTTGGTATCCGTAACGAGAAAATGGTTGAAAACCCAATTCTTGGAACTGCAGAAGAAGGAGCATTGTTTAGCCTTACTGCAGATGGTAAGATTGTGGTTAACAACCCACATGAAGCTGACCTTGAGCTATCTAGCTTGAATAAGAGCTTGTCATAATTTATAATTTAGTTAATAAGACCAAAAAGGTCATATATAAAGGAGTCACAAAAATCATGAACAAACGTGTAAAAATCGTTGCAACTTTGGGACCTGCGGTAGAAATCCGCGGTGGTAAAAAATTCGGTGATGACGGATACTGGGGTGAAAAACTTGATGTTGAAGCTTCAGCTAAAAACATTGCTCAATTGATTGAAGCAGGTGCTAACACATTCCGTTTCAACTTCTCACACGGTGACCACCAAGAGCAAGGTGACCGTATGGCAACTGTTAAACTTGCTGAAAAACTTGCAGGTAAAAAAGTTGGTTTCCTTCTTGATACAAAAGGACCAGAAATCCGTACTGAATTGTTTGAAGGAGATGCAAAAGAGTACTCTTACACAACTGGTGAAAAAATCCGTGTTGCTACTAAACAAGGAATCAAATCAACTCGTGATGTGATCGCATTGAACGTTGCTGGTGCTCTTGACATCTATGATGATGTTGAAGTTGGTCGTCAAGTTTTGGTTGACGATGGTAAACTTGGTCTTCGTGTGGTTGCTAAAGATGACGCAACTCGTGAGTTTGAAGTTGAAGTTGAAAACGATGGTGTAATTGCTAAACAAAAAGGTGTTAACATCCCTAACACTAAAATTCCTTTCCCAGCTCTTGCTGAACGTGATAACGACGATATCCGCTTTGGTCTTGAACAAGGTATCAACTTCATCGCGATTTCATTCGTACGTACTGCAAAAGACGTGAACGAAGTTCGTGCAATCTGTAAAGAAACTGGAAACGGACACGTTCAATTGTTCGCTAAAATCGAAAACCAACAAGGTATCGACAACTTGGATGAAATCATCGAAGCTGCTGATGGTATCATGATCGCTCGTGGTGACATGGGTATCGAAGTACCATTCGAAATGGTTCCAGTTTACCAAAAAATGATTATCAAGAAAGTCAATGCTGCAGGTAAAGTTGTTATCACAGCAACAAACATGCTTGAAACAATGACTGAAAAACCACGTGCAACTCGTTCAGAAGTATCAGACGTATTCAACGCTGTTATCGACGGTACTGATGCTACAATGCTTTCAGGTGAGTCTGCAAACGGTAAATACCCACTTGAGTCAGTAACTACAATGGCTACAATCGACAAGAACGCTCAGACTCTTCTTAACGAATACGGTCGTTTGAACTCAGATTCATTTGAACGTAACTCTAAGACAGAAGTAATGGCTTCAGCTGTTAAAGATGCTACTAACTCAATGGATATCAAATTGGTTGTAACTCTTACTAAGACAGGTCACACTGCACGTTTGATTTCTAAATACCGTCCAAATGCTGATATCTTGGCATTGACATTTGACGAATTGACAGAACGTGGATTGATGTTGAACTGGGGTGTTATCCCAATGTTGACAGATGCTCCATCATCAACTGATGATATGTTCGAAATTGCTGAACGTAAAGCAGTTGAAGCAGGTCTTGTACAATCTGGTGACGATATCGTTATCGTAGCTGGTGTACCAGTTGGAGAAGCTGTACGTACAAACACAATGCGTATCCGTACAGTACGTTAATTAAAATGAAAAAAGCCTATCATATCAAGCTTTCTAGCCTGTATGATAGGTTTTTTTGTAGCAGGGGGCAAATAAGGGGCAAAACTTTTTAAAAAAGGCCAGTTAATACAAATACGATTCAGCTAATATAATTGAAAATGATGGAAAAAAAGGTGAAATTATGGTATACTTTAACGTAGGACCTTTTTAGAAATTTTGAAAGAGTATTAAAAATTTAAAATGAGAAAAATTGTTATCAATGGTGGCTTACCCCTGCAAGGTGAGATTACCATTAGTGGTGCTAAAAATAGCGTTGTGGCCTTAATTCCAGCTATTATTTTGGCTGATGATGTGGTGACTTTGGATTGTGTGCCAGATATTTCCGATGTTGCTAGTCTTGTCGAAATCATGGAGTTAATGGGGGCTACCGTTAAGCGTTATGATGATGTGTTAGAGATTGATCCAAGAGGTGTTCAAAATATTCCAATGCCTTATGGGAAAATCAATAGTCTTCGTGCATCTTATTATTTTTATGGAAGTCTTTTAGGTCGCTTTGGTGAAGCTACTGTTGGTTTACCTGGTGGATGTGATTTGGGACCTCGCCCTATTGACTTGCACCTTAAGGCTTTTGAAGCTATGGGAGCAACTGTTAGCTACGAGGGAGATAACATGAAGTTATCTGCCAAAGATACAGGACTTCACGGCGCAAGTATCTACATGGATACGGTCAGTGTGGGTGCGACGATTAATACGATGATTGCTGCGGTTAAAGCAAATGGTCGTACTATTATTGAAAATGCAGCCCGTGAACCTGAGATTATTGACGTTGCTACTCTCTTGAATAATATGGGTTCCCATATCCGTGGTGCTGGAACCAATATCATCATTATTGATGGTGTTGAAAGATTACACGGAACCCGTCATCAGGTGATTCCAGACCGTATTGAAGCAGGAACATATATTTCTTTAGCTGCTGCAGTCGGTAAGGGAATTCGTATTAATAATGTTCTTTATGAACACTTAGAAGGATTCATCGCTAAGTTGGAAGAAATGGGAGTGAGAATGACTGTATCGGAGGACAGTATTTTTGTCGAAGAACAGTCTAATTTGAAAGCAATCAATATTAAGACAGCTCCTTACCCAGGCTTTGCTACTGACTTGCAACAACCAATTACTCCTCTCTTGTTAACAGCAGAGGGTCGTGGTACCATTATTGATACCATTTATGAAAAACGAGTAAACCATGTTTTTGAACTAGCAAAGATGGACGCAGATATTGCGACTACAAACGACCATATTTTATATACTGGTGGCCGTAGTTTACGTGGTGCAAATGTAAAAGCTACTGATCTTAGAGCTGGGGCAGCACTTGTCATTGCTGGTTTGATGGCTGAAGGTAAAACTGAAATTACAAATATTGAGTTCATCTTACGTGGATATTCAGATATTATTGAAAAATTACGTAATCTAGGAGCGGATATTACACTTGTTGAAGAATAAACCGTAGAGGTGTTTATGAATATTTGGACCAAATTAGCAATGTTTTCTATCATTGAAACGGATCGCTTGTATTTGCGTCCTTTCTTTTTTAGTGATAGTAAGGACTTCCATGAGATAGCTTCAAATCCTGAGAATTTACAATTTATTTTTCCAAGTCAAGCTAGTCTGGAAGAGAGTCAATATGCACTGGCCAATTATTTTATGAAGGCTCCTTTAGGAGTATGGGCTATTTGTGACAAGAAAACTGAAAAAATGATTGGTTCAATTAAGTTTGAAAAGCTAGATGAAATTAAAAAAGAAGCAGAACTTGGTTATTTTTTGAGAAAAGATGCTTGGTCCCAAGGCTTTATGACAGAGGTTGTTAGAAAACTTTGCCAACTTTCTTTTGAAGAATTTGGTTTAAAACAATTATCCATCATAACCCATCTCGAAAACGAAGCTAGCCAAAAGGTTGCTCTTAAGGCTGGATTTAGTTTGTTCCGTCAGTTTAAGGGAAGTGATCGCTATACAAGAAAAATGCGAGATTATCTTGAGTTTCGCTTTGTAAAGGGAGAATTTAATGAGTAAACATCAAGAAATTCTAAGCTATTTGGAAGAATTACCTGTTGGTAAAAGAGTCAGTGTTCGTAGTATTTCCAATCATCTAGGAGTCAGTGATGGAACGGCCTACCGCGCTATCAAGGAAGCTGAAAACCGTGGAATTGTAGAGACTCGCCCAAGAAGTGGTACTATCCGTGTTAAATCTCAGAAAGTTGCTATAGAGAGATTAACTTTTGCTGAAATTGCTGAAGTGACTTCTTCTGAGGTTCTGGCTGGTCAAGAAGGTTTAGAGAGAGAATTTAGCAAGTTCTCAATCGGTGCCATGACTGAACAAAATATCCTGTCCTACCTTCATGATGGGGGACTCTTGATTGTCGGAGACCGGACTCGTATTCAATTATTAGCGCTGGAAAATGAAAATGCCGTTCTTGTGACAGGTGGATTTCAGGTTCATGATGATGTGATTAAACTGGCTAATCAAAAAGGAATTCCTGTTTTAAGAAGCAAACATGACACTTTTACCGTTGCGACCATGATCAATAAAGCCTTGTCAAATGTTCAAATCAAAACAGATATTTTGACAGTTGAGAAACTGTACCGTCCGAGTCATGAGTATGGTTTTTTGAGAGAGACTGACAGTGTTAAAGATTATTTGGACTTGGTACGTAAGAATCGTAGCAGTCGTTTCCCTGTTATTAATCAACATCAGGTTGTTGTTGGGGTTGTTACTATGAGAGATGCTGGTGATAAGTCACCAAGTACAACAATTGATAAGGTCATGTCTCGTAGTCTATTTTTAGTTGGATTATCTACAAATATTGCCAATGTGAGTCAACGGATGATTGCTGAAGATTTTGAAATGGTACCGGTTGTTCGTAATAATCAAACCTTGCTTGGGGTTGTAACCAGACGAGATGTCATGGAGAAGATGAGTCGTTCCCAAGTTTCGGCTCTACCAACTTTTTCTGAGCAGATTGGTCAAAAACTTTCTTATCACCATGATGAAGTAGTGATTACAGTGGAACCCTTTATGCTAGAGAAGAACGGTGTTTTGGCTAATGGAGTATTGGCAGAAATTCTGACCCATATGACTCAAGATTTGGTTGTTAATAGTGGTCGCAATCTCATTATCGAGCAGATGCTAATCTACTTTTTGCAGGCTGTTCAGATAGATGATATATTGCGCATTCAAGCACGCATTATCCATCATACGAGACGGTCAGCTATTATTGATTACGATATTTATCATGGGCATCAGATTGTTTCAAAAGCAAATGTAACCGTTAAAATTAATTAGAAACTAGGAGAAAAAATGATAACATTAAAATCAGCTCGTGAAATTGAAGCTATGGATAAGGCCGGTGATTTTCTAGCAAGTATTCATATCGGCTTGCGTGATTTGATTAAGCCTGGAGTAGATATGTGGGAAGTTGAAGAATACGTTCGCCGTCGTTGTAAGGAAGAAAATTTCCTTCCACTTCAGATTGGGGTTGACGGTGCCATGATGGACTATCCTTATGCTACTTGTTGCTCTCTTAACGATGAAGTAGCTCACGCTTTCCCTCGTCACTATATCTTGAAAGATGGTGATTTGCTCAAGGTTGATATGGTTTTGGGAGGTCCTATTGCTAAATCTGACCTGAATGTCTCAAAACTAAACTTCAACAATGTGGAGCAAATGAAAAAATACACCCAGAGCTACTCTGGTGGCCTAGCAGACTCATGTTGGGCTTATGCTGTTGGTACGCCGTCCGAAGAAGTGAAAAACTTGATGGATGTAACCAAAGAAGCTATGTACAAGGGAATCGAGCAAGCTGTTGTTGGAAATCGTATTGGTGATATTGGTGCAGCTATTCAAGAATACGCTGAAAGTCGTGGTTACGGTGTAGTACGTGATTTGGTTGGTCATGGTGTTGGTCCAACCATGCACGAAGAACCAATGGTTCCTAACTATGGTATTGCTGGTCGTGGGCTTCGTCTCCGTGAAGGAATGGTATTGACCATTGAACCAATGATCAATACAGGTGACTGGGAAATTGATACAGATATGAAAACTGGCTGGGCGCATAAGACCATTGACGGTGGTTTATCTTGTCAATATGAACACCAATTCGTGATTACTAAAGATGGACCAGTTATCTTGACTAGTCAAGGTGAAGAAGGAACTTATTAATAAAAAGTGAAAAGACTACTGGAAGTTTATTTTGAAAAATTCAGTAGATCTTTTCATATAAAATAAACGCATTGTATTGATGTTTTCAGGCTTTTGAAGACAACAAAATAGGCTCCATAATATCTGTAGGAGACTTATCTACAGATATTATGGAGCTTTTTTCTTATGCTCAGAATGGCAATTTCCCAGCGAAAGCACCCAGTTTTTTCTTGGTAGTTTCATCGATTTGTTCAAGAGCAGAGTTGATTGCTTGAACGGTCATATCAGAAAGAGTTTCAAGGTCTTCTGGGTCAACGACAGCTGGATTGAAGTCAATGCTGACAACTTTCTTATCTCCAGTTAAGGTCGCTTGGACAAGGTCTTGAGCAGATTTGCCAACAAATTGCATAGCCGCAAGTTCGGCTTGACTTTGTTCCATTTGTTTTTGAAGTTTTTGTGCTTGGCGCATCATGTTTTGCATGTTCATCATAGTGTTTTATAGTTTCCTTTTACAATTATTTTCCTTCCTATTTTATCAATTTTGAGGTTAAAAGTCTATTATTAGTATAAATTACTCAACATTAAATTGTCTGAAAATTTATTGAAAAATGAGTGAAAACATAGTATAATGAAACGTAAAATTAATTCAGGTTTCCTGAAGCAATAGGAGTAAACAATGAAAAAACTAGGTTTTGTCCTTTTATCTTCAGCCTTGCTATTGACAGCTTGTGCTAATAATCAATCTAAGCCAAGTAACACAAGTGATTCGTCCAAGGTGACAGCCTTGTCTGAAGATAAGCAGAAAATGCTTGATAAGGCCACTGCTGAATATAAGACTTTTGTGCAAGAGCAAATCGATAAACTGTTGACAGATACGGAAGGCTTTGTCAAACTTTTGAAAGAAGGTAAGTTAGAAGAAGCTAAGAAGGTTTATCCACTGATTCGTATGTCTTATGAGCGTTCAGAACCGATTGCTGAAAGTTTTGGTGAGTCAGATGTCAAGATTGACTTCCGTTTGGCAGACTACATGGACGAAAACAAGACAGAGGAAGGTTGGTCAGGTTTCCACCGTATCGAGCGTATCCTTTGGGAAGACAATACAACTAAAGGAACTGAAAGCTACGGTGATCAGTTGGTAAATGATATCAAGGAATTGAAAGCCAAGATTGCAACTGTGGATGTGGACTACAAGGTCATGTTGACTGGAGCAGTTGACTTGCTTAACGAAGTGGCAACAAGTAAGATTACAGGTGAAGAGGAAATTTATTCTCACACAGACTTGTATGACTTCCGTGCCAATATTGAGGGAGCTGAGAAGATTTTCCAACTCTTTAAACCTTTGCTTGAAAAATCAGACGCTAACCTAGTTAAAGAATTGGAAGCAGATTTCAAATCTGTTAATAGCTTGTTGGACAAACACATGACCGACAAGGAACACTACAAACTTTATACAGATTTGACAAAAGAAGATACCAAAGAATTGTCAGAAGCTGTGACAAAACTTGGTGAACCTCTATCACAAATGGGTAAATTTCTTAGTGGAGAGTAAGAGTCATGACTGAAAAAGACGAAAAGTTTTTTGAGAAGAAAATGGACCGTCGAGAATTTCTAAAAAAAGCAGGGATTGGAGGGGCTGGTTTAGCGCTAGGACTCTCTGGTGCTTCTGCTTTTTTCGCACCTAAGCTAGGAAGTCAGGAAAAAATCTCGTACGGAAATGAAAAAATTGCTTTTTATGGCAAGCATCAAGCTGGGATTAGTACGCCCATGCAAAAGAATATCTATTTTGTTGTCTTGGACTTGCACACGACGGATAGAGATAAGATTATCCAACTATTCAAGGATTGGACAGATTATAGTGCCAAGTTAGTTGAGGGAGAGCTGGTCAAAAAAGATGGCCAGAATGCTCTCTTGCCTCCGAGCGATACTGGTGAGACAGTCGGGCTCAATCCTCATCGTCTGACGCTGACTTTTGGTGTGTCTGCCAGTTTCTTGAAAAAGATGAACTTAGAAAGCAAGCGTCCTCAAGTGTTCAGGGATTTACCGCCTTTTCCTAAAGAGCAATTACGTGAAAAATATACTGGTGGAGATATTGTGATTCAGGCTTGTGCAGATGATGAGCAAGTTGCCTTTCATGCTATTCGCAACCTCATCCGTAAGGGAAGAAATGCAGTGACCCTTCGTTGGAGTCAGTCTGGTTTTGCAGCTATCGGCGATCGAATGGAGACTCCGCGTAACCTCTTTGGTTTTAAAGATGGGACAGCAAATCCAACCAAGGAGCAAGACTTTGACCGCGTCATCTGGGCTGATAGTAAGGACTGGATGGAAAATGGTTCTTATATGGCAGTTCGTCGGATTCAGATGTTTTTAGAGACCTGGGACCGCACTAGTCTTGAAGAACAAGAAAATACCTTTGGTCGTTACAAGGAAAGTGGTGCCCCCTTTGGTAAGAAAAATGAGTTTGATGAAGTGGATTTGAGTCTTTTACCAGATGATTCGCATGTTCGTTTGGCCAAAGAAGTGGATAAGCCCCTTTTACGTCGTTCTTATTCTTACTCTGATGGAATTGATGAAAAGACTGGCCAGTTTGATACGGGCTTGCTCTTCATTTCTTTCCAGAAAGATCCTGATAATTTTGTCAAGGTTCAAACCAATCTAGGTGCTACAGATAAGATGAATGAATATATCACTCACATCGGTAGTGGCCTATTTGCTTGCTTTGGTGGTGTGGAGAAAGGAGGCTACATTGGACAAAAATTACTGGAAGGCTAAAAGCTGGTTCTTGGTTTTAGCTTTGTCATTTTTAATTCTGTCTCCAGTAGGTGCCCAAGAGAGTCTGAGTTCTTACTTTGTGAAAATCACAGATGCGTCCAAAGCGGTTAAAAATGGCAATCAGTCTGAAGCACAGAAACTCGTTGCAGAGATGGCATCAGATTTCGAAAGAGTAGAAAATAAGGATTCTGAGGCTGGTAAAGTCGTTAAGGAAAAGTTAGCTCAATCAGGAGAGATTACTGAAGACAAACTCACCGAAATTTCTGCAGCCCTATTAGCCTTTGAAAAAGAACAAAATCCTGTTGACTTAGATGCGGAAAAGGCAAAATTGGTAAATCGTCTAAGTCCTCGTTTTGAAGCCTTGGAACAAGCCATTGCCTCCAAAGATTCGGAAAAGGTTCGAGAGGCCTTTAAGAAAATGAATTCCACTTGGACTATCAATGAAAGTGTGGTTCGTGACAATAGTACGGCCCATTATGGACGTGTTGAAACAGCTATTTCTTTCTTACGTAGTAGTATGGAAACCGAGCCTACGGATTTTAACTCAATCCAGACTTCCTTCGAGGACTTAAAAAAGGCTATTGATGATTTTGTAACTGGAAAAGAAGTCGCAGAAGCATCTTCTAGTTTGACTCTTAAAGACGGTATTGCCCTTTTGAAGAAGGCTTTGGAACAATTCCAAGCTGGTGATCAAGCATCAGGAGAAGCTAGTATGAAGGAATTCATCACTATCTGGCCAACGATTGAAGGTTCTGTCAGCACGACCAATCCTTCCCTCTATACTAGAGTGGAGAGTGAAAGCCCTGTGATTATGGTCAAGGGAAGTGAGAAGGAATATCAAGAAAAATTAGAAAAACTGATTGCAGATTTATCACAAATTGATACCAGCGCACGTTACAATGCCTTTGATGCCATGCTGATTCTTCTAAGAGAAGGTGTAGAGGCTCTCTTAATCGTTATGGCCTTGGTAACAACCTTGAAAGCAGCCAAGATGCGAAAAGGGCTCAAGTGGGTTTATGGTGGTGCTATCACAGGAATCATGGCCAGTCTTCTTATTGCTTTTATTCTGCAAATTGCCTTTCCAGCAGTAACATCAGGCTCCAATCGTGAAATAATAGAAGGAGCAGTGGGGATTTTTGCGGTAGCTATGATGATTGTGATTGGAATCTGGCTTCACAACAAATCCTCGGTCAAAAAATGGAATACCTTTATGGAGTCACAAATGGAAACAGTGACTAAGACAGGCTCCTTTGTTTCCATGTTTGCCCTCAGTTTTCTAGCTGTTTTCCGTGAGGGAGCAGAAACCATTCTTTTTTATGTTGGGATTTTACCAAGAATTTCTAGCTTTGAATTTGTCTTGGGAATCTCACTTGCCTTGCTGGTTCTGCTAATTATTGCCGTTGTGATGAACAAGGCCAGTCAATTCTTCCTGCCACATAAGGTCTTCTTTATCCTGACTTGGATGATTTATGCCCTAGCCTTCAAGATGCTGGGAGTTAGTGTCCATGCTCTTCAGTTGACCAATATGGCTCCTAACCACTTGCTGACAGGATTTCCAACAATCGACCTTCTTGGAATTTATCCAAGTTGGGAAGGCTTGGTCAGTCAGCTAATCTTTGTTGTTATCGTTTTGATTGTCACTTTCAGACAGGGTGAAAAATAGATGGATAGAAAAGAATTGACAATCGTTGAACATCTGGTAGAATTTAGAAAGAGATTATTGGCAGTGGTCATTTGTTTCTTTTTGGTTTTCTGTGTTTCTCTGCTTTTTGCAGACCAGATTTACCAGTATGTAACCCAATCTTTTCAGCAAAAGTTGATTGTTTTAGGGCCAAATGATATTTTATGGATTTACATACGTTTGGCTAGTCTGATGGCCTTTACCATTACCCTACCTTATACAGTTTATCATATTTGGTCTTTCATCAAACCTGGTTTAAGAAAGGAAGAAGCTAGAGCAATTTTTGCCTATATTCCAGCTAGTTTCCTTTGTTTTCTAGTTGGACTGGCTTTTGGTTTTTACTTTGTAACACCAGCCTTACTTCAGGTTTTATTAGGGCTAGGAGAAGGACTATTTGAAACACAGTTAACAGCTCAAAATTATCTGTCCTTTGTTTTTCAAACGACTTTGCCCTTGGCTCTGATTTTTGAATTGCCAGTTATCATTGCCTTTTTGACGTCAATTGGACTCATTGGACCAGAATTATTGATTGCTTATCGCCGATATGCTTATTTTATTTTATTGGTACTCGCAGTCATCTTGACACCAGCTGACTTTGTCAGCGATTTGGCAATGACTGCCCCCTTGATTTTACTCTATGAATTAAGTATTTCCATCAGCAAACACATTATGAAACGCAAGCAGAAAGGAGAGAGAAATGGGAATCTTACGTGATATCGGAGCACCAGGATTGATTATTATCGTTTTAGGAGCTCTCATGATCTTCGGACCAAAGCGATTGCCTGAACTAGGAGAGTCAATCGGTAAAATGCTGTCTGAATTTAAAAAAGCAGTTAAAGGAACTGAAAATCAAGATAAGGAAGAGTAAGACTGGTGAGTTTTACTAAAAAATAAAAAGTTAGGAAGTGTGTCTCTATCGGACAATTTATTATTTCCTAGCTTTTTCTTGTATTAAGAAAATATAAATTTAAGCTTTCTTTAAGAAAACTATATTATTCTGAAGAACTCTAAAATTTCACAGCCATTTATTAGTAATGACTATTGAATTCCTAGTCACTACTAGAAATGGACTAGTTTCTTTGAATAATGGAACTGCTTAATCCTCCTATTCTAGAACGGGATGACTAGTATTTCTTTTATGATAGGACTAGATTGTGGTATAATAGAGAGAATAAGTTTTTTTAGTAAGACAAAGGAGAAAATAGATGATTTATGCAGGAATTCTTGCCGGTGGAACTGGCACACGTATGGGAATCAGTAATTTGCCAAAACAATTTTTAGAGCTAGGTGATCGACCTATCTTGGTTCATACAATTGAAAAATTTGTCTTGGAACCAAGTATTGAAAAAATTGTGGTTGGGGTTCATGGAGACTGGGTTTCCCATGCAGAGGATCTTGTAGATAAATATCTACCTCTTCATAAAGATCGTATCATCATTACAAAAGGTGGTGCTGACCGTAATACGAGTATTGAGAAAATCATTGAAGCCATTGATGCTTATCGTCCGCTTACTCCAGAGGACATCGTTGTTACCCACGATTCTGTTCGTCCATTCATTACGCTTCGCATGATTCAGGACAATATCCAACTTGCTCAAAATCATGACGCAGTGGACACAGTGGTAGAAGCGGTTGATACTATCGTTGAAAGTACTAACGGTCAATTTATTACAGATATTCCAAATCGTGCTCACCTCTATCAAGGACAAACGCCTCAAACATTCCGTTGCAAGGACTTCATGGATCTTTACGGTTCTCTCTCTGCCGAAGAGAAAGAAATCTTAACAGATGCATGTAAAATCTTTGTAATCAAAGGAAAAGATGTAGCCTTGGCTAAGGGTGAATATTCAAATCTGAAAATTACTACAGTAACAGATTTGAAGATTGCAAAAAGCATGATTGAGGAAGAGTAATAAAATGATTAATCAAATTTACCAACTAACAAAGCCTAAGTTTATCAATGTCAAATATCAGGAAGAGGCTATTGACCAAGAGAATCATATCCTCATCCGCCCTAATTATATGGCGGTCTGTCATGCGGATCAGCGTTACTACCAAGGAAAACGTGATCCGAAGATTTTGAATAAAAAACTTCCAATGGCAATGATTCACGAGTCATGTGGAACCGTTATTTCTGACCCGACAGGAACCTACGAGGTTGGTCAAAAAGTTGTCATGATTCCCAATCAGCCTCCTATGCAGAGTGATGAAGAATTCTATGAAAACTACATGATAGGGACTCATTTCTTGTCTAGTGGCTTTGATGGCTTTATGAGAGAATTTGTTTCTCTCCCTAAAGATCGTGTGGTGCCTTATGATGCTATCGAAGATACGGTTGCAGCCATTACAGAGTTTGTCAGTGTCGGTATGCATGCTATGAATCGCTTATTGACACTTGCTCATAGCAAGCGGGACCGAATCGCCGTCATCGGAGATGGAAGTTTAGCTTTTGTGGTTGCCAATATTATCAACTATACTCTACCAGAAGCAGAGATTGTGGTTATTGGTCGTCATTGGGAAAAGTTGGAACTCTTCTCTTTTGCCAAGGAATGCTATATTACTGATAATATTCCTGAAGATTTGGCCTTTGACCATGCTTTTGAGTGTTGTGGTGGTGATGGTACTGGACCAGCTATTAATGACTTGATTCGCTACATTCGTCCTCAGGGAACGATTCTCATGATGGGAGTTAGTGAGTATAAAGTCAATCTCAATACACGCGATGCCTTAGAAAAAGGTTTGCTCTTGGTTGGTTCCTCTCGTTCTGGTCGCATCGATTTTGAAAATGCAATCCAAATGATGGAAGTCAAGAAATTTGCCAATCGTCTTAAAAATATCCTTTATCTAGAAGAACCTGTAAGAGAAATTAAAGATATTCACCGTGTCTTTGCGACCGATTTAAACACAGCCTTTAAAACAGTGTTTAAGTGGGAAGTATAGGTGCTGGAGGTTAATTGTGGAGAAAATCATTAAAGAAAAAATTTCTTCCTTACTTAGTCAAGAAGAGGAAGTCCTCAGTGTTGAACAACTGGGGGGAATGACCAATCAAAACTATTTGGCCAAAACAACAAATAAGCAGTACATCGTTAAGTTCTTTGGTAAAGGGACTGAAAAGCTGATCAATCGTCAAGATGAAAAGTACAATCTTGAACTACTTAAAGATTTAGACCTAGATGTCAAAAATTATCTTTTTGATATTGAAGCTGGTATCAAAGTAAATGAGTATATTGAATCTGCGATTACGCTTGATTCAACGTCAATCAAGACCAAATTTGATAAAATTGCTCCAATATTACAAACTATTCATGCTTCTGGCAAGGAATTAAGAGGAGAATTTGCTCCGTTTGAAGAAATCAAAAAATACGAATCCTTGATTGAAGAGAAAATCCCTTATGCCAATTATGAAGCAGTTAGAGAAGAAGTCTTCTCTTTAGAGAAAAGACTGGCTGACTTAGGTGTTGACAGAAAATCTTGTCATATCGATTTGGTGCCTGAAAACTTTATCGAATCACCTCAAGGACGACTTTATCTGATTGACTGGGAATATTCATCAATGAATGATCCAATGTGGGATTTGGCTGCCCTCTTTTTAGAATCTGAATTCACTCCCCAAGAGGAAGAAGCTTTCTTATCTCACTATGAGAGTGACCAAACACCTGTCTCTCGTGAAAAGATTGCTATTTATAAAATTTTACAAGATACCATTTGGAGTCTATGGACAGTCTATAAGGAAGAGCAAGGCGCAGATTTTGGTGATTATGGTGTGAATCGTTATCAAAGAGCTGTTAAAGGTCTAGCTTATTATGGAGGTTCTGATGAAAAATAAAAATGGAGTTTCTTTTGGTCTACTCTCAGGTATTTTCTGGGGGTTAGGTCTAACGATCAGTGCTTATATCTTTTCGATTTTTACAGATTTGTCACCCTTTGTGGTAGCCGCTGCTCATGATTTCTTGAGTATCTTTATCTTACTAGCTTTTCTCTTGGTAAAAGAAGGAAAAGTTCGTCTCTCAATTTTCTTAAATATTCGCAATGTTAGTGTTATCATCGGAGCCTTACTAGCAGGCCCTATCGGTATGCAGGCCAATCTTTATGCAGTTAAGTATATCGGAAGTTCTTTAGCTTCATCTGTATCAGCTATTTACCCTGCGATTTCAGTTTTATTGGCTTTCTTCTTCTTGAAGCACAAGATTTCGAAAAATACTGTGTTTGGGATTATCTTGATTATTGCAGGGATTATTGCCCAGACCTATAAGGTTGAACAGGTCAATTCCTTCTATATTGGGATTCTCTGTGCTTTAGTTTGTGCTATTGCATGGGGAAGTGAGAGTGTTCTCAGCTCCTTTGCTATGGAAAGTGAATTAAGTGAAATCGAAGCACTCTTAATCCGTCAAGTGACTTCATTCTTGTCCTATCTTGTGATTGTACTCTTCTCTCATCAATCATTTTCAGAAGTGGCCAATGGCCAATTGCTAGGTCTTATGATTGTCTTTGCAGCCTTTGATATGATTTCCTACTTGGCTTATTATATCGCTATCAATCGCTTACAACCAGCCAAAGCTACAGGCTTGAACGTGAGCTATGTAGTCTGGACTGTCTTGTTTGCAGTTATTTTCTTGGGTGCACCACTAGATATGCTGACAATTATTACGTCACTTGTCGTCATTGCTGGAGTTTATATTATTATTAAAGAATAAAGGAGATTCGTGTGAAAGCCATCATCTTAGCAGCGGGATTGGGAACTCGCTTGCGTCCTATGACTGAAAATACCCCTAAAGCCTTGGTTCAGGTTAATCAAAAACCTTTGATTGAATACCAAATTGAGTTTTTAAAAGAAAAAGGTATCCATGATATCATCATCATTGTTGGTTACCTTAAAGAACAATTTGATTACTTAAAAGAAAAATATGGTGTTCGCCTCGTTTTCAATGATAAATACGCTGACTACAATAACTTTTACTCTCTCTATCTTGTAAAAGAAGAATTAGCTAACAGTTACGTTATCGATGCCGATAATTATCTCTTTAAAAATATGTTCCGCAATGATTTGACACGTTCGACTTATTTTAGTGTTTATCGTGAAGATTGTACCAACGAATGGTTCTTGGTCTATGGGGATGACTACAAAGTTCAAGACATTATTGTTGATAGCAAAGCTGGTCGCATTCTTAGTGGGGTATCCTTCTGGGATGCTCCAACAGCAGCAAAAATTGTTAGCTTTATCGATAAGGCCTATGCAAGTGGTGAATTTGTTGACCTCTACTGGGACAATATGGTTAAGGATAATATCAAAGAGCTAGATGTCTATGTTGAAGAATTAGAAGGCAATAGCATCTATGAGATCGATAGTGTCCAAGACTATCATAAATTAGAAGAAATTCTTAAAAACGAAAATTAAAGATTCCAACATCTGGCTAAAATAGTCGGATGTTTTTTTGATTTTTTACGAATAAATAGATGAGTAGAAAAAGAAATGGAGATATTTATGAAAATCACAAACTATGAAATCTATAAGTTAAAAAAATCAGGTTTGACCAATCAACAGATTTTGAACGTTCTAGAATACGGTGAAAATGTCGATCAAGAACTGTTGTTGGGTGATATTGCAGAAATATCAGGTTGCCGAAATCCAGCTGTTTTTATGGAACGTTATTTTCAGATAAACGATGCGCATTTG
Organism: Streptococcus sp. Marseille-Q5112; assembly: GCF_916700555.1. Lineage (GTDB taxonomy): Bacteria > Bacillota > Bacilli > Lactobacillales > Streptococcaceae > Streptococcus > Streptococcus symci. The sequence continues at coordinate 173,374 of NZ_CAKAKP010000001.1, forward strand.
GAGAAGGAGTTTCAAAAATTTCCATCTTTCTCTATTTTAGATGACTGTTATCCTTGGGATTTGAGTGAAATATATGATGCACCTGTGCTTTTATTTTACAAGGGAAATCTGGATCTCTTGAAATTTCCTAAGGTAGCAGTCGTAGGAAGTCGTGCTTGTAGCAAACAGGGAGCTAAGTCAGTTGAAAAAGTCATTCAGGGCTTGGAAAATGAACTGGTTATCGTCAGTGGACTAGCCAAGGGCATTGACACAGCAGCTCATATGGCAGCTCTTCAGAATGGCGGAAAAACCATTGCAGTGATCGGAACAGGACTAGATGTGTTTTATCCTAAAGCCAATAAACGCTTGCAAGACTACATCGGCATTGACCATCTGGTTCTCAGTGAATATGGACCTGGTGAACAACCTCTAAAATTTCATTTTCCTGCCCGTAATCGCATCATTGCTGGACTTTGCCGTGGTGTGATTGTAGCAGAGGCTAAGATGCGCTCAGGTAGTCTCATTACCTGTGAGAGGGCAATGGAAGAAGGGCGCGATGTCTTTGCTATACCTGGTAGCATTTTAGATGGACTATCTGATGGATGTCATCATTTGATTCAAGAAGGAGCAAAATTGGTCACCAGTGGGCAAGATGTTCTTGCGGAATTTGAATTTTAAGACGAAATTTTGCTTTTTAAACCAACTTTTCTTCTATATATAGGAGCTAAGTCTTGACAGTTATGGCAAAATGGTTTACACTTTATAAAGTTTATTACTTTGAAAAGGTGTGATACTGTGGCTACGGCAACAAAAAAGAAAAAATCAACAGTTAAAAAAAATCTAGTAATCGTGGAGTCGCCTGCTAAGGCCAAGACGATTGAAAAATATCTCGGCAGAAACTACAAGGTTTTAGCCAGCGTCGGCCATATCCGTGATTTGAAGAAATCTAGTATGTCCGTCGATATTGAAAATAATTATGAACCGCAATATATCAATATCCGAGGAAAAGGTCCTCTTATCAATGACTTGAAAAAAGAAGCTAAAAAAGCTAATAAAGTCTTTCTGGCGAGTGACCCGGACCGTGAAGGAGAAGCGATTTCTTGGCATTTGGCTCATATTCTCAACTTGGATGAAAATGATGCCAACCGTGTGGTCTTCAATGAAATCACCAAGGATGCAGTCAAAAATGCTTTTAAAGAACCGCGCAAGATTGATATGGACTTGGTAGATGCCCAACAAGCTCGTCGTGTTTTGGACCGCTTGGTAGGCTATTCGATTTCGCCTATTTTGTGGAAAAAGGTCAAGAAGGGTTTGTCAGCAGGGCGCGTACAGTCCATTGCCCTTAAACTCATCATTGACCGTGAAAATGAAATCAATGCTTTCCAGCCAGAAGAATACTGGACAATTGATGGTGTTTTTAAAAAGGGAACCAAGCAATTTCAAGCTTCCTTCTATGGAGTGGATGGCAAAAAGCTGAAATTGACTAGCAATGATGAGGTCAAGGAAGTCTTATCTCGTCTGACTGGTAAAGATTTTTCAGTGGATCAGGTGGATAAGAAAGAGCGCAAACGCAATGCTCCATTACCCTATACCACTTCATCTATGCAGATGGATGCTGCCAATAAAATCAATTTCCGTACTCGAAAAACCATGATGGTTGCCCAACAGCTCTATGAAGGAATTAATATCGGTTCTGGTGTTCAAGGTTTGATTACCTATATGCGTACCGATTCGACTCGTATCAGTCCTGTAGCGCAGAATGAAGCAGCAAGTTTCATCACGGACCGTTTTGGTAGCAAGTATTCTAAGCATGGTAGCAAGGTCAAAAATGCTTCAGGAGCTCAGGATGCCCACGAGGCTATTCGTCCGTCTAGTGTCTTTAATACACCTGAAAGCATCGCTAAGTATCTGGACAAGGACCAGCTCAAGCTCTATACCCTTATCTGGAATCGTTTTGTGGCTAGCCAGATGACAGCTGCTGTTTTTGATACCATGGCTGTTAAATTGTCTCAAAATGGAGTTCAATTTGCTGCAAATGGTAGTCAGGTTAAGTTTGATGGTTATCTTGCCATTTATAATGATTCTGACAAGAATAAGATGTTACCAGATATGGCTGTGGGAGATGTGGTCAAACAGGTCAATAGCAAACCAGAGCAACATTTCACCCAACCACCTGCCCGTTATTCTGAAGCGACCCTTATCAAGACCTTGGAGGAAAATGGAGTTGGACGTCCGTCAACCTACGCGCCAACCATTGAAACCATTCAGAAACGTTATTATGTTCGCCTTGCATCCAAACGTTTTGAACCGACAGAGTTGGGGGAAATTGTCAACAAGCTCATCGTTGAATATTTCCCAGATATCGTAAACGTAACCTTTACAGCTGAAATGGAAGGCAAGCTGGATGATGTCGAAGTCGGAAAAGAGCAGTGGCAACGTGTTATAGACTCCTTTTACAAACCATTCTCTAAAGAAGTGGCCAAGGCTGAAGAAGAAATGGAAAAAATCCAGATCAAGGATGAACCAGCTGGATTTGATTGTGAAGTGTGTGGCAGTCCAATGGTTATTAAACTTGGTCGTTTTGGTAAGTTCTACGCTTGTAGCAATTTCCCAGATTGCCGTCATACCCAAGCAATCGTGAAAGAGATTGGTGTTGAGTGTCCAAGTTGTCATCAGGGACAAATCATTGAGCGTAAAACCAAACGTAACCGCCTCTTCTATGGTTGCAATCGCTATCCAGACTGTGAATTTACCTCTTGGGACAAGCCTGTTGGTCGTGACTGTCCAAAATGTGGCAACTTCCTCATGGAGAAAAAAGTCCGTGGTGGTGGCAAGCAGGTTGTATGTAGTAATGGCGACTACGAAGAAGAAAAGATTAAATAAGAGGAGAGTCCTGAAAGTGAATTTCAGGCTCTTTTGGTTAGAACTTGACAAAATTCAACATTGTATGCGAAACTAGAAGAAGATTATTTTAACTAGGAGAAGTTATGCGTATTATTTATCTGATAATTGGTTTTTTATCACTGGTCTTGGCTATTGTTGGGGTTGTTTTACCCTTGTTGCCTACAACGCCTTTTCTTTTGTTGTCTATTGCTTGTTTCTCAAGAAGTTCCAAGCGCTTCGAAGATTGGCTTTATCATACCAAGCTCTATCAAGCATATGTAGCTGATTTTCGCGAGACCAAGTCCATTGCGCGTGAACGAAAGAAAAAAATCATCGTATCTATCTACATCTTGATGGGAATTTCCATTTATTTTGCCCCTCTTTTACCAGTAAAAATCGGTCTGGGAGCTTTGACCATCTTTATCACCTATTATCTCTTCAAGGTCATTCCAGACAAAGAATAGTTAAAATAGTAGTTATTTGCCTTGATAAAATTGAAAGCATATTTACAATAATATGATATAATAAATTCAAAGTAATAATCAAGGAGAATCAAATGATCTACGAATTTTGTGCTGAAAATGTGACCTTGCTTGAAAAAGCGATGCAGGCTGGAGCTCGTCGAATCGAACTCTGTGACAATCTAGCAGTTGGTGGGACAACTCCCAGCTATGGAGTGACCAAGGCAGCGGTTGAATTGGCAGCTAACTACGATACGACCATCATGACCATGATTCGTCCACGTGGTGGCGACTTTGTCTATAATGACCTAGAAATTGATATCATGTTAGAAGACATTCGGTTGACCGCTCAGGCTGGAAGTCAAGGGGTTGTATTTGGGGTTTTAACTGCTGATAAGAAGTTGGATAAGCCTAATCTTGAGAAGTTAATAGCTGCATCAAAAGGAATGGAAATTGTCTTTCACATGGCCTTTGATGAATTGAGCGAAGAAGACCAGTTAGAAGCTATTGACTGGCTCAGCCAAGCTGGTGTCACTCGTATCCTGACTCGCGCTGGTGTGTCTGGAGATTCGCTAGAGAAACGCTTTTCTCACTATCACAGAATTTTAGAGCATGCTAAAGGTAAAATTGAAATTCTACCAGGTGGGGGAATTGACCTTGACAACCGTCAAACCTTTATCGATCAGCTAGGTGTGACACAATTGCATGGAACCAAGGTTGTCTTTTAAAAAATAGAAAGGAACTGCTGCTTAGGGTAGCAGTTTTCACTTATGTTTGAAATTTTTAAATCCTATCAATTTAATAAAGAAAAGGCTCATGTTTATGGTTTTGTAGAAAATAGGGGAGTTTGGACCTATAGTTGCCAGATTTTGCAAGGTGACTTTGTCATGACTGTATCCATCACTACTGATAATGTGAGTTTTCAGGTCTTTGATCAGGAAACAGGTGACCTCTATCCTCAAGTCCATATGGAAAGCATGAGAGGAAGTTTTGTCGGAAATGTCCGTGAGGCTTGTTTGGAGATTCTTTACCAAATTCGGAAGGCTTGTTTTGATGCACAAGATTTTATCTGTCCTCAGACTAAGCGTATCATGGTTCAGGTTCAGGAAAAGTATGGAAATCAGTTGGAATATCTATGGGAGAAATCTCCTGATACGGCAGTATTACGTCATGAAGGCAATCAAAAGTGGTATTCCGTTTTGATGAAAATCTCTTGGGAGAAGCTGGAAAAGGGCAGAGAAGGACAGGTGGAAGCAGTCAACCTCAAGCATGACCAAGTAGCTGATTTGCTTTCACACAAGGGCATTTATCCAGCTTTTCATATGAATAAACGTTACTGGATTAGTGTGGCGCTTGATGATACTTTATCGGATGAAGAAGTGTTAGAATTGATAGAAAAAAGTTGGAACTTAACCACTAAAAAATGAAATATTTCAAGATTTTTCAAGAACTTTCAATTAGCAAAATATTCTCTACTGAAGAAATTTTCAGAAAATATTGGATTTTTTCTTGACAAGTACTTTTACCTATGCTAAAATACTAAACAAGATATCAAACGAAGGAGAAAGTCAAACATGAAAACAGCTAAGTTTAATCAATTCGCTTTGTTGTTGAGGTACTCGGGCTAGTGCAAAAAGCATTAGTCCTGTTTGGCTTACCAAGCGGGAGTGAATCAACATCTCGCTTGGACTTCTGAGCGAGATGTTTTTTTAAAACCACATTTGGAAAAGGGGAAATCTTATGAGAACAGTTGAATTTCTAGATACCAGCCTTCGGGATGGAGAACAGACACCTGGTGTTAATTTTTCAATCAAGGAAAAAATTGCCATTGCAAGACAGCTGGAGAAATGGGGTATTTCAGCAATTGAAGCTGGTTTTCCAGCGGCTAGTCCAGACTCATTTACGGCAGTTCAGGAGATTGCTAAGGCCTTGAAGAAAACAGCGGTAACTGGTTTGGCACGCTCTGTCAAGTCTGATATTGATGCTTGTTACGAGGCACTCAAGGACGCAAAGTATCCACAGGTTCATGTCTTTATCGCTACCAGTCCGATTCACCGAAAGTATAAGCTCAATAAGAGCAAGGAAGAGATTTTGAAAGCAATCAGTGAGCATGTCTCTTATGCCCGTTCTAAGTTTGAAGTGGTCGAATTCTCGCCAGAAGATGCGACTAGAACAGAGTTGGATTTCCTCTTGCAAGTTGTTCAAACAGCGGTTGATGCAGGTGCGTCTTATATCAATATCCCTGATACGGTAGGATTTACCACACCAGAGGAATACGGTGCTATCTTCAAATACTTGATTGAGAATGTCAAGACAGATCGTCAGATTATCTATTCGCCTCACTGTCATGATGACCTCGGAATGGCAGTGGCTAATAGCCTTGCTGCTGTTAAGAATGGGGCAGGACGGGTCGAAGGAACCATCAATGGTATCGGGGAGAGAGCTGGTAATGCTGCTTTGGAAGAAATAGCAGTGGCTCTCAATATTCGCCAAGATTACTATCAAGCAGAAACTAGTATTGTTTTAAATGAAACCATCAATACGTCAGAAATGGTTTCTCGCTTCTCTGGTATTCCAGTTCCTAAAAACAAGGCTGTGGTTGGTGGTAATGCCTTTTCTCACGAATCTGGTATTCACCAAGACGGAGTCCTTAAAAATCCTCTTACCTATGAAATCATCACTCCTGAATTGGTAGGTGTCAAGAGTAATAGCCTTCCGCTTGGAAAATTATCTGGACGTCATGCTTTTGTTGAGAAACTGAGAGAATTGGCCCTAGATTTTACAGAAGAGGATATCAAACCACTCTTTGCTAAGTTCAAGGCGCTGGCTGATAAAAAGCAAGAAATCACAGATGCAGATATTCGTGCTCTGGTAGCTGGAACCATGGTTGAAAACCCTGAAGGATTCCACTTTGATGATTTACAACTTCAAACTCATGCAGATAATGACATTGAAGCGCTCGTTAGCCTAGCCAATATGGATGGTGAGAAGGTCGAATTTAATGCGACGGGGCAAGGTTCCGTTGAAGCAATCTTTAACGCTATCGATAAGTTCTTTAACCAATCCGTCCGCTTGGTATCCTATACTATTGACGCTGTGACAGATGGAATTGATGCCCAAGCTCGGGTTTTGGTCACTGTTGAAAATAGAGATACAGAAACCATCTTTAATGCAGCAGGGCTTGATTTCGATGTACTGAAAGCATCTGCTATTGCCTATATCAATGCTAATACCTTTGTTCAAAAAGAGAATGCTGGTGAGATGGGACGCAGTGTTTCCTATCGTGATATGCCTAGTGTGTAAAGGAGAAGGCTATGACAAAGAAAATAGTAGCTCTAGCAGGGGACGGAATTGGCCCAGAAATCATGGAGGCTGGTTTAGAAGTTCTGGAAGCTCTAGCTGAAAAAACAGGTTTTGACTATGAGATTGATAGACGACCTTTTGGAGGTGCAGGTATAGATGCTGCAGGGCATCCCTTACCTGGTGAAACTCTCAAGGTATGTCGTGAAGCAGATGCCATTCTCCTAGCAGCTATCGGTAGTCCTCAGTATGATGGAGCAGCGGTTCGGCCTGAACAAGGCCTGCTGGCTCTCCGTAAGGAACTAAATCTCTATGCTAATATTCGCCCTGTTAAGATTTTTGAGAGTCTCAAGCATTTGTCACCACTAAAACCAGAACGAATTGCTGGTGTAGATTTTGTCGTTGTGCGGGAGTTGACAGGCGGGATTTACTTTGGGGATCATATCCTTGAAGAGCGGAAAGCGCGTGATATCAACGACTACAGCTATGAAGAAGTAGAGCGGATTATTCGCAAAGCCTTTGAAATCTCAAGAAGTCGGAGAAAAATCGTTACTAGTATCGATAAGCAAAATGTTCTAGCGACTTCAAAACTCTGGCGGAAAGTAGCTGAGGAAGTCGTGCAGGATTTCCCAGATGTAAGCTTGGAGCACCAGCTGGTGGACTCAGCTGCCATGCTCATGATTACCAATCCTGCTAAGTTTGATGTCATCGTGACAGAAAATCTGTTCGGAGATATTTTATCTGATGAATCAAGCGTCCTATCTGGTACACTTGGGGTCATGCCATCAGCCAGTCATTCTGAAAATGGACCAAGTCTTTATGAACCTATTCACGGTTCAGCGCCTGATATTGCAGGTCAAGGAATTGCCAATCCTATTTCCATGATTTTATCAGTTGCCATGATGTTGAGAGATAGTTTCGGACGTTATGAGGATGCAGAGCGTATCGAGCGTGCTGTTGAGGCAAGTTTAGCAGCTGGAATTTTAACGAGAGATATAGGAGGACAGGCTTCGACCAAGGAAATGACGGAAGCTATTATTGCAAGGTTATGAAGTTAGACGAAAAAATTACTCTAGTCCTTTTGATTTGGAATGTCATTGTTTTCTTGATTTATGGTATTGACAAATCCAAGGCGAGGAGAAGAGCTTGGCGCATTCCTGAGAAAATCTTACTTATTTTAGCCTTTACTTGTGGCGGTTTTGGGGCCTGGTTAGCAGGAATCATCTTTCATCACAAGACTCGAAAATGGTATTTTAAAACAGTTTGGTTTCTCGGGATGGTATTCACACTAGTAGCCTTATATGTTATTTGGAGGTAATGGATGGCAGGAAAATCGATTTTTGATAAATTATGGGACCGCCATGTCATCACAGGAGAAGAGGGGCAGCCGCAACTCATGTATGTGGATCAGCACTATATTCATGAAGTGACCAGTCCTCAGGCTTTTCAAGGATTACGAGATGCAGGGCGTAGATTGAGACGACCAGACTTGACATTTGGAACTTTTGACCACAATGTCCCGACGGTCAATATCTACGATATTCGAGATGTAATTTCTAAAGCACAAATTGATAAGCTAGCTGAAAATGTTGAGGAATTTGGGATTGAACATGCGGCCCACGGTTCTGAAAAACAAGGAATTGTTCACATGGTTGGACCAGAAACTGGACGGACTCAACCAGGAAAATTCATCGTCTGTGGAGATAGTCACACAGCAACTCACGGTGCTTTCGGAGCAATCGCTTTTGGAATTGGGACCAGTGAGGTTGAGCATGTCTTCGCTACCCAGACCCTCTGGCAGGTTAAACCTAAGAAAATGCTGGTGGAATTCACTGGAGTTCCTCAAAAAGGAGTTTATTCCAAGGATTTTATTCTCGCCTTGATTGCTAAATACGGCGTTGCTTGCGGTGTAGGCTACGTGGTGGAATATAGGGGTCAGGCTATTGATGCACTGAGCATGGAAGAGCGAATGACCATCTGCAATATGTCCATCGAGTTTGGTTCTAAGATGGGAATCATGAATCCGGACCAAACCACCTATGATTATCTTAAGGGACGTGAGTGTGTCCCAGAGGACTTTGAAGAGGCTGTGGCGGATTGGAAAACAATTGTCAGTGATGATGATGCTGTTTATGATAAGGTTATCCAGATGGATGTTTCAGACTTGGCTCCTATGGTGACCTGGGGAACCAACCCTGCTATGGGGGTTGACTTTGACAGTAGCTTCCCAGAAATCAAAGATATGAATGATGAACGAGCCTACAATTATATGGGTTTGGAACCAGGTCAAAAGCCAGCGGATATTGAACTAGGATATATCTTTATCGGCTCTTGTACAAATGCTCGTCTCAGCGACTTGCAACTGGCTGCGCGATTTGTCAAAGGGAAGAGAATAGCCCCCAACTTAACGGCTATCGTAGTCCCGGGTTCTCGTCCTGTGAAACGAGCTGCTGAGAAGTTGGGCTTGGACAAGGTTTTCCTAGATGCTGGCTTTGAGTGGAGAAACCCAGGTTGCTCTATGTGCCTAGGGATGAATCCTGACAAGGTTCCAGATGGTGTTCACTGTGCCTCAACCAGCAATCGCAACTTTGAAGACAGACAAGGCTTTGGTGCTAAGACCCATCTCTGCAGTCCAGCCATGGCAGCAGCGGCAGCTATTGCAGGGCGATTCGTAGATGTTCGGCAAATGCCAGAAGCCCAGTAAGGAGAGGATATGGAGAAATTCACAGTTTATACAGGAACGACCGTTCCTCTTATGAATGATAACATTGATACTGACCAAATCCTTCCCAAGCAGTTTCTCAAGTTAATAGATAAGAAAGGCTTTGGTAAGTACCTCATGTATGCTTGGCGTTATCTGGACGACAAGTATACTGAGGATCCTGACTTTGTCTTTAACCGGCCTGAATATCGCAAAGCCAGTATTCTCATTTCAGGGGATAACTTTGGGGCGGGGTCTTCGAGGGAACACGCAGCTTGGGCTCTAGCGGACTATGGTTTCAAGGTCGTGATTGCAGGGTCTTTTGGGGATATTCATTACAATAATGAACTCAATAATGGCATGTTGCCTATTGTACAGCCCAGAGAGGTTCGAGAGAAACTAGCTCAGCTACAACCAAGTGACCAGGTAACTGTGGACTTGGAACAACAAAAAATCATCTCACCAGTTGGAGAATTCACTTTTGAAATCGATAGTGAATGGAAACACAAACTCTTAAATGGTTTGGATGATATCGGAATTACCTTGCAGTATGAAGATTTGATTGCTGCTTATGAAAAACAACGACCAGCCTACTGGCAGGATTAGAAGAAAAATAGAAAAGGAAATAGAACTATGACAAAACACATTCAATGGAACGGAACACTTTCACAAGAAGGCTATGACATTTTAAAAGGTGAGGGAGGGTGCATTGTTTGCCCTACAAAAGTCGGTTATATCATCATGACTAGCGATAAGGCAGGACTTGAACGCAAGTTTGAAGCCAAAGAGCGTAACCGTAACAAACCAGGTGTTGTTCTCTGTGGTAGCATGGATGAGCTTCGCGCTTTAGCACAACTCAACCCAGAAATTGAAGCCTTCTACCAAAAACATTGGGACGAAGATATTCTTCTTGGTTGTATCCTTCCTTGGAAACCAGAAGCCTTTGAGAAATTGAAAGCTTATGGGGATGGCCGTGAAGAGCTGATGACTGATGTGCGTGGTACTAGCTGTTTCGTTATCAAGTTTGGGAAAGCTGGTGAACAATTGGCTGCCAAACTTTGGGAAGAAGGCAAGATGGTCTATGCCTCATCTGCAAACCCATCTGGAAAAGGAAACCGTGGTAAAGTAGAAGGTATCGGAGAACGCATCGAAAGGGCAGTTGACCTTGTTATCGAGGCAGACGACTATGTGGCATCTATCCAGCCTGACAAAACGATTGAAACTCGCTACGAGCAAGGTGTGATGGTCTCTATGGTTGATAAATACGGTAAACTCATCCCAGAACAAGGAGGAGCACGTTCAACTTCACCAGCTCCAGTTGTAATCCGCAAAGGGCTTGACATTGATAAGATTATGATGCACCTGTCAGACACCTTTAACTCATGGGACTATCGTCAGGGTGAGTATTATTAAGATAAAAAAGAAGTCTAGTGTTATGAGGGAATACCCCACTCTACACTAGGCTTTTTGTTTGGAAATTCTTTTCTTTTTTTAATAGATATGATATTCTAGGATTGGACTGTGGTTAGAAGATAATTTAGCAAAAGTCAAATGAATTATCAATAAATATTGTGTTTTGAAATGGAAAAATTTTATGGAAAATATAGTGAACTTTTGGTTAATTGCGATTCCTACGCATAAAAGTATATGGGATGATTTTATAAAAAATAATAAACTTTCTATTGATTTTTCAAATTATAATATTTCAGATTTATTTAAATATAACAATTATCGGGAGCTTCCTGCTGGGGATAAACAAAAGAAGTTTATATGGCAATTTGCACATAAAATTAAAGTTGGCGATATTGTGATAGCTAAGAAAGGAATATCAAAATTTTATGGAATCGGAAAAGTAATTAAATCCTACTATTATGAATCATCAAAAGAAAAGTTCAACCATTCTATTGGTGTAGAATGGTTGAAAATTGGTGAATGGAACATGGGTAATAACACAAACAGACATACAGTGTATTGGGATAGAAATTCAGAACGTATCAATTTGTATAAATCTATTCTAAATGGTACATACAGAAAAAATATAGAGAAGGTTGTTATGAATAAAAATATTAACGATTATTTAGATAAATTAAGAAAATCCAAAAACCTCATCCTCCGTGGTGCACCGGGGACGGGAAAAACTTATCTTGCTAAAGAAATTGCTAAAGAATTAACGGAAGGTCATGAGGAGCAAATCGGCTTTGTACAGTTTCATCCATCTTATGATTATACGGATTTTGTAGAGGGTTTGAGACCGGTATCAAATGTGGATGGATCTATTGGATTTAAGCCTCAAGACGGTATTTTTAAGAAGTTCTGTCAGAAAGCAAAAGAAGCTCAGAAAACTGGAGGACAAGATAATTTTGAAGAAACGTGGGCTAAGCTAACGGATGCTATCAATGAAAAGCAAGGACAATACTTCTTCCCTCGTAGTTCGGTTCCAGCCAGTTTAAATAGTCAAGGGAATGTGAAGTTTGATTCTCCTGTTGCTACCAAAGAAAAAGTGTATCTTTTGTACAAGGGTGAGGAGACTAAGTTAAAGTACGAAACTTATCAAAAAATCGTTTTAGATCACATGAAAGAAAGTTATGGCTTATGTGATTATGTGTCTCCAACGATTGATACAGATCAAAAATTCGTCTTCATCATCGATGAAATCAATCGTGGTGAGATTTCTAAGATTTTTGGAGAACTCTTTTTCTCTATTGACCCTGGCTATCGTGGTGAAAAGGGAAGTGTATCTACCCAATATGCCAATCTACACGAAAGTGATGACAAGTTTTATATTCCTGAGAATGTCTATATTATAGGTACCATGAATGATATTGACCGCTCAGTGGACACCTTTGATTTTGCTATGCGCCGTCGCTTCCGCTTTGTTGAAGTTACTGCTGAAAGCCAATTAGGTATGCTCGATACTGCTCTTGGTGATAAAGCTGAAGAAGCGAAAAAACGTCTAAGAAGCTTGAATGCTGCTATTGAAAACGTTCAGGAATTAAACAGTCATTACCATATCGGGCCAAGTTATTTCCTTAACTTGAAGGATGTAGATTTTGACTATGAATTACTCTGGTCTGATTATCTCAAACCGCTTTTGGAAGATTATTTACGTGGTTCTTATGAAGAAGCTGAAATTCTTGAAACATTGAAGAAGGCATTTGATCTGACAAAGAATGGGCAAAAAGATCAGGCAGTAGCTGATGACAATGAAGGCGATGAAAACGATGATGCGGATCACTGATAATCAACACAAGATTGTTAAAGAAGAATTTGTTGAAGGATATCCTAAACTAAGCAATCTTCTTTTAGATAGAACCTTGGAAAGTCTATCCCAAGATGAACGTATTTTCATTTTTCCAAATGATTTGATGAATTCTTCTGACTTAGAAAAGGACCAAAAAATCTTTGAAACAGTTAATCAGAAAATCAAGACTGGAAATGTGATTGGTTTTCTGGGGTGTGGTCAGGAAAGATTAACGATTTCCTCTCGCTTTTCTGATGAGAGTAATGACCATTTTTTGCATTATCTCTTACACAAGGTTCTTCATATCAATCTCACTAGTTTAGATGTTGCTTTGTCTCGTGAAGAGAGACTTTATCAACTTTTGATGTATCTCTTCCCTAAGTATCTACAAGCTGCTCTCCGAAAAGGTCTTTATAAGGAATACCAGAGATTTTCTCATAATGACAGTCATGTTAAGGGAGTGATTGATGTAAGAAACCATCTCAAGAAAAATCTTCCTTTCACGGGAAATATTGCCTACACAACGAGAGAGTTCACCTATGATAATCCCCTTATGCAGTTGGTTCGTCACACTATTGAATACATTAAGAACCAGAAAAGCATTGGCCAAGGGGTGCTAGATAATCTCTCAACTAGTCGTGAAAACGTATCTGAAATCGTGCGTGTAACGCCTTCTTATAAACTAGCTGATCGTGCTAAGATTATTCGGGTAAATCAATCTAAACCGATACGTCATGCATACTTTCACGAGTACAGAAAGTTACAAGAACTTTGTCTGATGATTCTAAACCAAGAAAAGCACGGTTTAGGATATCAAGATCAAAAAATTCATGGTATTCTTTTTGATGTTGCCTGGCTTTGGGAAGAGTATGTTCATACTTTGTTACCAAAAGATTTCATCCATCCACGTAATAAAGAAAAACTAGGTGGTATTTCGGTATTTTCTGTTGGGAAACGGAAAGTATATCCAGATTTTTATAATCAAGAGTTAAAAATCGTTTTAGATGCTAAATATAAAAAACTAGAGTTCACTGAAAAAGGGATCAACCGTGAGGACTTATTCCAGCTGATTTCCTATTCTTATATTTTGAAAGCTGAGAAGGCTGGTCTTGTTTTTCCGAGCAAGGACAAGGTTGTTGATAATGAGATAGGAAAGCTAGCAGGTTATGGAGCTTTGTTGAAGAAATGGTCTATCCAAATCCCTCAGAAGTCTTCATCTTATCGTGAATTTTGTGAAATGATGGAAAACTCTGAAGAAACTTTTAAAAGGAATATTACTAAAGAATTGGGGAGAAAATAATCTCTCCTCTTTCTTTTGTTTTTAAAAAAGTAAAATACGAACAATGTTTTTTGATTTATAAAAATATTTGACAAAAACTGTACTTTTGTTTATAATAAATTAAGGAAACGTCGGAAAAGACGTAGGGATGCGAGAGCATAGGTAGGTCATTACAAAAGAAACGAGACATCGAGATGTTAAATGAATTTCCAATTTTTGATTACGAAGATATTCAATTGATTCCAAATAAATGTGTCATTAAAAGCCGTGCAGAAGCAGATACAAGTGTTACTCTAGGAAATCACACCTTTAAACTACCTGTTGTGCCAGCTAATATGCAGACAATTTTGGATGAAAATGTAGCAGAGCAACTGGCTAAAGGTGGTTACTTTTACATTATGCACCGTTTTGATGAGGCAGGACGCATTCCTTTTATTAAACGCATGCACGAGCAAGGGCTCGTTGCTTCTATCTCTGTCGGTGTTAAGGATTATGAGTATGATTTTGTCAGCCAGCTCAAGGCTGATGCTCCTGAGTACATCACGATTGATATTGCCCATGGTCATGCGGATAGCGTGATTTCTATGATTCAACACATCAAGAAAGAATTGCCAGATACCTTTGTCATTGCTGGAAATGTGGGAACACCAGAAGCTGTGCGTGAATTGGAAAATGCTGGTGCGGATGCTACTAAGGTCGGAATCGGTCCAGGTAAGGTTTGTATTACCAAGGTTAAGACTGGGTTCGGTACAGGTGGTTGGCAGTTGGCTGCTCTACGCTGGTGTGCTAAGGCTGCACGTAAACCGATTATCGCTGATGGAGGGATTCGCACTCACGGTGATATTGCCAAGTCTATCCGTTTCGGTGCCAGCATGGTCATGATTGGTTCTCTCTTTGCAGGACATATTGAAAGTCCAGGGAAAACGATTGAAGTCGATGGTGAACAGTTCAAAGAATATTACGGTTCAGCCTCACAATATCAAAAAGGTGCTTACAAAAATGTGGAAGGCAAACGTATCTTGCTTCCTGCTAAAGGTCATCTGCAAGACACTTTAACTGAAATGGAACAAGACCTTCAAAGCGCTATTTCCTATTCAGGTGGACGTCAGGTTGCTGACCTTAAACACGTTGATTATGTTATCGTGAAAAACTCTATTTGGAATGGGGATGCTTCCCACTAAGACGGGCTATCTGTCTAGAAAAAAACTTGTTATTAGAGCAAATTTTTGTTATAATGAAACAAGTTTCCACCCTTAGTGTAATGGATATCACGTAAGATTCCGGTTCTTGAGATGGGGGTTCGATTCCCTCAGGGTGGATGTAAACATCCTAAGAAAGCCTTTAATAGGGCTTTTTTCTTTACACAGCCCTAAATTGGCCCTTAAAACTGAAAATCTCTTTTTAAAGAATTCCCAAATGTTTTCCAGTCCCGTTTTAAAGTGACTCAGGGGGCTTTTTTTGATATAATAAAAAGGACTGTTATCAGTTAGAAAGAGGTTGGTATGAAAGAATTACAAACTGTACTAAAGAACCATTTTGCAATCGAATTTACAGACAAAAATTTACTGGAGACTGCCTTTACTCATACGAGTTATGCCAATGAGCACCGCCTCTTAAAAATTTCACACAATGAACGCTTGGAATTTTTAGGAGACGCTGTTCTACAGTTATTGATTTCAGAATATCTGTATAAAAAATATCCTAAAAAGCCTGAGGGTGACTTGTCTAAACTCCGTGCCATGATTGTCCGCGAGGAAAGTTTGGCTGGTTTTGCGCGTGATTGCCAGTTTGATCAATTTATCAAGTTGGGTAAAGGGGAAGAAAAATCTGGTGGTCGCAATCGTGATACCATTCTTGGTGATGCCTTTGAAGCCTTTCTTGGTGCCCTCCTTTTGGACAAGGATGTGGCCAAGGTTAAGGAATTTATCTATCAAGTCATGATTCCTAAGGTTGAAGCAGGCGAATTTGAGATGATTACAGACTACAAAACCCATCTCCAAGAGTTACTTCAGGTCAATGGCGATGTGGCTATTCGTTATCAGGTGATTTCTGAAACGGGTCCTGCCCATGATAAGGTTTTTGATGTAGAAGTTCTGGTTGAAGGTAAGAGCATCGGTCAAGGTCAAGGTCGTTCTAAGAAATTAGCAGAGCAGGAAGCTGCCAAAAATGCCGTTGAGAAAGGGCTGGATTCATGTATTTAAAGGAAATCGAAATTCAGGGATTCAAGTCTTTTGCTGACAAGACTAAGGTCGTCTTTGACCAAGGTGTGACGGCAGTTGTTGGACCCAATGGATCTGGAAAGTCCAATATTACAGAAAGTCTGCGTTGGGCTTTGGGGGAGTCTAGTGTCAAGAGTCTCCGTGGTGGCAAGATGCCAGATGTCATCTTTGCTGGAACAGAAAGTCGCAAACCGCTCAATTATGCTTCTGTAGTTGTGACTCTGGATAATAATGATGGATTTATCAAGGATGCAGGCCAAGAAATTAGGGTGGAACGCCATATCTATCGTAGTGGAGATAGCGAATACAAGATTGACGGCAAGAAAGTCCGTCTGCGTGATATTCATGACCTCTTCTTAGATACTGGATTGGGACGAGATTCCTTCTCTATCATTTCCCAAGGGAAGGTTGAGGAGATTTTTAATTCCAAGCCTGAAGAACGCAGAGCTATTTTTGAAGAAGCTGCAGGGGTTTTGAAATACAAGACTCGTAGAAAAGAGACAGAGAGTAAACTGCAACAAACTCAGGATAATCTGGATCGTCTTGAAGACATTATCTACGAGTTGGATAATCAAATCAAGCCTCTTGAGAAGCAAGCTGAGAATGCCCGTAAGTTTTTGGACTTGGAAGGTCAACGCAAGGCTATTTATTTAGATGTGCTGGTTGCTCAAATCAAGGAAAATAAGGCTGAACTAGACTCGACAGAAGAAGAGTTGACTCAGGTTCAGGAACTCTTGACGAGCTACTACCAAAAGCGTGAAAAATTAGAAGAAGAAAATCAAGCTCTTAAAAAGCAACGCCAAGATTTACAGGCTGAAATGTCCAAAGACCAAGGCAGTTTGATGGATTTGACCAGTCTGATTAGTGACTTAGAGAGAAAATTAGCCCTATCTAAACTAGAATCTGAGCAAGTAGCCTTGAATCAACAGGAAGCGCAAGCTCGTTTGGCTGCTTTGGAGGATAAGAGAAATTCACTCAGCAAAGAAAAATCTGATAAGGAAAGCTCTTTAGCACTCTTAGAGGAAAATCTAGTCCAAAATAATCAAAAACTCAATCGTTTAGATGCTGAATTGCTAGCTTTTTCAGATGATCCTGATCAGATGATTGAGCTTTTGCGTGAACGCTTTGTGGCGCTTTTACAAGAAGAAGCTGATGCCTCAAATCAACTGACTCGCATCGAGAATGAGTTGGAAAATAGTCGTCAGCTTTCTCAAAAACAAGCAGATCAACTAGAAAAGCTGAAAGAACAGCTGGCTACAGCTAAAGAAAAGGCAAGTCAGCAAAGGAATGAGCTTGAAACTGCCAAGGAGCATGTTCAGAAATTATTGGCTGACTACCAAGCTATTGCCAAGGAGCAAGAGGAGCAGAAAGCTTCCTATCAAGCTCAACAAAGTCAACTCTTTGACCGTCTGGATAATCTCAAAAACAAACAGGCCAGAGCTCAAAGTTTGGAAAATATCCTGAGAAATCATAGTAACTTTTATGCAGGTGTTAAGAGTGTTCTCCAAGAAAAAGACCGCCTCGGTGGAATTATTGGTGCAGTCAGTGAACATCTGACTTTTGATGTGCATTATCAAACTGCCCTAGAGATTGCGCTTGGAGCCAGCAGTCAGCATATCATCGTAGAAGATGAACATGCGGCAACCAAAGCTATTGATTTTCTCAAACGAAACAGAGCCGGTCGTGCAACCTTCCTTCCTTTGACAACGATTAAGGCGCGTACGATTTCTAGTCAGAACCAAGATGCTATTGCTACAAGTCCAGGATTTCTGGGTATGGCTGATGAGCTGGTGACATTCGATACTAGACTGGAAGCTATTTTCAAGAACTTGCTAGCTACGACGGCTATTTTTGATACTGTAGAGCATGCGCGTGCAGCAGCTCGCCAGGTTCGTTACCAGGTCCGTATGGTGACTTTGGACGGGACAGAATTGCGAACAGGTGGTTCCTATGCAGGTGGAGCCAACCGCCAGAATAACAGTATTTTCATCAAGCCAGAACTGGAGCAATTACAAAAAGAAATTGCTGAAGAGGAAGCAAGTCTTCGTTCAGAAGAAGAATCTTTGAAGACCTTGCAAGATGAGATGGCTAGATTGACAGAAAAATTAGAAGCTATCAAATCTCAAGGAGAGCAGGCACGTATTCAGGAGCAAGGATTGTCCCTCGCTTATCAGCAGACCAGTCAGCAAGTT
Source organism: Streptococcus sp. Marseille-Q5112 (assembly GCF_916700555.1). GTDB lineage: Bacteria > Bacillota > Bacilli > Lactobacillales > Streptococcaceae > Streptococcus > Streptococcus symci. Next base: position 191,629 of record NZ_CAKAKP010000001.1, read on the forward strand.
GAAGATCTAGAAACTCTTTGGAAACTCCAAGAAGAGGAATTAGATCGTCTTTCTGACGGAGATTGGCAAGCAGATAAGGAAAAATGCCAAGAGCACCTTGCTACAATCGCAAGTGACAAGAAAAATCTGGAAGCTGAGATTGAAGAGATTAAGTCCAACAAAAACGCCATCCAAGAACGTTATCAAAACTTGCAGGAAGAGGTAGCGCAAGCTCGCCTGCTTAAGACAGAACTGCAAGGACAAAAACGTTATGAAGTTGCTGATATTGAACGTTTAGGCAAGGAATTGGATAATCTGAATATCGAGCAAGAGGAAATCCAGCGCCTTCTCCAAGAAAAAGTTGACAATCTTGAGAAAGTTGATACGGATTTGCTCAGTCAACAGGCTGATGAAGCCAAAATTCAGAAAACAAATCTCCAACAAGGTTTGATTCGCAAGCAGTTTGAGTTGGATGATATTGAAGGTCAACTGGATGATATTGCTAGTCATTTGGATCAGGCTCGCCAGCAGAATGAAGAGTGGATTCGTAAGCAAACTCGTGCTGAAGCCAAGAAAGAAAAGGTCAGCGAGCGCTTGCGCTATCTACAGAGTCAGCTAACAGACCAGTATCAGATTAGCTATACAGAAGCTTTAGAAAAGTCTCATGAGTTGGAGAATCTCAATCTGGCAGAGCAAGAGGTTAAAGATTTAGAGAAGGCTATTCGATCACTGGGTCCTGTCAACTTGGAAGCTATTGACCAGTACGAAGAAGTTCACAACCGTCTGGATTTCCTAAATAGCCAGCGAGATGATATTTTATCAGCGAAAAATCTACTCCTAGAGACTATCACAGAGATGAATGATGAGGTTAAGGAACGCTTTAAATCAACCTTTGAGGCCATTCGTGAGTCCTTTAAAGTGACCTTCAAGCAGATGTTTGGTGGAGGTCAGGCGGACCTCATTTTGACTAAGGGAGACTTGCTGACAGCTGGGGTTGAGATTTCTGTTCAACCACCAGGTAAGAAAATCCAATCACTCAACCTCATGAGTGGTGGTGAAAAAGCTCTATCGGCTCTTGCTTTGCTTTTCTCCATTATCCGTGTCAAGACTATTCCGTTTGTCATCTTGGATGAGGTAGAGGCTGCGCTTGACGAAGCCAATGTTAAACGTTTTGGGGATTACCTCAACCGCTTTGACAAGGACAGCCAGTTTATCGTCGTAACCCACCGTAAGGGAACCATGGCAGCGGCTGATTCCATCTATGGAGTGACTATGCAAGAATCAGGTGTCTCAAAAATTGTTTCGGTGAAGTTAAAAGATTTGGAAGAAACAGTAGACTAGTTACCAAACGATAGCATCTCTTAGGGGATGCTATTTTTTTAAATTAACATCTTGAATGATTTTTTAAGGTCAGTTCAGGGGCAAAAAACGACATTTGGGCTTTCCTTTTAGCGAAAAGGCTTTCTCTATGATATAATAGTTTCATGATTACAACAGTACCTATAAAAAATGAAAAAGATATCGCAGTGCCGGACAAAACGGTCCTTGTTTTAGGCTATTTTGATGGTGTTCACAAAGGCCATCAAAAACTTTTTGAAGTTGCTACTAAGGCATCGATGAAGGATTATCTTCCTGTAGTTGTGATGACCTTTACAGAATCACCTAAACTTGCTCTACAGCCCTACCATCCAGATCTTATGCTGCACATTGTTAATCATCAAGAACGGGAGCAGAAGCTGAAGTGGCATGGAGTTGAAGAACTATTTTTACTTGATTTTAGTAGTAAATTTGCTAGTTTGACTGCCCAAGAGTTTTTTGATACTTATATTAAAGCCTTAAAACCCGCTATTATCGTAGCAGGATTTGACTATACTTTTGGTTCTGACAAGAAAACTGCAGATGACTTGAAGGACTATTTTGATGGTGAAATCATTATTGTTCCTCCTGTAGAGGATGAAAAGGGTAAAATCAGTTCTACTCGTATTCGTCAGGCTATTCTTGATGGAGATGTCAGAGAAGCTGGTCATTTACTTGGGACTCCTCTACCGTCACGTGGAATGGTTGTCCATGGTAATGCTAGAGGACGGACGATTGGTTATCCTACAGCTAATTTGGTCTTGAGAGATAGAACCTATATGCCAGCAGATGGTGTCTATGTTGTTGATATAGAAGTACAACGTCAGAAATATCGTGGGATGGCTAGTGTAGGAAAAAATGTTACCTTTGATGGAGAAGAAGCACGTTTTGAGGTCAATATTTTTGATTTTTCTGATGATATTTATGGTGAGTCAGTGACTGTTTATTGGCTTGACCGTGTCCGTGATATGGTCAAATTTGACTCCGTTGAAGAACTGGTAGACCAACTCCAGAAAGATGAAGAAATTGCTCGAAATTGGAAGGATGGAGAGTAGGAAATCGGAGCTTTATATAAAATTATCCATACTTTAGATTTTTATTTCTAAATAGAAAAAGTAGCCCTTTCCAGGCTACTTTTTTAAAACACGCGATACACATAGGGATTCTCTGGTTTATCGACTTTGGTAAAGCTATCGATTTCCAAGGTTGGGAGATTTTGTTTGAGTTCTTTATGGTAGTGATTGACCAGTTTTCCCTTGGCTGTTATCCAAGTATTATTTTCATATTGACGGGTATTTCCCTTGGTCAACAAACCATAGACACCAGAATCTGCGATACAGTGAATAATGCCGAAGCGGAACAGAAATTGGCTATTGGCATGACTGGGGTCGTTATAGACAAAGCCTGTAAACTGGACTGTCTTGCCTTCAAACTCATCTGGATAGTCGTAGATAGCCTCCATGACTTCCATATAGTTTTCGTTAGTAATGTAAATGCTATCTTGGGACAAGTATTTATCCGCCGCCGTTCGCATTTCCTTTTCATAAGCTGATTTTGAAAAATAAGAACTGGTATCTGGTTTCAAATATTGGCTTGTCGTCCCTTCACTTGTCTGAATGGCTTGATCCGTGCCTTCTGATAAGGGGAAATGATAGCCTTTGGCAGAAACGGTCTGAGAATCCAAGCTAACAGTTGGAAAAGTTAAGCCGACGATAATAGGAATAGCCAGAAGAGCAATACTCGTCACCTTCGCCAATCGGCTGTTCAGATGACTATGGGTTTTGACTTGCTTCATCCAGATATACAGTTGAACAATTGCCAAAATAAAGGAAAGTACCATGGAAATATAGGCCAGATAGGAATAGTGCATGTTGATGTACTGGTTTAATTTGCCCGACAGATGGAGATAAATGGTCAGTTCAAAATAGCCAGCTAAAACTAAAAATCGAATCATAGGATGACTCCAATCAAGAGAGAATACACTAAGACGACAAGAGTCACAATCGTTATGAAGTGACTGATAAATCGTGCTTTTAAGTAATTTTTCATCATGAGAATATTTTTAATATCCAGCATTGGGCCAATGACGAGAAAGGCCAAAACTGGTGCTAAGCCGAAACTCGAGAGAAGAGAAGCACCGATAAAGGCATCCGCCTCACTGCAGAGAGAGAGAAGAAAGGCCAAAAGCATCAAGAGTAGGATGGCAAAAAGAGGGGTCGCACTGATAGAGGTCAGAATCCGTGTCGGAACATAGACCTGTATAACAGAGGCAAAGAGACAGCCAAATACCAAATAACGCCCCGTATCAAAAAATTCATCAATGGCTTGCACAAAGACTTGAAAAACTTTCTTTGCAGGACTCAAGTGAGAAAAATCATGCTCATGACAAGCCAACCGATTTTCTTTTTGAATCGGTTCTTGCCAGAAAAAGCCTAGAAAAATCCCAAGTATCACAGCTACTACAATGGAACCTAGAGCTCGTAACAAGGCGACATGGAAGGAATTTCCAAAGGCAGAATAGGTTGCAAAGAGAACAATAGGATTGATAACAGGTGCTGTCACAAGAAAAGGAACGGCCGTGTAACTGGGGACCTTTTTTTCCAGAAAACGATTGATAATGGGGACAATTCCACATTCACAAGAAGGGAAAAGAATCCCTACGAAGGTGCCAAAAAAGATTCTCCCCCAACGATTTCGAGGGAGAAAATGATAAACCTTGTCAGGTGTGATATAAACCTCAATCAGCCCTGAAACAATACTTCCTATCAGAACGAAGGGTAGGGCTTCAATGATAATGGAGAGAAAAATGGCCCCAGTCTGAAGCACACTAGAAGGGAGTTGTTGGAAAGCAGTCATCTAGTTTTTCTTTTCTGCTTTGGCTTTCTTCTCTTTGTCATCAGGGAAAGTGACTTGTTTCAAATCAGGGAGTTTAGCAAACTCTTCAAACATCTTGTCCAAGTCGTCTCGTTTTGTAAATTTTACAGCCATAGGTGTACCTCGATTCTAAATTCTACCTCTATTATACTATTATTTTGAGGAAAAGGAAAAAGTTAAAATTGAATATCTAACGAATAATAGAGCGTGATATATCCTAATATACACTATGATTGTGATATAATAATTGCGGAATAACGGAGGAAATGATGGAACATAAAAAGATTGGTCAGGTTACTGACGAAATAAAAGAAATTTTTAATATTGTTCTTGAAGCTAGTGATATCAAAGTTAACAAAGAAGGTTTAAGAAGTCATATGTTGAAACGGCATCATAATGATGTGATTCATCATATCGAAGACCTGGAACTCATATTAAGGAACCCAGATTTCGTCGGCATCAATCCACGAGAGAAAGATGCTAGTTTTGAATATGTTAAAAGATTTGATGATAATGTTCTTGTTGCCATCAAGTTACATAAAAGTGGAGATTTCTTTTATGTTCCGACCATGTATCGCTTACAAGATTTCAAGTTACAAAGTCGTATTAAGTCTGGTAGATTGAGAAAACTTGACAAAAAAAGTAGATAGTGCTAGAATAATATTAACGAAAGACATTTGAGGGCAGAAAGGTTCCTGCCGCACCTTGAAAAAGGTATCTGAGATGCTGGGTACACCGACCAGCCAAGTGTCCGTTATTTCAAAGGAGGGAGCTTAAATGCTCCTTTTTTGTTTAAAAATTTCAAAATAGATTACACTCACCGCAGGCTCAGGCTTGCGATTTTTTATTTGCTCTGAAAATTGATTCGTTAACTTCAACAAATAGCTTTATAAAGCGTTTTGTAAAAAATAAAAACAGTACAATTAATCACTGATCCTTTTGTCAACTATTAGAATTAAATTGCAATCTTCTCAATAAATAGAATATTGAAATGAAGTAAATTTATTTCCCAACTTATGTTTTAAAATTGTAAGAGATAATTGAATAATATTAGCTTGTGGTATAATAGATTCATGGATAAAAAATATGAAAAAATCTCCCAAGATTTGGGAGTGACGTTAAAGCAAATTGATACTGTTCTAAGTTTGACAGCTGAAGGGGCGACTATTCCCTTTATAGCGCGTTATCGTAAGGATATGACTGGTAGTCTGGATGAGGTGGCAATTAAGGCTATTATCGACTTGGATAAAAGCCTGACTAACCTCAATGATCGTAAGGAAGCTGTCTTGGCTAAGATTCAAGAACAAGGCAAGTTGACCAAGGAATTGGAAGAAGCTATCTTAGCTGCCGAAAAACTAGCAGACGTCGAAGAACTCTATCTTCCCTACAAGGAAAAACGTCGAACCAAGGCAACCATTGCTCGTGAAGCTGGGCTATTCCCACTTGCTCGCTTGATTTTGCAGAATGTAGCTGGCTTAGAGAAGGAAGCTGAAAAGTTCGTCTGTGAAGGATTTGCGACTGGTAAGGAGGCCTTGGGTGGTGCAGTTGATATCTTGGTCGAAGCCTTATCGGAGGATGTCAATTTACGTGCTATGACTTATCAGGAAGTGCTGAGACACTCTAAACTCACTTCTCAAGTCAAGGATGAAAGTCTTGATGAAAAGCAGGTTTTTCAGATTTATTATGATTTTTCAGAGACAGTTGGAAATATGCAGGGTTATCGTACCTTGGCCCTCAATCGTGGGGAGAAGCTAGGTGTCTTGAAGGTCGGTTTTGAACATGCGACGGACCGTATTCTTGCCTTCTTTGCTACTCGTTTCAAGGTGAAAAATGCTTATATTGATGAAGTGGTTCAGCAATCCGTTAAGAAAAAAGTCTTGCCTGCTATCGAGCGCCGTATTCGGACAGAATTAACCGAGAAAGCAGAAGAAGGAGCTATCCAACTCTTTTCTGACAATTTGCGCAATCTCCTATTGGTTGCTCCACTGAAAGGGCGCGTGGTTCTGGGATTTGACCCTGCCTTTCGTACAGGTGCCAAGCTAGCTGTCGTTGATGCAACAGGAAAAATGCTGACAACTCAGGTTATTTATCCTGTCAAACCAGCATCAGCTCGTCAAATCGAAGAAGCCAAGAAAGATTTGGCAGATTTGATTGGTCAATACGGCGTGGAAATTATTGCCATCGGTAATGGAACGGCCAGTCGTGAAAGTGAAGCTTTTGTGGCGGAAGTTCTTAAAGATTTTCCTGAGGTTAGTTATGTCATTGTAAATGAAAGTGGTGCTTCTGTCTATTCTGCTAGCGAACTTGCTCGTCAGGAGTTTCCAGACTTGACCGTTGAAAAACGCTCTGCCATTTCTATCGCCCGTCGTTTGCAAGATCCCCTTGCGGAATTGGTCAAAATCGATCCTAAGTCAATTGGTGTCGGTCAATACCAACACGATGTCAGCCAGAAGAAATTGTCTGAAAGTCTGGATTTTGTCGTGGATACCGTGGTGAACCAAGTCGGTGTTAATATTAATACGGCCAGCCCTGCTCTTCTTTCACACGTAGCTGGACTCAATAAAACCATTTCTGAAAATATCGTCAAATACCGTGAGGAAGAGGGAAAAATCACTTCACGCGCCCAAATCAAGAAAGTTCCTCGTCTGGGTGCTAAGGCTTTTGAACAGGCAGCTGGTTTCCTTCGTATCCCTGAAAGTAGCAACATCCTTGATAATACAGGAGTTCACCCAGAAAATTACGTTGCCGTTAAGGAACTCTTCAAACGTTTAGATATTAAAGACCTAAACGAAGAAGCCCAAGGCAAACTCAAGTCGCTTTCAGTCAAGGAAATGGCGCAAGAGCTAGACCTTGGACCAGAAACTCTTAAAGATATCATTGCAGACCTTCTCAAACCAGGTCGAGATTTCCGTGATTCCTTTGATGCACCTGTGCTTCGCCAAGATGTCCTAGATATCAAAGATTTAGTGGTAGGCCAGAAGCTAGAGGGTGTGGTGCGTAATGTAGTTGACTTTGGTGCCTTCGTTGACATTGGAATTCACGAAGACGGCTTGATTCACATTTCCCATATGAGTCGCAAATTTATCAAACATCCTAGCCAAGTAGTGTCAGTCGGAGATTTGGTAACGGTTTGGGTTAAGAAAATCGATACTGAACGTGAAAAAGTCAATCTGTCGCTCCTCGCTCCAAATGAAACTGACTGATTACGTTAAGCAGGTTTCACTAGAAGACTTCGGCAAACCTTTTATCCATCATGTTCAGTGGAATAGGCGTCTACGTTCGACAGGTGGGCGATTTTTCCCCAAAGATGGGCATTTAGATTTTAACCCTAAGGTTTATCAGGAACTCGGTCTGGATGTTTTTAGGAAAATTGTCCGCCATGAACTCTGTCATTATCACCTCTATTTTCAAGGGAAGGGATATCAACACAAGGATCGGGATTTTAAGGAACTGTTGAAAGCAGTGGATGGATTACGCTTTGTGCCCTCCTTGACAAATAGCCACTCTAAACCACTCAAACTTTATCGTTGTCAATCCTGCCAGCAAAGGTATCATCGCAAGCGTAGGATTGATACCAAACGCTATCGCTGTGGACTTTGTCGAGGTAAATTGCTACTAATAAATCAGCCTGAGGACTGATGAAAGCCGAGCCTACCCGTGATATACTATGTCTAACCTAGCAGAAAGAGGAAAAATCATGAACAGTAAATTTTATAAAATGAGACGAAATCGCATGATTTCAGGAGTTCTGGCAGGTCTGTCAGATAAGTGGAACTTTGATGTTACCCTTGTTCGTTTCCTGTTTGCCATTTTTACAGTCGCAAACTTTGGCCTTGGCGTGATTATCTATATCATCCTAGCTTCTGTCATGCCGACTAAGGAAGAAATCGAAGCAGAAATGTATGGAACAGGCCCACGCAAACGCAAGGAAGCCCAAGCCATTGACGACAATGAAGGTTGGTTTTGGTGAGGTTTAACAGGAAATATTTATTATTTGCACTATGTTACTTAAAAGAAGTAGCATAAATGATGAAAATCCCTTGTGGCTATTTAGCTACAAGGGATTTTGGTATTTAATTATAATCTGTTTCGTCTTTAGAAAGCCGAATTACTTGATCAGCCATTTTCCAAATACTAGGATTGTGAGTTGCGATGATAATTGTTCTATTAGCATTACGAAGTTCAAGGAGAATTTCCATAATTTCCTTGGAATTTTTAGGATCTAGTGAGGCGGTTGGTTCATCAGCTAGAATTAAAGGAGGATTTTTTAGGATAATCTTGGCAAGTGCCACGCGTTGAGCTTCACCACCAGATAATTCATAGATTTTTTGGTTGAGACATAGATAATCCAGTCTTACAGCTTGCAGTGCTTGAAGAAGAAGTCTCTCTTTTTCTTGTTTCTTGTTCTTTTTTTTACCAATCATTCCCAGCTCAAGGTTTTCTCGAATGGTCTGACTTTCTAATAGTCCAAAGTTCTGGAAGAGATAACCTAGTTCGTTACGATAGAATTCGTTGTTTTTTAGTGAAGTCAAAGACTTTCCTTTATAAATTATTTCTCCTTTATCAAAAGTCTCTAGTTTTGCTAGCATATTCAGCAAAGTGGTTTTTCCACAACCACTATCTCCTATCAATGCATACACCATACCACTTTGAAAATTAAGACTCAAGTCTGAAAAGATGATACGAGAACCAAATTGTTTCCAAATATGTTGTAATTCAATCATACTATCCTCCTTTGATGATGCTAGCATAGGTTTTACTTTCCTTTCTATCACAGATTTTCAATAGAAGAACAGCTAAACCTGAAAAACTGAGAAATAAAATCAGGGTAATCCAGATATTCTTAGAAATAATGAAAGCTAGACTACTTCCGACAAAGAGAGCTATTATTTGAGACGTGATATATCTACTGTATAATTCAAAGAAATAATAGCCTGCTATTTTCTTCAAGAATATGATTTTGCGAAAGGCTTCAAAATAGAGTAGGTTTAAACTTGTAAACAGCAAAATTGAAGTCAAAATAGCAAATATAGCACTCGCTAAATTACTATAAATTTCGATTTTAATTTTTTGATTTAACTGGAGATAAGTTTCCCTAGCAGATGATAGCCCAGACACCATATGATCAAGTTGATAGTACTTCAAAAGTTCTTGTGTTTGCTGTAAATCGGTAAAATAGAGATATTCTAGATTCGTAAACCAAAATATAGAAGAATCTTTTCCAAGTGCATTAGGAGAAACTACGATAAAAATAGGGGTTGACAACCATTGATCATAAGAAATATGGGTAGTATTATAAATGAATACATCTTTTTTTTGATCAGTATAAGTTATATTAACTTCGACACTATGCTTTGTATCACTACTGTATAATCGATTAGTTAAATCTTCTTGTATGTTTTGTTTTATTTGTTCCTCATTTTTCTTTTGTTCTTGAGGTAGTATTACAAGAACCTGTCCATCTTTTAGATTATTGATTTTTTTAAAGGTTTCTGATGTTAACTCTATACCTTCTTTTTTGAAGTAGTCAGGTGTTACATAGAGAATATTTTTCCCTTCCAAGTCATAGGGATTTTGTTCAGAATCATTATGAGTTGAAAGAGAATGTTTTATAGCTTGAATAGCGAGATTATGTTTGACTAGAAAGGCATTTCCATTTTCTAAAGAATATTGAATAAAGTCAAACCATTTATTAGCATTCATTTTGAGTTCATCTATATTTTTTCTTTGACTTGAACGACCTGTTTGAAGATTAACAATATTGGAGTGTTGTTTCCAAGTAGCTTGTCCAGCCTCATTTTTCATAAATATATGATGATCAATGGACAAGCGCCCAAATCCTACAATAACTAATAAGATAGACAGAGCTTGACCAAAGTAAAGAATACGTAAAATTGACTTAATTGGTAATTTTCCTTTAATGATTGAGATAAGATAAACTCTTTTCAAAGAAATAGTAAAAAGAAAAGCGATGAGAAGACTTAGCAAGAGAAGCAGGCTATTATAAAAAATAAATAGTATTACTAAAAAAGTCTGAATTTCATAAGGATAGCCTAGGTAAATTACTAAAATACTAGCTATTAGGAAAGCAGGCAAGCCGAAAAGAAGGATATCAAGTCCGTCTCTTATGATAGAACGAAAGAAGAGATTTCTGAGACGTTCTCCATTAATCAGTCTTATTCCTGATTGAGAGAGAGATTGAATCTGTCCGATAACAATAAGTGATAAAAAGGTCAATAAAAAAATGAAAAGACTAGTAAGTTGATTGGGTTGGGCAATGAGGGTCAATACGAAGGAGACTCTATTATTTTCAAATGTGTTAACTTTTTCTAGTCCAAGTTGTTTAAGGTGAATAGCTAATTCTTGATTTGTTAGCGATCCACTGATAATATTGTAATTGTTGAGAAGATTACTTTTATTGATACTTTCTTGACTTGCTTGAGGCATCCAGTCTGGAAGTTTCCCATCTCCAAAAACTTCGTAGTAAGTTTGCGATTTTCCATCACTATCTACTTCCCAAATGGTTCTTGCGATAAGACTGTTATGTTCTTTAGCAAGACTATTTAATTTTTCCTTAACGGCAGAATAATCTGCTTGCCCGCTTAATACTGCTGCACCTGGAAACAGGATTTGTGGAAGAGAGTCTTTCCAAAAGGACAAAGCACCAATCAGAAAGAGTGTCAGAAGAAGATTGCTGATGAAGAGAAATATACGTTTCATAGGAGCCTCTTTCTAAACAAGAGGGAGATCAACCTCCCTCTTCATTGCAGTTATGCGAATTATAGCTTACTACTTTTTAAAATAAGCACTAAAAAACTAAAGTTTTACAAGGCATCAAAGAAAACCCTTTCACATTTATATTTTACTCCTTTTTTAAAAATAAAACAAGTGATTATAGGACTTCGTATAGTAGATATTTTCAAAAAACTCTCCAATCTTACAAAAATGTGATTTAAAAATACTTTCAACTTAATATTGTTACTGTCCGCTTGACAAAACACTAATTTTATTTATTTCTACCCTAATCAGTCACATCTGAGAATAAAAATCATATTTTTGAACTCATGTTTCTAATCTATTTTTGTTGCTGAGACAATACATTTTTTGAAAAATGGTGGATGCTGATAACAACTGATAGCCAGCAAATAGCATAAGCAGTAGCTGTAAATTCTGTACCGATAAAGTATGTTTTTTCAACTAAGAGCTGACCGATGAATGGAGAGAGGAGATAGAGAAGTCCGATGAGTACATGTTCTTTGTGATTCATTAAGGCGCACCTTCTTTCCTTATAGGTAGTTCGATTTGAAAGTGTTGAATTTAATGGTATGTTATCTAGTTAAGCTTACTCAAATGATAGTTCCCGCTTCCTCCTTTCCAAAGTAAGCCTTTTCACACTTATATTTTACAATTTTAAAAATAGGAAATCAAATCATTTTCTAAGTAATTTTGCCTACATTTCCCCCAATCTTACAAAAATGTAAGATTAAAGTCTCTTTTGTAAGGTTAGGTTATGGCAAGCGGTCTTTTTTTGATGTAAACTAGACTCATAAAGAACAAAGGAGTAACATCATGAAACAAACATTACATAAGAAAACAAGAAAACCAAGTCACAAAGATATCGATCGTGTTCAGCTGGGATGCGCTATGATGCAAGCAACATTTCATGTGATGGGATATTAAGAAAGGAGATTCTCATGACACTTTTAGATGTAAAACACGTTCAAAAAATTTATAAAACTCGTTTTCAGGGCAACCAAGTAGAAGCCCTCAAGGATATTCACTTTACCGTCGAAAAGGGTGACTACGTTGCCATCATGGGTGAGTCTGGTTCTGGTAAATCAACTCTTCTCAATATCCTAGCTATGCTGGATAAACCAACTCGTGGTCAAGTTTACCTGAATGGAACAGACACTGCAACCATTAAAAATTCACAGGCTTCTAGCTTCCGTCGTGAAAAGCTGGGCTTTGTCTTCCAAGACTTTAACTTGCTAGATACTTTGTCTGTAAAAGACAATATCTTGCTTCCACTTGTCTTGTCAAGAAGACCTATTACGGAGATGATGAAGAAATTGGTGGTAACAGCTGAGAATCTGGGTATCAACCAATTACAAGAGAAATACCCTTACGAGATTTCTGGTGGTCAGAAACAGCGTGTGGCAGTAGCCCGTGCCATCATCACAGAACCTGAAATTCTCCTTGCGGATGAGCCAACAGGAGCACTTGATTCCAAGTCATCTGCAGCCTTACTTGATGTCTTTGATGAAATCAATGAGCGCGGCCAAACCATTCTTATGGTAACCCACTCAACAGCAGCAGCTAGCAGAGCTAAACGTGTACTCTTTATCAAAGACGGCATTCTTTACAATCAAATCTACCGTGGAGAGAAAACAGAGCGTCAGATGTTCCAAGAAATTTCTGATACCTTGACTGTCATGGCAAGCGAGGTGAATTAGTATGTTTCGATTAACCAATAAGTTAGCGGTATCGAACTTGATTAAAAACCGCAAACTCTACTATCCTTTTGCGCTGGCTGTTCTTTTGGCAGTCACAGTCACCTATCTCTTTTACTCTCTAACCTTCAATCCCAAGATTGCTGAAATCCGTGGAGGAACAACCATTCAGGCTACTCTTGGATTTGGTATGTTTGTCGTCACCCTCGCGTCAGCCATTATCGTCTTCTATGCCAATAGTTTTGTCATGAAAAACCGTTCTAAGGAACTAGGAATTTATGGCATGTTGGGCTTGGAGAAGCGTCATCTTATCAGTATGACCTTTAAGGAGTTAGTGGTATTTGGGATTCTAACTGTTGGAGCGGGTATCGGTATTGGAGCCTTGTTTGACAAGTTAATTTTCGCTTTCTTGCTCAAACTGATGAAATTGAAGGTTGAGCTGGTCGCAACCTTCCAAATGAATGTTGTCATTGCAGTACTTGTTGTCTTTGGATTGATTTTCCTAGGGCTCATGTTCCTGAATGCCCTTCGAATCGCCCGTATGAATGCCCTCCAGCTTTCCCGTGAAAAAGCTAGTGGTGAGAAAAAAGGTCGTTTTCTACCTCTTCAAACCATCCTTGGTTCCATTAGTTTAGGGATTGGCTATTATCTTGCCCTTACGGTAACCGATCCTCTTACAGCCCTAACAACTTTCTTCTTAGCTGTTTTACTGGTTATCTTTGGTACTTATCTATTGTTTAATGCAGGGATTACAGTCTTCCTACAAATCTTAAAGAAAAACAAGAAATACTATTACCAACCTAATAACCTCATATCTGTTTCAAACTTGATTTTCCGTATGAAGAAAAATGCGGTTGGACTAGCAACCATCGCTATTTTGTCAACAATGGTTTTGGTAACCATGTCAGCAGCGACAAGTATTTTCAATGCTTCAGAATCCTTTAAAAAAGTGATGAATCCGCATGACTTTGGAATTAGTGGAAAAAATGTTGAAAAAGAAGATTTGGACAAACTCTTGAGCCAGTTTGCAAGTGACAAAGGTTATAGTGTCAAAGAGAAAGAAGTGCTTCGTTATAGTAACTTTGGTATTGCAAATCAAGAAGGAACCAAGTTAACTATTTTTGAAAAAGGACAAAACCGTGTCCAACCCAAAACAGTTTTCATGGTATTTGACCAAAAAGATTATGAAAATATGACTGGTCAAAAACTGTCTCTATCAGGAAATGAGGTCGGTCTCTTTGCCAAAAATGACGGACTGAAAGGACAGAAAGCTCTAACTCTAAATGATCATCAATTTTCTGTTAAAGAAGAATTTAATAAAGATTTCATTGTCAACCATGTTCCAAATCAGTTTAATATCTTGACTACTGATTACAATTACCTTGTTGTACCTAATTTACAAGCCTTTTTGGATCAATTCCCAGATTCGGCTATCTATAATCAGCTTTACGGTGGTATGAATGTAAATATCAGTGAAGAAGAACAACTCAAGGTAGCTGAAGAATATGAAAACTACCTTAATCAGTTTAATGCTCAATTAAACACTGAGGGTAGCTATGTGTATGGTAGCAATCTAGCAGATGCTAGTGCTCAAATGAGTGCCCTCTTTGGTGGTGTCTTCTTTATCGGTATTTTCCTATCCATTATCTTTATGGTCGGAACCGTTCTGGTCATCTACTACAAACAAATTTCTGAAGGCTACGAAGACCGTGAACGCTTTATTATCATGCAGAAAGTCGGTTTGGATCAAAAGCAAATCAAGCAAACCATCAACAAACAGGTTTTAACTGTTTTCTTCCTTCCTTTGCTTTTTGCCTTTATACATCTAGCCTTTGCCTACCATATGCTTAGTCTGATTTTAAAAGTGATTGGTGTAATAGATACGAATATGATGTTGATTGTGACCTTGTCTATCTGCGCTATCTTCCTCATCGCCTATGTGCTGATTTTCATGATTACTTCAAGAAGTTATCGCAAGATTGTGCAAATGTAAAAAAGAATACCTCGACTTCAAAATCGAGGTGTTTTTTGTGTTCTAAATGCTGAAGAGTTGTCCGAGCAGGAAAGTAACTCCCATAGTCAAGAGACCAATAGTGAGGTTTCGAATCATTGCTGTTTTAGTCGGAGCCTTTCCAAGTTTGGCACTAGTGTAACCAGTGAGAAGAAGGGCCACACCGACGATAAGGACAGTAGCAGGGACGCGGTATTCACTTGGGAAAATGGTCACTGACAACATTGGAGGCAAACTTCCAAGGAAAAAGGCAACGAAGCTAGAAATGGCAGCGTGCCAAGGATTGGTAAATTCTTCATACTCAATCCCATATTTTTCCTCAACCAAAGCCTTGAGGGGATTTTTAAGAAAGGCCTTATTGGTCAAGAGTTGGGCAGAAGTTTCGCATTCTCCATTTTGGATATAGGCAGCATGGAGAGACTTTTTAGCTAATTCCATATCTTGGTCTAGCAAGAGCTGCTCACGCGCAACGGCTGCTTCCTCGGTATCTTTTTGTGTTGAAACGGATACATATTCTCCACCAGCCATTGAAAAGGCACCAGCTAGGATAGCCGCAAACCCTGATAAAAAGATAATCCAGATGTTGCTCGTGGCACTGGCAACCCCGATAACCACACCAGCAATGGAAATGATTCCATCGTTAGCACCAAGAACACCCGCACGCAGGATATTTAAACGACCTGCAAAATTTGAATCGATTTCGTGATTTGTTTCTGACATAGTATTCTCCTTTTTATCCAGTATAAAGGAAAAATATAAGGAAATCAATCTTTTAAAATTATATGAAAAAAGTTGCACGATTCTAATTTTACGAGCTTTTTAAAAGTTAGAAACAGCACTAGCTAGTGGAGAAGGATAAAAGAGAAGCAAAGCTGATAGACTAGTCCTTTTTCTACTTATCTATGGTATAATAGGAGGTAGATTTACTAATCGGAGTAAGAAAGATTTTATGATTAAACTAGTAGCAACAGATATGGATGGAACCTTCCTAGATGGGAATGGACGCTTTGATATGGAACGCCTCAAAAACTTACTTGTTTCCTACAAGGAAAAAGGGATTTACTTTGCGGTGGCTTCGGGGCGCGGCTTTCTGTCACTAGAAAAATTATTTGCTGATGTTCGTGATGACATTATTTTCATCGCGGAAAATGGTAGTTTGGTAGAGTATCAGGGTCAGGACTTGTATGAAGCGACCATGTCTCGTGAGTTTTATCTGATGACTTTTGAAAAGCTGAAAACGTCACCTTATGTAGATATCAATAAACTGCTCTTGACGGGTAAGAAGGGTTCATATGTTCTAGATACAGTCGATGCGACCTATTTGAAACAGAGTCAGCATTATAATGAAAATATCCAAAAAGTAGCGAGTCTGGAAGATATTACAGATGACATTTTTAAATTCACAACCAACTTCACAGAAGAAACTCTTGAAGCTGGGGAGGCTTGGGTCAATGAAAATGTCCCTGGTGTTAAGGCTATGACAACTGGCTTTGAATCCATTGATATTGTTCTGGACTATGTCGATAAGGGAGTGGCTATTGTTGAATTAGTTAAAAAACTTGGTATCACAATGGATCAGGTCATGGCATTTGGAGACAATCTAAATGACTTGCATATGATGCAGGTTGTGGGACATCCTGTAGCTCCTGAAAATGCAAGACCAGAAATTTTAGAATTAGCAAAGACTGTGATTGGTCACCATAAAGACCAGTCGGTTATAGCTTATATGGAGGGCTTATAATGGCAGATATAAAATTGATTGCATTGGACTTGGACGGGACCTTGCTGACTACTGATAAAAGGCTGACGGATCGGACCAAGGCAACCTTGAAAGCTGCGCGTGATCGTGGTATCAAGGTCGTATTGACAACTGGTCGTCCCTTAAAAGCCATGGATTTCTTTCTCCATGAGCTAGGGACTGACGGCCAGGAAGATGAGTATACGATTACCTTTAATGGAGGTTTAGTTCAGAAAAATACAGGTGAAATCCTTGATAAAACAGTCTTTTCATATGATGATGTGGCACGCTTGTATGAAGAAACAGAGAAATTATCACTGCCTCTTGATGCCATCTCAGAAGGAACTGTTTATCAAATCCAATCGGACCAAGAAAGTCTTTATGCCAAATTCAATCCAGCATTGACTTTTGTTCCAGTGGACTTTGAAGACTTGTCTAGTCAGATGACCTACAATAAGTGCGTGACTGCCTTTGCTCAAGAACCCTTGGATGCAGCTATTCAGAAGATTTCTCCAGAATTGTTTGACCAATATGAAATCTTTAAATCACGTGAAATGTTGCTAGAGTGGTCACCAAAGAATGTTCATAAAGCAACAGGTTTGGCAAAACTAATCAGCCATCTTGGAATCGACCAAAGCCAAGTTATGGCATGTGGTGACGAGGCCAATGACCTTTCTATGATTGAATGGGCAGGGCTCGGTGTTGCCATGCAAAATGCTGTTCCTGAAGTCAAGGCAGTCGCAAATGTGGTAACTCCAATGACCAATGATGAAGAGGCTGTCGCCTGGGCTATCGAAGAATATGTGCTAAAGGAGAACTAAGATATGGGATTATTTGACCGTCTATTCGGAAAAAAAGAAGAACCTAAAATCGAAGAAGTTGTAAAAGAAGCTCTGGAAAATCTTGATTTGTCTGAAGATACAGAAGCTGAGGAAGTTTCTCAAGAAGTAGCAGAAGTTGAAAGTTCTGAAGAAGATCTGCTCCAAGAAGAGGAAAATCAAAAGACAGTTGAAGAAAGTCTGGATTCAGAGCTAGCTGTAGAGGTTCATCAAGAAGAAATTACTGAGGAAGAAAATCCTGAGTTCATAGAAGATGAAGAAGAAAACAGCATTGAAGTTCTTGAACCAGAAACTCCTCAAGCAGAAGAAACCGTTCAGGAAAAATATGACCGTAGTCTCAAGAAAACTCGTTCAGGCTTCGGAGCTCGCTTAAATGCCTTCTTTGCTAATTTCCGCTCTGTCGATGAAGAATTCTTCGAGGAGTTGGAAGAACTACTGATTATGAGTGACGTTGGTGTCCAAGTCGCTTCTAACTTAACAGAGGAACTACGCTACGAAGCCAAGCTTGAAAACGCCAAGAAACCTGATGCACTTCGCCGTGTCATTATTGAGAAATTGGTTGAGCTTTATGAGAAGGATGGCAACTACGATGAAAGAATCCACTTCCAAGATGGCTTGACAGTCATGCTCTTCGTCGGTGTTAATGGTGTTGGGAAAACAACTTCTATCGGAAAACTAGCCCACCGCTACAAACAAGCTGGGAAGAAGGTCATGTTGGTTGCGGCAGACACCTTCCGTGCAGGTGCAGTAGCCCAGCTAGCTGAATGGGGCCGTCGTGTGGATGTTCCAGTAGTAACTGGAGCTGAAAAAGCTGACCCAGCCAGTGTGGTCTTTGATGGAATGGAACGTGCCGTGGCTGAAGGTATCGATATTCTCATGATTGATACTGCTGGTCGTTTGCAAAACAAGGACAACCTCATGGCTGAGTTGGAGAAGATTGGACGCATCATCAAGCGTGTTGTACCCGAAGCTCCGCATGAAACCTTCTTGGCACTTGATGCATCAACAGGTCAAAATGCCCTAGTACAGGCCAAAGAATTTTCAAAAATTACCCCTTTGACAGGAATTGTCTTGACTAAGATTGATGGAACTGCTCGAGGTGGTGTTGTTCTAGCTATTCGAGAAGAACTCAATATTCCTGTAAAATTGATTGGTTTTGGTGAAAAAGTCGATGATATTGGAGAGTTTAACTCAGAAAACTTTATGAAGGGTCTCTTGGAAGGCTTAATCTAATCAGAAGTAAAAATCCTGCAAGGTACAAACTTGCAGGATTTTTTTATTCTAAACGGCCATCTTGACGATAGGCGATATCTGGTTGCCAAGTCCATTTGGCATCGAATTTTTCAAGTAAGTCAAAGCTTGCTTGAGGCCCCATGCTTCCAGCTTTATAGTCATGAAGTGGGGCACCATTTTCAGCCCAGAGTTCTTCAATACGGTCAATCAATTTCCATGACGCACCAACTTCATCCCAGTGGCTAAAGTTAGTTGAGTTGTTATTTAAGACATCATAAATCAATTTCTCGTATGGTTCTGGAGAAGCACCCGTTGCGGTCGCATCTGTGCGGTAATCAAGTGAGTTAGGAGCCAAGTTGAATTCTTCTCCTACTTGTTTCCCATTTAGGCTAAGAGAGAAGCCTTCTGTTGGTTGGATATAGATGGTCAAAATGTTTGGAGCAAGTGGTTCTCCAAAGATAGAATCCATTTGTTTAAAGACGATGTTGACATGAGTTCCTTTTTCAGTCAGACGTTTACCAGTACGGAAGAAGAAAGGAACACCACGGAAGCGATCGCTGTTTACAAAGAAGGCACCAGATGCAAAGGTTTCAGTTGTAGATTCTGGATTTACATTTGGCTCGCTACGATAAGAAATGTATTTCATGCCATCAATCTTACCTGAACGGTATTGACCACGGATAAAGTGTTCTTTAAGCTCTTCATCCGTTGGATGATAGAGGTTTTTAAAGACCTTAATCTTTTCGGCACGAATCTCGTCTTTTGTGAAGCTTGCTGGCTTATCCATGGCAAGCAGAGAAAGAAGTTGCAAAGTATGGTTTTGTACCATGTCACGGAGGGCACCAGATTGGTCATAGTAGCCACCACGTTCTTCTACACCCAAGCGCTCTGCAAAAGTAATTTGAACATTATCGATAAAGTCCTTGTTCCAAACATTTTCAAAAATCAGGTTTGCAAAGCGAACTGCAAAGATACTTTGGATCATTTCCTTACCAAGATAATGGTCGATACGGAAAATTTGTTCTTCATCAAATGTTGCTAGGAGTTCGTCATTCAACTTGCTTGCAGTTGCGTAATCTGTACCAAATGGTTTTTCAACGATTAAGCGCTCAAAACCTTTACCATCCACAATGTTTTCAGACTTGAGGTGTTTTGCGATAGTTCCAAAGAACTGAGGTGCCATAGACAAGAAGAAGAGCTTGTTGTGTTCAGCTTGGTACTTGTCATTTAGTTCAGCCTGCAATTGACGTAAAGCAATGTAGTGTTCCGTATCATTGACATCATGACTTTGATAGTAGAAGTGGCTAGCGAACTCTTGAGCCTGTTCGGTACTATCTGCCAAATCAAGGATCGATTCGACTACAACAGATTCAAAATATTCCTTGCTCCAAGGACGACGAGCAGTTCCAATGACTGCAAAGTGCTCGGAAAGATTGCCGGATTTATATAGTCTAAAAAGGGAAGGGTAGAGCTTGCGTTTAGCCAGGTCTCCACTCGCACCGAAAATTGTAACAATAACCTTAGATGACATCTAGCTACCTAATTTCTATTTTTATTCCTAGTCTTGCTAGGTATGAGGAAATCTCATTTCATAAACTTAATTCTAACATAATTTTCCGAAAAATCAAAAAATCCAATACGAGATAGAAAAAAACTGCAAGGAAATCCTTACAGTTTGAGTTTAGACGTTTAAGACCTTGTCCAAGAAATCTTTCAGACGAGGGTGTTGAGGGTTATCAAATATTTGATCAGGTGTTCCGTCTTCTAGGAATTCACCATCCGCAGTAAAGATAACGCGGTTGGCAACCTGACGAGCAAATCCCATCTCATGGGTTACGATAATCATAGTCATACCTTGCTCAGCCAATTCCTTCATAACGTTCAGTACGTCTCCGACCATCTCAGGGTCAAGGGCAGAAGTTGGTTCATCAAAGAGCATGATGTCTGGATTCATTGCTAGTCCACGAGCGATAGCCACACGTTGTTTTTGACCACCTGATAGGCTATCTGGATTAGCATTAGCTTTATCTGCTAGCCCAACCTTCTCAAGCAACTCCATCCCCAATTTCTCAGCTTCTTCCTTAGTCATCAACTTGTGCTCAATAGGAGCAAAGGTGATGTTGTCCAATACAGACATATGAGGGAAGAGGTTGAAGTGTTGGAACACCATTCCGATATTTTCACGGACGTGGTCAACGTTGGTTGTTTTTTCAGTTAAGTCATAACCGTTCACAGTGATGTGACCACTCGTAACTTCTTCTAAAAGATTAAGGCTACGGAGGAAAGTTGACTTACCAGAACCTGAAGGACCGATGATACAAACAACATCTCCTTCATAGAACTTGGTCGTAATTCCTTTTAAAACCTCATTTTTTCCATAGTGCTTGTGTAAATCATTTACATCAATTTTTAGTTTTGCCATTAACGAATCCTCTTTTCTAAGCGTTTCGCTAGTCTAGTCAAAAGTGTGATAATTACAAGATAGAAGATAGCAAGGATTGCATACATCTTGAAACTTTGGTAGTTACGGGCAATGATAATCTTACCAGTTTGGAAGAGTTCAACCAAACCGATAGCAGATACGATAGTTGTATCTTTAAGAGCAATAACGAATTGGTTAACAAAGTTTGGCAACATCAATTTAGTGGCTTGTGGCAAGATAATCTTACGCATGGTTTTTCCATAAGAGATACCCAAGCTTCGGCTGGCTTCCATTTGGCCAACTGGGACGGCTTGAATACCACCACGAACGATTTCAGCGATATAAGCAGCCGCATTGAGTGAGAGGGCAATAGTACCAGCTACGAAATCGTTAATTGGACTTTGTTGGCCTGTGATAGACTCGATGAAGTTTGGAATTCCCCAGAAGATGAAGGCTGCAAGAATCATCAATGGAATACCACGGATAACGTCAACGAAAATCTCAGAGATTACGCGAAGAGATTTGTATGGGCTAACGCTAAACATACCGAAGATAATCCCGATGACAATGGCAATAGCAAATGAGATAAGAGCTAGAGCAAGAGTGATACCAAGCCCACTAAGGAGTTGTTTGTAGTTGTTTTGAAGCAAGCCCCAGATTGTGGTTTCATCAACAGTGCTTGTTGAAGTAGATGAAGATTCGCTAGCTAGGTATTTATCAAGAATCTTTTGGAATTCTCCGTTTGCTTTAAGGTTTGCAAGTCCGTTGTTGAACATTTCAATTAACTCTGGATTTGCTCCTTTTTTAACAGCAAAGGCTGTTTCACCGATTGGAGTTCCAGCGATTGGTGTTTTCAATTTTTGTCCTTGACTGATAGAATATTTGAGGACAGGCTCATCATCCATAACGGCATCGATAGCTCCAGTATTTAAACTGTCATACATTGAAGAACCATCAGCAAAAGTTTTGATTTTGTAACCGTATTTACTTTGATTTTCTGTTAGGAAGGTTTGAGAAGCAGTTCCGTTTTTAACACCGACTGTCTTCCCTTTCAAATCTTCATAAGAAGCAATGGTGCTTGATTCTTTGACACCAAGGATAGTATTTGCAGTGTAGTATGATTCTGAGAAGTCAAAAGTTGCCTTACGAGCATCTGTGACAGACATACCAGCAATGATACCATCAGCTTGTCCAGCTTGAACAGCACTGATAGCGGCATCAAAACCAGGGTTGGTGATTTCAATTTCGAAACCTTGGTCTTTAGCGATGGCCTTAATCAAGTCCATATCAATACCAGTAAATTGGTTGCTTGAGTTTTGGAAAACAAAAGGTGCAAAAGAAGAATCACTGGCAATGATGTATTTAGCCTTAACAGGAGTTGCTTTTAGACCAGCTGCAGTAGTTGTGGTTGGCACTGCTGAAGATGATGAAGCAGTCCATTTCTTGATGATTTTATCAAGACTACCATCTTTTTTCATTTCAGCCAAGGCTTGGTTAAATTCAGTGACTAGGTGCTCGTATTTGCTTCCTTTTTTCACACCAAAAGCAAAACTTCCTACAGCTTCACCATCCATTTCAATATGGAGGTCTTGACCTTGGTTAATTGCATACTCGATAACAGGTTTATCATCCATCATGGCATCGATGGCACCAGCAGCCAAGCTGTTGTTCATCAAATCACCAGTGTCAAATGTTTTAATACTAAAGCCGTATTTGTCCTTAATACTTTCAAGGAAACGTTGAGCGGCTGTTCCGTTTTTAACACCAACAGTTTTACCTTTTAATTGGTCGTACTGACTAATCTTGTGTGATTTTGTAGTAGCAATGACAACTTTTGTATCATAGTAAGTATCAGACATGGTGAAAACTTTTTCACGTTCTGCAGTTTTTGTCATTCCTGCCATGATTGCGTCAGCTTGACCAGCTTGAACCGCATTGACCGCTGCGTCAAATCCAGGATAGGACATCTGAATGTTCCATCCTTTAATCTCAGCGACTTTGTTGATAATGTCAACATCAATTCCTTTATAAGTTTGATCTGAATCTTTAAACTCAAAAGGTGCATAGGCGGTATCAGAAACAATCTTAATCGTCTCTGCTTTCGCAATACCTAATGAGAAAATTGGGAATAAAATTAGCAAAAATGCTAGAAATTTTTTCTTCATTTTTAGTCTCCTTTTCCGAATATTTTCCCATTATATCAGAAAAAACAAAAAAATGCAAATCTAGGGACTTTTATGTTAGAAGATATAACATAAAAGCTCTTTATTTCTTTCTTGAACTGCTACCACAAAGTGCTATAATAATAGTATATAATGGAAGAAAAGAGGACGGAGATGTGAAGAACAAAAGAATTTTTAAAGACTTCCAAGCTTCTCAAATGCGGTTAAACCTCTACACAAGCCCCTTGTTAGCCTTTGCTTTTGTCTTTATAGGAGAGTTTGTGGCTTATACTTTATATGGTATTAGTTTGTTAGCTCTCATCGGACTTGCTAGAAATTTTGGAGAGGCTGGTCAAGCTTTTGCAATCTACTTGCAGACCTTGCAGCAGAGCTTGATGGATAAAACAGGTGATTTTCGTTTAATTTTAGAATTGCTGGCCTTTGGTTTTATTCTCAACACTGTGTTCAGATGGACTAGAAAAGTTGAGAAAAGACCTATTCGAACTTTGGGATTTTATAGAGAGAATTTCCTCAGCAATCTCTTTAAAGGATTTGGCCTAGGCCTGGCACTTTTTCTTCTGACCTTGTTAGGTTTAGTGGCCTTGGGGCAATATCGTTTTGAGTCTATTCACTTAAATCCTTATTCGCTTGCCTTTGTTGTCTTTACTATTCCATTTTGGATTTTACAGGGGACAGCAGAAGAAGTGGTGTCCCGTGCTTGGCTCCTTCCCCAATTGGCCTCAAGAACTAATCTAAAACTTGCTGTTCTTATATCTAGCCTATTCTTTACCCTGCTTCATGTGGGAAATTCTGGTCTCACACCTCTATCTCTAGTGAATCTCTTTTTATTCGGAGCTGCAATGTCACTTTACCTTCTCAAAACTGATACAGTTTGGGGTATTGCAGGTATTCATGGGGCCTGGAATTTTGCTCAAGGAAATCTCTTTGGGATTTTAGTTAGTGGTCAGCAGTCAGGAACGTCTTTGATGACCTTTTTACCACAAGGCAATCAAGACTGGCTATCAGGTGGTTCTTTTGGGATCGAAGGTTCTATCATGACAAGTCTGGAATTGCTACTGCTGATTGTCTATCTCGCTTATCAATTAAAGAAAGAAAATGAAAGGATGTGACTTCGGTCCGTCCTTTTCTTCGTGAAAATGCTACAAGTATGCTAAAATAGGAATAGCACATGGAGAGAGGATTCTTATGATCAATCGCATTACAGACAATCAATTTAAACTAGTATCAAAATATCAACCATCAGGAGATCAACCCCAAGCTATCGAGCAGTTGGTAGATAATATCGAGGGTGGAGAAAAAGCTCAGATTCTGATGGGGGCGACTGGAACAGGGAAGACCTATACCATGAGTCAAGTTATTTCCAAAGTCAATAAACCCACTCTGGTCATTGCTCACAATAAGACGCTTGCTGGCCAGCTCTATGGAGAGTTCAAGGAATTTTTCCCTGAAAATGCAGTTGAGTACTTTGTGTCTTACTATGATTATTACCAGCCAGAAGCTTATGTCCCTTCTAGCGACACCTATATTGAAAAGGATAGTTCTGTCAATGACGAGATTGACAAGCTCCGCCACTCAGCGACTTCGGCCCTTTTGGAGCGTAATGATGTTATTGTCGTGGCCTCAGTCTCTTGTATCTATGGTTTGGGTTCGCCCAAGGAATACGCTGATAGTGTCGTCAGTCTCCGTCCAGGTCTTGAGATTTCTCGTGATAAACTCTTGAATGACTTGGTTGATATTCAGTTTGAGCGCAATGATATTGATTTCCAACGGGGAAGATTTCGTGTGCGTGGGGATGTGGTGGAGATTTTCCCAGCTTCCCGTGATGAGCATGCCTTTCGAGTAGAATTTTTTGGAGACGAAATTGATCGTATTCGTGAAGTGGAAGCTTTGACAGGTCAGGTCTTGGGAGAAGTGGACCATTTGGCGATTTTTCCAGCTACTCACTTTGTGACCAATGACGACCATATGGAAGTGGCCATTGCTAAAATTCAGACTGAGTTGGAGGAGCAACTAGCTATCTTTGAGAAGGAAGGCAAATTGCTTGAAGCCCAGCGCTTGAAACAACGGACAGAGTACGATATCGAAATGCTACGTGAGATGGGCTATACCAACGGGGTTGAAAACTACTCACGCCATATGGATGGACGTAGCGAAGGTGAGCCTCCTTATACGCTCCTCGACTTCTTCCCAGATGATTTCTTGATTATGATTGACGAGAGTCACATGACTATGGGACAAATCAAAGGAATGTACAATGGAGACCGTTCGCGTAAGGAAATGTTAGTAAATTATGGTTTCCGCTTGCCGTCTGCTCTGGACAATCGTCCTCTCCGTCGGGAGGAGTTTGAAAGCCATGTACATCAGATTGTCTACGTTTCAGCGACACCTGGTGACTACGAAAATGAACAGACCGAGACAGTGATTGAGCAAATCATTCGTCCGACAGGGCTATTGGATCCTGAGGTGGAAGTCCGTCCGACAATGGGACAGATTGATGACCTCTTAGGTGAAATCAATGCCCGTGTTGAAAAGAATGAACGAACCTTTATCACCACTTTGACCAAGAAAATGGCAGAGGACTTGACCGACTACTTCAAGGAAATGGGCATCAAGGTCAAGTACATGCACTCAGATATCAAGACTTTAGAGCGGACAGAGATTATCCGTGACCTGCGCTTGGGTGTCTTTGATGTCTTGGTCGGAATCAACCTGCTCCGTGAGGGGATTGATGTTCCTGAAGTGAGCCTCGTAGCTATTCTCGATGCTGACAAGGAAGGTTTCCTTCGAAACGAGCGTGGACTCATCCAGACCATTGGACGTGCTGCCCGTAACAGCGAAGGTCATGTCATCATGTATGCGGACACGGTTACCCAGTCTATGCAACGTGCCATCGATGAAACTGCCCGTCGTCGCAAAATCCAGATGGCCTATAATGAAGAACATGGTATTGTGCCTCAGACAATCAAGAAAGAAATCCGTGATCTGATTGCTGTGACCAAGGCAGTTGCTAAGGAAGAAGACAAGGAAGTTGACTTCAATAGCCTCAACAAACAAGAGCGCAAAGAACTTGTTAAGAAACTAGAAAAACAAATGCAAGAAGCAGTTGAAGTGCTTGACTTTGAACTCGCAGCTCAGATCCGCGATATGATGCTGGAAGTCAAGGCGCTTGGGTAGGAATACCCATACTAAATAAAATTTATAATTGAATTGCTTACAAGGAGAATGTAGTCATGAAAAAACTGTTACTGTTTCTATTTTTTGTTGTAAATATAGTCCCTTTATTTTTTATTCTACGTATTGCTTTCTTATTCTTCACAACAACTTATGATATTTTCCCCGAAGCAAATATAAAGGAAGTAGAAATTGCTACTAGAAGAACTCTTGATTTGTATGGCTTTAAAGGTAATGTGAAGGTTACAAACTTTTCTAGAGATAAATGGCTTTCTCAAGACTATAAAATTGAATACTTATATAGTGAAGAAATTAACGGGAGAAGTATTACTGTGAGTGATGCTTTGATTTATTATCCAAAATCCTCAAAAAGTAATCCTAAAAAAACAAAGGAGGAATTGATTTATGATGGGACTACAAAAACAATGTTACAAGAATTCTCGGGGATGGCACATGAACTTCTCAATCATAAACCAGAAACAATTTCATATAAAGAAAAAGTAGAGAGTTTTTTCAAGCAATTTGAGAATCCAAATCTAGAATATGTAAATACTTATTGGAGTGTCGATGAGAAAGCAGAGAATATTACAGAATATTATGATCTCATAGATAAGAATCGTAAGGAGGGGAAACCTTTTCATGGTTTATATGATCTCCCTATTGATGAATTTCTGGCAAAAGGAATTATTAAAGGTCATGTTATCTATAAAGATATTGTGTTAGAAGAAGGACACAAGGATTATTTTAATGGTGAAGGTGGTTTGAAAGAGTTTATCAAAAATGGAATAGATAGCGCAGACCTTGCAGACGCATTTTATGAAATCTCTTATTATTACGCCGGAAAAAGTGGGGAAAGCTATCGTTCTGGTAGCAAGACAACTTTAAAAATTCAAAATCATAAAATCATAAAATGAAGGATTATGGAATTAGTAATGACTAAAAACTTTTTCATTAAGTCTTTTAGTTCGATATTAATAATGGATTTGGAACAACATACAGTCCATCGATTATTGAAGTATAAACATGAAAAGAAAAGGAGTCATCCATCTTGAAACACTTAACTTTATTTAGAATAGTCTATCTGATTTTACTAGGATTTGTCCTTATCGATTTTTGCCTATCAATATTTGGTTTATCGTTTACTCCCATTCTTTGGGATAGTTGGCTTTTCCTTTTAGTGATTACTCTTTTTATTCGTTTTTGTAGACATCTGGTAATTCTAGACCTTCTCTTTGGAATATTTGGAATACAATTCATCCCCATGATATTTAAAACAGGACAATTTGTACCAATTATTTTGGCTATTGTGCATATTCTTAGTTATTGTTTCAAGGAACGATACCGTCTTTTTGAAGGAATTCGTAGTGCTATTTGTAGTTTATATATATGGATATTTGTGTTTGTTATTTTTGCCTTTGTGACACGAATCCCTATTCCAATAACACTTGATTTTGAAGTTCAGGAACAAGAAATTGTCATTAAAAAAGGATATTTGCTTCATGAAGTAAATTATTACCACGAACGAATTAATCCTTTCATTATGAAGTCTGAAATTAGCCATGAAAAAGTCATTTAATATAGAAAGTGAGTACTATGTCCCGTTCCCAATTAACGATTTTAACAAATATTTATCTGATTGAAGCTCTCGAAACATAGTGCGTGGTCATGCAGTATCGCTCTCCTGAAACCAATCGCTGTTCTGGTTATGGCTTTTGGGGAGGGCATGTCATCATGTATGCGGACACTGTGACTCAGTCTATGCAACGTGCTATCGATGAAACTGCCCGTCGTCGGAAAATCCAGATGGCCTATAATGAAGAACACGGTATTGTGCCTCAGACAATCAAGAAAGAAATCCGTGACCTGATTGCTGTGACCAAGGCAGTTGCTAAGGAAGAAGACAAGGAAGTCGATATCAATAGCCTAAACAAACAAGAGCGCAAAGAACTTGTTAAGAAACTCGAAAAACAAATGCAAGAAGCCGTCGAAGTGCTTGACTTTGAACTAGCGGCTCAGATACGTGATATGATGTTGGAAGTCAAGGCCTTGGATTAAGGAGAAGAAAATAAATGACGGTTATTATTAAATCAATGGAAACTCCTGAAGAGATAGAAGGTAAATCCCTCGTTCACTGGCAAACGTGGAGAGAGGCTTATGATGACCTTTTACCTGCAGAATTTCAGGAGACAATGACATTAGAAAGATGTCGATTCTTTAGTAAAAAGTATCCAGAAAATACATTGATTGTGATGGATGGTATGAAGGTAGTTGGTTTTATCAGTTATGGTAACTTTCGTGATGAGACTATTCAAGCTGGTGAAATTATTGCTTTATATGTTTTAAAAGACTATTATGGAAAAGGTATTGCACAAAAGTTAATAAAAGCAGCTTTGATTGCTCTTGATCATTTTTCTGAAATTTTCTTATGGGTATTGAAAGATAATAAGCGCGCCATTACCTTCTATCAAAAAATGGGTTTTACTTTTGATGACCAAGAAAAAATACTTGAACTTGGAAAGCCTATAAAGGAAAAACGGATGGTATTCTATTCTAAATAATTTTAAAAGTAGAAGCTAATGGTACTGGTACCAAGTCTAAAAATTTAATAAATTAGAAAGTGAGTAAATTTATGTCACGTTCCCAATTAACGATTTTAACAAATATTTGTTTGATTGAAGATCTCGAAACTCAGCGCGTGGTTATGCAGTATCGCTCTCCTGAAACCAATCGCTGGTCTGGTTATGCCTTTCCAGGAGGCCATGTAGAAAATGGCGAATCTTTCGCAGAGTCTGTCATTCGTGAAATCTATGAAGAAACAGGGTTGACTATCCAAAATCCTCAACTTGTCGGCATTAAAAATTGGCCACTAGATACAGGTGGGCGCTATATTGTCATTTGTTATAAGGCGACTGAGTTTTCTGGTACCCTTCGCTCTTCTGATGAAGGAGAAGTGTCTTGGGTGCAAAAAGACCAGATTCCGAATTTGGATCTGGCCTATGATATGTTACCTTTGATGAAAATGATGGAAGCGCCTGACAAATCAGAGTTTTTCTATCACCACCGTACAGAAGATGGCTGGGAGAAGAAAATCTTCTAGTCTTTCACTAAATAACCTAGCTGATCCAAGGCCTCCTCGATATAGTGGAGGTCTTGTTGTGTTTCGGCTTCGACTAGATGGTAATGGATGCCATCTGTCAATTCAGATAGAGGTCTAAAGTCAGAATGTTCGACTTGTTCTAGAAAATGTTGGACATCTCTGCGACAAGACAATTTAAGCAAGGTTTCAATTTCTCCATAAACGGGATGGTCAATCAAGGTATTCTGGACACGACCTCCATTATCTACGATAGCAAAGAGTTCCTGACCGATTTCTTCAACTTCATGTTTTACTTTGAAAAGTTTGTGAACATAAGGATTGGTATCAATTTGCTTATAGATGTAGCCACGATTAGTGGATAAGATAGGAGCGCCATCGGCTCTCAAAATTGCAATATCCTGTACAATGACCTGACGTGTGACATGAAAATGTTCCGCCAAACTTTGGCCGTTGAGGGCTTTAGGAGCTTCTTTCAAGAGTTGGAGCAGGGCTTGTTTGCGATCTTTTGTCATAGCTTTTCCTTTTAACGGCGTTTTCGAAGCACTTTATAGACAGCTAGTGCTAATGTATAGTCTACCATACTATGGATAATTGTGCCAAATCCAACTAGAACAAAGAGAACATAAAACATATTTTCTATATTGGTACCGGAAGTGGCGTAAAAAACGACACAGGCTAATACTTCAGCAAGGGCATGGATAATCGCTAAAACAAAGTTAAAAATCCAGGAAGATTTTGGTTTATCTAGGGTATCGGGGAATTTTTGTAGGTAAAGAGCTCCCAAAGTCCCAAAAAAGATATGGGAAAAAGCTCGAAAAACGATAACCATGGGATAGCCAGCCATCAAAAATCCAAAACTAGAGGCTAGAATGACAAAAACTGCCATCAAGGGCGACAAGAACATAGCGATAAAAATAGCGATGTGGCTCCCCAAAGTATAGGAAGCAGGAGGAATGACAATCTTAAAAGGCATAACAATTGGAATCAAAATCGCAATAGCCGTTAAAAGGGCAGTCATTGTCATAAATTGTGTCTTTTTCCGTGTATTCATAAGAATCTCCTTTTTATCTGTATATACACTAGTATAGTACAATAAACAAGACAATAAAGCAAGGATTTACTTGAGTTTATAGGTCATTTTAAATTAAATATTGGTAATGATTTCACTAAAAAGAAACTGTATAGAGCAAAATCTCCACCTTCAAGCATGAAAGTGGAGATTGTTTTTATTTTTTCAAAGTCTGTAGTCGTGGAACAATGGCTAGAGTTAGAACTGCGGAAATGACTAATTCGGCAATCGAATTTGTTGAGATAACAGTTGCTAGGAGTTTTTGGATATTACCATCAAAAACATTTCCAAAAAGGTAGAAAATTCCACCAAGTACAAAGACTGTGTTGGTAAGTGAACCAAGGGCACCAGCTAGAATCAGACCTGTCTTGTTTTTCATCAGTTTATAGACTAGATAAGGAGTTAAACCAATCAGAATACGTGGGACGATGGCAATGATAGCTGAGTAGATGTTCCCGTTTGGTACGAATGGGGAGAAGAGGTAGCTTGTTGGTAGAATTGTAATCGTATTAACTGTCAAACTAAGTAGCCCCATCAAAAATCCAAGTGTAACCCCAACGCGTGGACCGTAAATAATGCTGGCAATAATGACAGGAATATGAACGATGGTCGGTTTGATCGGGAATGGAAAAAGGTTAAAGATAAGCGAGCTCAGAAAGTGTATCACGAGCATAGTTGCAAAAAAGATAGCAATAGGTGCAATATTAGAGCGTTTTTTCATCGAGAGTTTCCTTTATTCTTTCTAAAATAATTGTGAGGTCAGCTAAAGCTCCTCGTCCATGGTCGCCACAAGCTAGTAGGGATTCCTTAGGAGCAATCAGCTGATAGTCGTAGCTTTCTAATGTTTTCAGATTAGCCTGAGTTGCTGGATGGTCATACATTTTTGTATTCATAGCTGGTGCGATGAGTTTTGGGATATGACTTGGCAAGGCTAGAGCCGTACTGGTCACCATGTTGTCCGCAAAGCCGTGGGCTAGTTTTGCAATAGTGTTAGCTGTTGCAGGGGCCACGATAAATAAATCTACTTTTTTTCCAAGTTCGATATGATTGACTTGATCAGGATAGGGTTCCTTCATGACATCTAAGTGGACGTAATTCTGTGAGAGTACCTGTAGTGTCAAAGGTTGGATAAACTCTGTAGCAGCCTGAGTCATTAAGACAGTGACTTGATGACCTTGTTTTTTTAGAGAACTGACTAAATCTGCCGACTTGTAAGAGGCGATTGAGCCCGTTACAGCCAAGAGAATATGTGTCATAGCTTTCCTTTCTATGAATGATAGGCTTGAATTTTTTCAAGGAGGAGTTTTGCAATTTCTTCTTTAGTCTGGACTGTTTGAAGCTGATCTTTCTCAACAAAGATTGCTCGATGTTGATTTGCTGAGATTTGAGTGAGGTCATTTGCAATAATCAAGTCTGCTTGGTTCTTGATAAGACTTTTTCTAGCAATGTCAACCAGATGGTCTTCGGTAACATCAACCAGCAGTTTGAAACCAATCAGATGAATAGCAGGATTCCACTCCTTGACTAGAGAGATGATTTTGGGTGTCTTTTTTAGGAACAAAACTTGAACATCATCAGTTGAAGAAATCTTAGCTTGATGATTCTGCTTGCTTAAAAATTCTTCTAGATTGGAGCTAGCCTGAACCTCCTCAAGACCTGTCATATAAATAGGAGTGTAGTCAGACACTGCCATTGAGTGAATCAAAACCTGATAGTCCTTAATACGTTCTTGCATTTCCAGTAGAAGGTCCTTGGTATTGTTAATTTCTCGAATACATAGGTTAGGATGAGGTTCTGGCTTCACAGCTCGTTTTGTCGTCATTAAACAAACTTCATGCCCTGCAGCAAGCAAGGTTTCTGTGATGATTTTCCCCAAGTGACCTGTAGAATGGTTAGTGATAGAGCGGACGCTATCGATAGCTTCACTGGTACCGCCCGATGTAACTAAAATTTTCATAGCACTATTGTACACAAAAATAAACGGTAAGTAAAATGAAAGCGATAAATTTTTGGTAAAAACGAAGATTTACTATAGTTTCAAACTATAAAGCCATATAAAATTTAAGAAAGGACTCTAAAAACCTTAAAAACAGGGATATTTACGAACGTTTAGAGAGTTTTAGGATGTTAAAAATCTTGTTTTGTGTTATAATGAATTATCATATAAGAGGTTAGAGGAGTTTTGAATGAAAACAGATATTGAAATCGCACAGAGTATTGAGTTGAAGCCAATCGTTGATGTTGTAGAGAAACTTGGTATTTCTTACGATGATTTGGAGTTGTACGGAAAGTACAAGGCTAAGCTCAGCTTTGATAAAATTCGTGCAGTTGAGAGCAATCCAGTTGGAAAATTGATTCTGGTTACTGCCATCAATCCAACACCTGCAGGTGAAGGAAAATCAACCATTACCATTGGTCTGGCGGATGCCTTGAACAAGATTGGCAAGAAAACCATGATTGCTATTCGCGAACCATCTCTTGGTCCAGTAATGGGGATTAAGGGTGGTGCCGCTGGTGGTGGTTATGCCCAAGTGCTACCAATGGAAGACATCAACCTCCACTTCACTGGAGATATGCATGCCATTACGACTGCCAACAATGCGCTTTCTGCCTTGATTGACAACCACTTACACCAAGGAAATGAGTTGGGAATTGACCAACGTCGTATTCTCTGGAAACGTGTTGTGGACTTGAACGACCGTGCTCTTCGCCATGTAACAGTTGGGCTTGGTGGTCCTCTAAATGGTATTCCTCGTGAGGATGGTTTTGACATTACCGTTGCTTCTGAAATCATGGCGATTTTGTGCTTGGCAACGGACATCGAGGATTTGAAACGTCGTTTGGCTAATATCGTTATTGGCTATCGCTATGACCGTACACCTGTTTCTGTAGGTGATTTGCAGGTTGAAGGTGCCTTAGCCTTGATTTTGAAGGATGCGATTAAGCCAAACTTGGTTCAGACAATTTACGGTACACCTGCCTTTGTACATGGTGGTCCATTTGCCAATATCGCTCACGGATGTAACTCTGTCTTGGCAACGACAACAGCCCTTCACTTGGCTGATTACACAGTTACTGAAGCTGGTTTTGGTGCAGACCTTGGTGCTGAGAAATTCCTTGATATTAAGACACCAAACTTGCCAACTTCACCAGATGCAGTTGTTATTGTTGCAACTCTTCGTGCCCTTAAGATGAATGGTGGCGTGGCTAAAGATGCTCTGACAGAGGAAAATGTGGAGGCAGTTCGTGCTGGTTTTGCTAACTTGAAACGCCACGTTGAAAATATCCGTAAATTTGGAGTACCTGCAGTAGTAGCTATTAATGAATTTGTGTCTGATACAGAAGCTGAAATTGCAGCCTTGAAAGAACTCTGTGCCTCAATCGATGTACCAGTTGAGTTGGCTAGTGTCTGGGCTGATGGTGCAGAAGGTGGAGTAGCACTTGCCGAAACAGTTGTCAAGACTATCGCTGGAAATCCAGCCAACTACACTCGTCTTTATGACAATGACCTTTCTGTCCAAGAAAAGATTGAAAAGATTGTTACTGAAATCTACCGTGGTAGCAAAGTAAACTTTGAGAAGAAAGCTCAAACGCAAATCGCTCAAATCGTTCAAAACGGTTGGGACAAATTGCCAATCTGTATGGCTAAAACTCAATATAGCTTTTCAGACAATCCAAATGCACTTGGAGCACCTGAAAACTTTGAAATTACCATTCGTGAGTTGGTACCAAAATTAGGTGCAGGCTTTATCGTTGCCCTAACTGGTGATGTCATGACTATGCCAGGTCTTCCAAAACGACCAGCAGCCCTCAACATGGATGTTGAAAGTGACGGAACAGTTCTAGGCTTGTTCTAGTAGTTTAATTGAATTCAAATGAGTTTGGAAAAGCTATCCAAGCTCATTTTCTTATCTAGATATAAGAAGTTGCCTTCTACACGTAACCAGTCTAGGTAAAGATATTTTCCCTGAATTCTGATATAATAGAAATATTGACTTCAAGAGTAAGGAAGAGAAGATGAACGCATTATTAAATGGAATGAATGACCGTCAGGCTGAGGCGGTGCAAACGACAGAAGGTCCCTTGTTGATTATGGCAGGGGCTGGTTCTGGAAAGACCCGAGTTTTGACCCACCGTATTGCTTATTTGATTGATGAAAAGCTGGTCAATCCTTGGAATATCTTGGCCATTACCTTTACTAATAAGGCTGCGCGTGAGATGAAGGAACGTGCTTATGGCCTCAATCCAGCCACTCAGGACTGTTTGATTGCGACCTTTCACTCCATGTGTGTTCGTATCTTGCGTCGCGATGCGGACCATATTGGCTACAACCGTAATTTTACTATTGTGGATCCTGGTGAACAGCGAACTCTTATGAAACGCATTCTCAAGCAGTTGAACTTGGATCCTAAAAAATGGAATGAACGGAGCATTTTAGGGACCATTTCCAATGCTAAGAATGATTTGATTGATGATGTGGCTTATGCTGCTCAAGCTGGTGATATGTACACGCAAATCGTGGCCCAGTGTTACACGGCTTATCAAAAAGAGCTTCGTCAGTCTGAGTCTGTTGACTTTGATGATTTGATTATGCTGACCCTACGTCTCTTTGATCAAAATCCTGATGTTTTGACCTACTACCAGCAGAAGTTTCAATACATCCACGTTGATGAGTACCAAGATACCAACCATGCCCAGTACCAATTGGTCAAACTCTTGGCATCGCGCTTTAAAAACATCTGTGTGGTTGGGGATGCGGACCAGTCTATCTACGGTTGGCGTGGTGCTGATATGCAGAATATCTTGGACTTTGAAAAGGATTACCCCCAAGCCAAGGTTGTTTTGTTGGAGGAGAATTACCGTTCAACTAAAACCATTTTGCAAGCGGCCAACGAGGTCATTAAAAACAATAAAAACCGTCGCCCTAAGAATCTCTGGACCCAAAATGCAGATGGGGAGCAAATTGTTTACTATCGTGCCGATGATGAGCTGGATGAGGCTGTATTTGTGGCTAAAACTATTGATGAACTTGGTCGAAGTCAAAATTTCCTTCACAAGGATTTTGCAGTTCTCTATCGTACTAACGCCCAGTCTCGTACTATTGAAGAAGCCCTGCTCAAGTCAAACATCCCTTATACCATGGTTGGCGGAACCAAGTTCTACAGCCGTAAGGAAATCCGCGATATTATCGCTTACCTCAACCTCATTGCCAATTTGAGTGACAATATCAGTTTTGAGCGTATTATCAACGAGCCGAAACGTGGAATTGGGCCAGGTACAGTTGAGAAAATCCGTGACTTTGCGAATATGCAAGACATGTCCATGCTAGATGCCTCTGCAAACATCATGTTATCTGGTATCAAGGGTAAAGCAGCCCAGTCTATCTGGGATTTTGCCAATATGATTCTAGATTTGAGGGAGCAACTGGACCACTTAAGCATTACAGAGTTGGTTGAGGCCGTCCTAGAAAAAACAGGTTACGTCGATATTCTAAATGCTCAAGCGACTTTAGAAAGCAAGGCTAGGGTTGAAAATATCGAAGAGTTCCTTTCTGTGACGAAAAACTTTGATGATACCTCTGATGGTCCAGAAGAGGAAACTGGTCTGGATAAACTGAGTCGTTTCTTGAATGACTTGGCCTTGATTGCCGATACAGATTCAGGTAGTCAGGAGACATCAGAAGTGACCCTGATGACACTACACGCTGCCAAAGGTCTCGAGTTTCCAGTTGTCTTTTTGATTGGAATGGAAGAAAATGTCTTTCCACTTAGCCGTGCGTCTGAAGATCCAGATGAATTAGAAGAAGAACGCCGTCTGGCCTACGTAGGTATCACGCGTGCAGAGAAAATTCTCTATCTGACCAATGCCAACTCGCGCTTACTTTTTGGTCGTACCAACTACAACCGTCCGACTCGTTTTATTAACGAAATCAGTTCAGACTTGCTTGAGTATCAAGGATTGGCTCGTCCAGCAAATTCAAGCTTTAAGGCATCTTATAGCAGTGGTGGGTTTGCCTTCGGTCAAGGTATGAGTTTGGCTCAGGCTCTTCAAGACCGTAAACGTGGTGTGGCACCAAAAAATATTCAGTCAAGCGGTCTTCCATGTGGTCAATTTACATCTGGGGCAAAATCAGTGTCTAGCGAGGCAAATTGGTCCATTGGAGACATTGCTCTCCACAAGAAGTGGGGAGAGGGAACTGTTCTGGAAGTTTCAGGTAACGGAGCTACTCAGGAATTAAAAATCAATTTCCCAGAAGTAGGTTTGAAAAAACTTTTGGCTAGTGTAGCCCCAATTGAGAAAAAAATCTAATTTTCCATCCTTCTCACGAATAATAAAGCGAGGAGGATTTTTATGTATAGTATTTCATTTCAAGAAGATTCACTATTACCAAGAGAAAGACTGGCCAAGGAAGGAGTAGAAGCGCTCAGTAATCAAGAGTTGCTAGCTATTTTACTCAGGACAGGAACACGTCAGGCTAGCGTTTTTGAAATTGCCCAGAAAGTCTTGAGCAATCTTTCAAGCCTAACGGATTTGAAAAAAATGACCCTGCAGGAATTGCAGAGTCTGTCAGGTATTGGACGTGTTAAGGCCATAGAATTACAAGCTATGATTGAACTGGGGCATCGTATTCATAAACACGAGACTCTTGAGATGGAAAGTATTCTCAGCAGTCAAAAGTTGGCCAAGAAGATGCAACAGGAGTTGGGCCATAAAAAACAAGAGCACCTGGTGGCGCTCTATCTCAATACTCAAAATCAAATCATCCATCAACAGACTATTTTTATCGGTTCAGCTACTCGCAGTATCGCTGAACCACGTGAAATTCTTCATTATGCTATCAAGCATATGGCGACTTCACTCATCTTGGTCCACAATCATCCTTCGGGAGCGGTAGCCCCTAGCCGAAATGATGATCATGTTACAAAACTTGTAAAAGACGCCTGTGACCTGATGGGGATTGTCCTCTTGGACCATTTGATTGTCTCACATTCTAGTTACTTTAGTTACCGTGAAAAAACAGATTTAATCTAAAGTTCATTAACGACATAGTCAAAGAGGTTTTTATCTTTGGGGCGATTTTCAAATAGAAATTCTGGGTGCCATTGGACACCGAGAAAGGCGACATCATCCGTACTCATGACAGCTTCAATGATACCATCTTGAGGATCATGAGCTGCAATCTTTAAATTTGGTGCTAAATCCTTGATGCTCTGATGGTGGAAGGAGTTGATATGGGAAATTTCTCCATAGATTTCTCGAAGAACTGTATCAGGCTCTGTCATCAAGCGTTGAGTTGTGTACTCAGCAGAACAATCCTGCCAATGGTCTTCGATATCTTGGTACAAAGTTCCACCCATGGCAACGTTAAAGAGTTGAGTTCCACGACAGACAGAAAAAATTGGTTTTTTCTGTTTAATAGCTTCCTTGATGAGGGCCAGTTCGAAGATATCTCTTTGAAGGTGGTAGTCATCGCTATCGATGGTTTTTGTTTCACCATAGAATTTTGGATCAACATTTTGCCCACCTGTCAAGATGAGTTTGTCAATCATACTGATATAGTGGCTAGCCATTTCTTGATCACCAATCGGTAGGATGATGGGAATCCCTCCAGCGTCTTTAACGCCTTCAACAAAGCCTTTTGCTACGTAGCTCATCATGATGTCATCATCTGGATGAGTTTTTTCGTTTCCTGTAATCCCAATAACTGGTTTTTTCATAAAATGATTTTCGCTTTCTAATCCTCTTTTCGCATGAAGTAGAGGAGGGTTTGGAGTTCACTTGTCAAATCGACATACTGAACGACCACGTCTTTTGGTAAATGCAGATGGACTGGTGAAAAACTGAGAATTCCTTTCACGCCAGCATCCACCAAGAGATTGGCAACCTCTTGTGACTTGACGCTGGGAACGGTCAGGATAGCAGTCTTGACATCAGCATCCTTGATTTTATCCTTGATTTGAGAAATTCCGTAAATAGGAATCCCATCAGGAGTTTGGGTACCAACTTCAGGATGGTCATCAAGATCAAAAGCCATGATAATCTTCATCTTGTTACGCTCGTGGAAGCGGTAGTGGAGAAGGGCATGGCCCATATTTCCAATACCTACCAGCATGACATTGGTGATAGAGTTATCATTGAGCAAATCGGCAAAAAATGTCATCAGTTTTTTGACATCATAGCCAAATCCACGACGACCTAGTTCACCAAAATAGGAAAAATCACGACGTACGGTCGCTGAATCAATACCGATAGCCTCTGCAATTTGCTTAGAGTTGGCACGTTCAATCTTTTCTGCATGAAATCTCTTAAAAATTCGATAGTAGAGAGAGAGTCTTTTCGCTGTAGCTTTTGGAATAGCAGACTGTTTATCTTTCACAAAATCACAACCTTTCTATTCTTCTATTTTATAGAAACATTGTGAAAAAATCAACAAAAACAAGAAAAAACTAAGAAAAATCTTAGTTTTGATGTAAAAAATCTGTATGTGATAGAAAACGGTAGAGGTCTCCGACCAGTCCTTGGTAAACTTCCTGCCCTTTAAAGGTCAAAGAAGTTACATAAAGTGTATCTGGCAGAGTCACACATCCTGACAGAGCTAGCATGAGAGCCTCGTAATCCTCATACTTGAGAGTGCGCTCTACATGATAGCTGTCCTTATAGGTCAGTTCAAACATATGGGATCTATCTTTCAGATTTTGTAAAGACACCACGTTCTACTAAACTATCCATGAGGAAGTAGAATTTTTCCTGATGAATGTGGTGGTCTTCTGATTTGAAAATATCAACTAGACGTAGCCCAAACTTGTCAGTGATATTGATTTTAGCACCTGTAAGTTCCTTGTTAATGATGATTTTGAGTTGGAATCCCTCACCGCTGTTCGGCACTTTTTCCAAAAGGCGAGTCAATTCATAGTTACCAACCTTAGTCTCAAAAAAGGTGTTGTCCTTAAGGGTGAATTTTTTAACAGAAGGGCTAAGAGTGTAGTCGTAACGACAATTTTTTAACTGAATGGTTTTTTCAAATGCCATATGGCTAACCTCCGATAATTTCTTTTAAGGTTTTTGCGAGGGTATGTAGATCTTCAACAGTATTTTCTGGCGACAAACTGATACGAACGGATTCCTTCAAGCGTTCTGAATTTGCCCCGTACATGGCTTCAAGAACATGGCTGGATTGTACAATGCCTGCAGTGCAGGCTGAGCCAGTAGAGATTGAAATTCCAGCTAAATCTAGACGAAGGAGTAAGAGGTCATTTTTCTGGCCAGGAAATCCAATATTGAGGACATAAGGGAGATGGTGTTGTACTCTATTCAAGTAATACTGAATCCCCTCTAGCTCTGAAAGAAAGGCGTTTTCTAGCTTTTGTACATGTTGAAAATGTTCTTCTTGCTTTTCTAGGTCTTCTTTTAGGGCTGCAACCATGCCTACGATGGCAGCTAGATTTTCAGTACCTGCACGTTTTTTCTGTTCTTGGTCTCCACCATGGAGATAGGAATCAAAGTCCATGCTAGATGCGTAGAGAAAGCCGACTCCCTTAGGACCATGGAACTTGTGGGCAGAAGCAGTGAGAAAATCAATGTCCAATTCTTCTGGGTGAATAGGGATTTTTCCAATAGCTTGAACTGCATCAACATGATAAGCAGCAGGGTGTTGTTTGAGTATTTGGCCAATTTCAGCAATGGGCAGTAGGTTTCCAGTCTCATTATTGGCAAACATGGTAGAAACCAAAATCGTATCGTCACGTAAAGCTTTTTGAATTTGCTGGGCTGTGATTTCTTGCTTTTCTGGTTGGATAATGGTTACTTCAAAACCAAAGTGTTGAACCAAGTAATCAATGGTTTCAAGGACAGCATGGTGCTCAATAGCAGTTGTGATAATATGTTTTCCTTGTTCTTGGTGACGAAGGCAGTAACCAATGATAGCAGTATTGTTGCCTTCTGTCCCACCAGAAGTGAAAAAGATATGTTGAGGTTTTGTCCCCAGTAACTGAGCTAGCTCCTGACGGGCTTCTCGCAATAGTTTGCCAGCTTGACGACCATGACCATGGATACTAGAAGGATTTCCATAGGTTTCTTGCATAACCTTGGTCATAGCTGAAATAGCAACTGCTGACATTGGAGTCGTTGCAGCATTGTCCAAATAAATCAAAGAATCACCTTATTTCTTTTTATTGTAGGCAAAGAGTGGGCTGACTGGTTTTCTTTCGTGGATACGGACGATAGCATCACCAATTAACTCACTAGCAGTGATGTAGCATACGTTTTTAGGAGTTTTTTCTTTTGTTGCTACTGAATCAGTTACAAGAATTTCTTTAATATTAGTATTATCAAGAAGTTCAGCAGCTCCTTCGACGAAGAGACCGTGGCTAGAAACAGCATAAATTTCTGTGGCCCCTTCACGTTCAACGATTTTAGCTGCTTCAGAGAAGGTACGTCCTGTATTTAAAATGTCATCAATCAAGATGGCTTTTTTACCTTCAACATCACCGATAATATAACCTTCGTTGCGAGTTGCATCGTCTTGAGGGTAGTCGATAATGGCGATAGGAGCATCAAGATATTCAGCCAGGCTACGAGCTCGTTTTACCCCTGAATTTTTAGGGCTAACCACGACAACATCTGAGCCAAGTAGACCTTTATCGCAGTAATGTTTTGCAAATAGGGGCACTGTGAAGAGGTTAT
The DNA here is from genome assembly GCF_916700555.1 of Streptococcus sp. Marseille-Q5112. Lineage (GTDB taxonomy): Bacteria > Bacillota > Bacilli > Lactobacillales > Streptococcaceae > Streptococcus > Streptococcus symci. The sequence continues at coordinate 232,734 of NZ_CAKAKP010000001.1, forward strand.
CAACAGGAATATCAAAGAAGCCTTGCACCTGAACAGCATGCAAATCAAGCGTAAGAACACGGTCAACTCCAGCCTTAACTAGCATATTAGCAACTAGTTTAGCTGTAAGTGGCTCACGTGGTGAAGCAATGCGGTCTTGACGTGCATAGCCAAAATATGGAAGGACAACGTTGATACTGTGGGCACTTGCGCGCACACAAGCGTCGACCATGATCAACAATTCCATTAAGTGGTTGTTAACAGGGAAACTTGTTGATTGGATGATGTAAACATCATAACCACGGACACTTTCTTCGATATTCACTTGGATTTCTCCGTCTGAAAACTGACGTGATGATAGTTTTCCAAGTGGGACACCAACAGCTTGAGCAATTTTCTGTGCAATCTCTTGGTTAGAGTTGAGTGCGAAAAGTTTCATGTTTTTTCTATCTGACATTATAGACCGTCCTCTGTAAACTTTTTAAATCCTAGCCATATCTGCCTAGCCTATATGAACTGGGATTTTTGTATTTTATCTTTTCTATTTTACCAAAAAATAGAGATTATTTCAGCTATTTTTCATGCTTTTGACAAATCGAACCAATTTTGAAGGGGCTTTTTGGTAGGAAATCTGATTTTCCTCTAAAAATTGTTGGAAATCCTGTTTGCCTTGCTCGTGATTTTCCACTTCAAGCTCTAATTCGTAATCCGTCATATCAAAGTATTGACTCTCATCTAGAGCCATGAGACCAATAGCTGTCTTCATTTCATAGCGAAGTGTCGTTAGACAACCAAGAATCTGCCATTCACTAGTTTTAATATCATGTTTCGCCAATTCATCAAGAATCAGTCCCTGAGGAAGTTCTTCCTTAGCCAGATAGTTTTCAGCATCTTTTAGTTGCAATTTTTGGTTGTATTCCATGTTTCCAACACTTTGCGGGACTTTGAGTGTCAATTCTGCCCAGTCTTCAAAGGTTCGAATGCGCATAGCAACTTTCTTTTCTCGCAGTTCAAAATCAGGTGTGTCTATGTAGTAATTTTTTTGAAGAACAGGAGTGACACCTGTGAACTGGTCTTTTAGACGATCATATTCATCTTTTTTCAAGAGTGTTTTCAATTCAATTTCTAAATGTTTCATTTTTCTTACCTTTTCTTTATCGTTGAAAGCGGATTTATGGTATAATAAGCATTGTATTTATTGTATATGAATCTGGAGAAAAAATCAAAGATATTTTTGAAGGATAATATGAGAACAAGGGAGAATATATGACCTTAGAATGGGAAGAATTTCTAGATCCTTACATTCAAGCTGTTGGTGAGTTAAAGATTAAACTACGTGGTATTCGGAAGCAATATCGTAAGCAAAATAAGCATTCTCCGATTGAGTTTGTGACTGGTCGAGTCAAGCCAATTGAGAGTATCAAGGAGAAAATGGCTCGTCGTGGCATTACTTATGCGACCTTGGAACACGATTTACAGGATATTGCTGGTTTGCGTGTGATGGTTCAGTTTGTAGATGACGTCAAAGAAGTAGTGGAAATTTTGCGCAAACGTCAGGACATGCGAATCATACAGGAGCGAGATTACATTACTCATCGAAAGGCTTCAGGCTACCGTTCCTATCATGTGGTAGTAGAATATATGGTTGACACCATCAATGGAGCCAAGACTATTTTAGCAGAAATTCAAATACGTACCTTGGCCATGAATTTCTGGGCAACGATAGAACATTCTCTCAACTACAAGTACCAAGGGGATTTCCCAGAGGAAATTAAAAAGAGACTGGAAATTACTGCTAAAATTGCCCATCAGTTGGATGAAGAAATGGGTAAAATTCGTGATGATATCCAGGAAGCCCAGGCTCTTTTTGATCCTTTGAGTAGAAAATTAAATGACGGTGTAGGAAACAGTGACGATACAGATGAAGAATACAGGTAAACGAATTGACCTGATAGCAAATAGAAAACCGCAGAGTCAAAGGGTTTTGTATGAATTGCGAGATCGTTTGAAGAGAAATCAGTTTATACTCAATGATACCAATCCGGACATTGTCATCTCCATTGGTGGGGATGGTATGCTCTTGTCGGCCTTTCATAAGTACGAAAACCAGCTTGATAAGGTCCGCTTCATTGGTGTTCACACTGGACATTTGGGCTTCTATACGGACTACCGTGATTTTGAGTTGGACAAGCTAGTGACTAATTTGCAGCTAGATACTGGGGCAAAGGTATCATACCCTGTTCTGAATGTGAAGGTCTTTCTTGAAAATGGTGAAGTTAAGATTTTCAGAGCACTAAATGAAGCCAGTATTCGCAGGTCTGATCGAACCATGGTGGCGGATGTTGTGATTAACGGTGTCCACTTTGAACGTTTTCGTGGAGATGGGCTAACAGTTTCGACACCGACTGGTAGTACAGCCTATAACAAATCACTTGGTGGAGCTGTTTTACACTCTACCATTGAAGCTTTGCAATTAACGGAAATTGCTAGTCTTAACAATCGTGTCTATCGAACCCTGGGTTCGTCCATTATTGTTCCAAAGAAGGATAAGATTGAACTTATCCCGACGAGAAACGATTACCATACTATTTCGGTTGATAATAGTGTGTATTCCTTCCGCAATATTGAACGAATTGAGTATCAAATCGACCATCATAAGATTCACTTTGTCGCATCACCTAGCCATACCAGTTTTTGGAACCGTGTTAAGGATGCTTTTATCGGCGAGGTGGATGAATGAGGTTTGAATTTATCGCAGATGAACATGTCAAGGTTAAGACCTTCTTAAAAAAGCACGAGGTTTCTAAGGGGCTGCTGGCTAAGATTAAGTTTCGAGGCGGAGCTATTCTGGTCAATGATCAACCACAAAATGCAACTTATCTATTGGATCTTGGAGACCGAGTTACCATTGATATTCCTGCTGAGGAAGGCTTTGAAACTCTAGAAGCTATCGAGCGTCCACTGGATATTCTCTATGAGGATGACCATTTTCTAGTCTTGAACAAATCCTATGGAGTGGCTTCTATTCCTAGTGTTAATCACTCCAATACCATCGCTAATTTTATCAAGGGTTACTACGTCAAGCAAAACTATGAAAATCAGCAGGTTCACATTGTAACTAGACTTGATAGAGATACTTCTGGCTTGATGCTCTTTGCCAAGCACGGCTATGCCCACGCACGATTAGACAAGCAGTTGCAGAAGAAGTCTATCGAGAAGCGCTATTTTGCTTTGGTTAAAGGTGATGGACACTTGGAGTCAGAGGGGGAAATTATTGCTCCGATTGCGCGTGATGAAGACTCTATTATCACCAGACGGGTGGCTAAAGGTGGAAAGTATGCCCATACTTCCTACAAGATTGTAGCATCTTATGGGAATATTCACTTGGTTGATATTCGCCTGCATACTGGACGAACCCACCAAATCAGAGTCCATTTTTCTCATATTGGTTTCCCTTTGTTGGGCGATGACTTGTACGGTGGTAGTCTAGACGATGGAATTCAGCGCCAAGCCCTGCATTGCCATTACCTATCTTTTTATCATCCATTTTTAGAGCAAGACTTGCAGTTAGAAAGCCCCTTGCCGGATGATTTCAGTAACCTTATTACCCAGTTATCAACTAATACTCTATAAAAATTGTTTCAGAGTATAATTATTATCTTAAAGGAGAAAACTCATGGAAGTTTTTGAAAGTCTCAAAGCCAACCTGGTTGGTAAAAATGCTCGTATCGTTCTCCCTGAAGGGGAAGAGCCACGTATTCTTCAAGCTACTAAACGCTTGGTAAAAGAAACAGAAGTGATTCCTGTTTTGCTTGGAAATCCTGAAAAAATTAAAATTTATCTTGAAATCGAAGGTATCATGGATGGTTATGAAGTCATCGACCCTCAACACTACGATAAATTTGAAGAAATGGTTGCTGCTTTAGTGGAACGTCGCAAGGGCAAAATGACTGAAGAAGATGCACGAAAGGTTTTGGTTGAAGATGTCAACTATTTTGGTGTTATGTTGGTTTACTTGGGCTTGGTTGATGGAATGGTGTCAGGAGCGATTCACTCAACAGCTTCAACAGTTCGTCCAGCCCTTCAAATCATCAAAACTCGTCCAAATGTAACGCGTACTTCAGGTGCCTTCCTCATGGTTCGTGGTACAGAACGTTACCTCTTTGGGGATTGTGCAATCAACATCAATCCAGATGCAGAAGCCTTGGCTGAAATTGCGATCAACTCAGCAATTACAGCTAAGATGTTTGGCATCGAGCCTAAAATTGCCATGCTGAGCTATTCTACTAAAGGTTCAGGTTTTGGTGAAAGTGTTGATAAGGTTGTTGAAGCCACTAAAATTGCTCACGACTTGCGTCCTGACCTTGAAATCGATGGGGAATTGCAATTTGATGCAGCCTTCGTTCCTGAAACTGCAGCTCTGAAAGCTCCTGGAAGTACAGTAGCTGGTCAAGCAAATGTCTTCATCTTCCCAGGTATCGAGGCAGGAAATATCGGTTACAAGATGGCCGAACGTCTTGGTGGCTTTGCGGCTGTTGGACCTGTTTTGCAAGGTTTGAACAAGCCAGTTAACGACCTTTCTCGTGGATGTAATGCAGATGATGTTTACAAGTTGACCCTTATCACAGCAGCCCAAGCTGTTCATCAATAAGATTTAGTCCTCTTTCCCTTGGGAAGAGGCTTTTTATATTCAATGAAAATCAAAGAGCAAACTAGGAAACTAGCCGCAGGCTGTACTTGAGTACGGCAAGGCGACGTTGACGTGGTTTGAATTTGATTTTCGAAGAGTATTAATACTAGGAAAAGGACAGTTAGAATCTTCTGTGTTATACTAGAGATATGTTAGATTTGAAAGAATACGGTATCGTCATGTGGCCGGAGAAGAAGATCATTTCTTTCCGTGAGAAACTTCTCAACTGGTATGATGAAAACAAAAGAGATTTACCGTGGAGAAGAAGTAAAAATCCTTATCATATCTGGGTGTCTGAAATTATGCTCCAGCAGACTAGGGTGGATACGGTGATTCCTTATTACGAACGTTTCTTGGACTGGTTTCCAACAGTGGAAAGTTTGGCGAATGCACCTGAAGAGCGTTTGTTGAAGGCTTGGGAAGGTTTGGGTTACTATTCTCGTGTACGAAATATGCAGGCTGCAGCCCAGCAGATTATGACAGACTTTGGTGGTCAATTTCCAAATACCTATGAAGGAATTTCCAGCTTGAAAGGGATTGGTCCTTACACTGCAGGAGCGATTTCCAGTATTGCTTTTAACTTGCCTGAGCCGGCTGTAGATGGTAATGTCATGCGGGTGTTGGCTCGTCTATTTGAAGTCAACCACGATATTGGGATTCCAAGTAATCGTAAAATTTTTCAGGCAATGATGGAAATCTTGATTGACCCAGAAAGGCCAGGTGACTTTAATCAAGCCTTGATGGACTTGGGATCAGATATTGAGGCACCTGTAAATCCCAGACCAGAAGAAAGCCCAGTTAAGGACTTTAGTGCGGCATATCAGAATGGCACAATGGACCGTTATCCAATTAAGGCTCCCAAGAAAAAGCCTGTTCCAATTTATCTTAAAGCCTTGGTGGTCAAAAATACTCAAGGACAATTTTTACTTGAAAAAAATGAAAGTGAAAAGCTATTGGCAGGCTTTTGGCATTTCCCCTTGATAGAAGTTGATAACTTTTCGCAAGAAGAGCAGTTTGACCTCTTTCATCAGGTTGCAGAAGAAAGTGTAAACTTTGGCCCCAGTCCAGAGGAGAGTTTTCAGCAGGACTATGACTTAGAAGTTGATTGGCTTGATGTTTTTTTTGAGACTGTCAAGCATGTCTTTAGTCATCGCAAGTGGCATGTTCAAATTGTAGCAGGTCAAGTGGCTGACTTCCATAACTTTTCCGATAGGGAAGTTCGTTGGCTTTCACCAGAAGAGTTTAAGAATTACCCACTTGCCAAACCCCAACAAAAAATCTGGCAGGCTTACGCAAAAGCCAACTTAGGCAGTAGCAAAGACTAGCTATTGTGTCTTCTTTTTATTTTTTGGTATAATAGTAGAGAAAAAGGTGAACAAATGAAAAAAATATTAATTGTAGATGATGAAAAACCAATCTCGGATATTATCAAGTTTAATATGACCAAGGAAGGTTACGAGGTTGTAACTGCTTTTAATGGTCGTGAAGCGCTAGAGCAATATGAAGCAGAGCAACCAGATATTATTATTCTGGATTTGATGCTTCCAGAAATTGATGGTTTAGAAGTTGCTAAGACTATTCGCAAGACGAGTAGTGTGCCTATTATCATGCTGTCGGCTAAAGATAGTGAGTTTGATAAGGTTATCGGTTTAGAGCTTGGAGCAGATGACTATGTGACAAAACCCTTCTCAAATCGTGAGTTGCAGGCGCGTGTTAAAGCTCTTCTTCGTCGTACGGACTTGGTTTCTGTAGATAATCAAGAATTAGATGAAAAGAAAACCCAACCCTTGCAAATTGGGGACTTAGAGATTGTGCCAGATGCCTATGTTGCTAAGAAATACGGTGAAGAATTAGACTTAACCCACCGTGAATTTGAACTCTTGTACCACTTGGCATCTCATATTGGTCAAGTGATTACGCGTGAACACTTGCTTGAAACGGTCTGGGGTTATGATTATTTCGGAGATGTTCGGACTGTTGACGTAACTATCAGACGTTTGCGTGAGAAGATTGAAGATACACCAAGTCGTCCAGAGTATATCCTAACACGTCGTGGTGTTGGTTATTATATGAGAAATAATGATTGAATTGATTAGAAAAAATATTCTTACTAGTGATTTTATCTTCATTTTAATTTTATTGGGTTTTATCTTGATTGTTACCTTGCTTTTGCTAGAAAATCGGCGAGATAATATTCGGTTGAAGCAAATTAATCAAAAAGTTAAAGACTTGATTGCAGGAGATTATTCTCAGGTATTGGATATGCAGGGAAGTTCTGAAATTACTAATATTACCAATAATCTCAATGATTTATCAGAAGTAATCCGTTTGACTCAAGAAAATCTGGAACAAGAGAGTAAACGATTGAATAGTATCCTCTCATACATGACAGACGGAGTCCTTGCGACCAATCGTCGTGGCAAGATTACTATGATTAATGACATGGCTAAGAAACAGCTAGGTGTTCAGAAGGAAGATGTTCTAAACAAAAGTATCCTAGAATTGCTTAAGATTGAAGATGAGTATGAACTTCGTGATTTGATTACTCAAATTCCTGAGCTTATGATTGATTCTCAGGATGCCAATGGTGAATATCTGAGCCTTCGTGTACGTTTTGCCTTGGTTCGTCGTGAGTCTGGCTTTATTTCTGGTTTGGTTGCAGTTTTGCATGATACGACTGAGCAGGAAAAGGAGGAACGCGAACGGAGACTCTTTGTTTCCAACGTTAGTCATGAGCTACGGACTCCACTGACTAGCGTAAAATCCTATCTTGAAGCCTTGGATGAGGGGGCCTTGTCAGAACCTGTCGCACCAGACTTTATCAAGGTGTCTCTAGACGAAACAAATCGTATGATGCGGATGGTGACAGATCTTCTCCATCTTTCACGTATTGATAATGCAACCAGTCACCTAGATGTGGAACTGATTAACTTTACAGCTTTTATTACCTTTATTCTTAACCGTTTTGATAAGATGAGGGGATCAGATGAAGAGAAGAAATACGAATTGGTTAGAGATTATCCGATTACCTCTGTCTGGATTGAAATTGATACAGACAAGATGACGCAGGTGATTGATAATATTCTCAACAATGCCATTAAGTATTCACCAGATGGTGGAAAAATCACAGTGACCATGAAGACAACTGATGATCAGATGATTTTGTCTATCTCAGACCAAGGATTGGGTATTCCTAAGCAGGATTTGCCTCGTATCTTTGACCGTTTCTACCGTGTGGATCGTGCTAGAAGTCGTGCTCAAGGTGGAACAGGTTTGGGACTGTCTATTGCCAAAGAAATTATCAAACAACATAAGGGCTTTATTTGGGCCAAGAGTATATATGGTAAGGGATCAACATTTACCATTGTGCTCCCTTATGATAAGGATGCAGTGAAGGAAGAAGTATGGGAGGACGAAGTAGAAGACTAGAATGAGTGAAACAGGCTTTAAATACAGTATTTTAGCGTCGGGTTCCAGTGGAAATTCCTTTTATCTGGAAACCCCAAAAAAGAAACTTTTAGTGGATGCAGGCTTATCTGGTAAGAAAATCACTAGCCTACTTGCTGAAATAAATCGCAAGCCAGAAGACTTGGATGCCATTTTGATTACCCATGAGCATTCAGACCATATCCATGGAGTCGGTGTGTTGGCTCGCAAGTATGGTATGGATTTGTATGCTAATGAAAAGACCTGGCAGGCTATGGAAAATAGCAAGTATCTTGGCAAGGTGGATTCATCTCAGAAGCATATTTTTGAAATGGGCAAAACCAAAACATTTGGAGATATTGATATTGAGAGTTTTGGTGTTAGCCATGATGCGGTTGCACCGCAGTTCTATCGCTTTATGAAGGATGATAAGAGTTTTGTCATGCTGACTGATACAGGTTATGTGAGTGACCGTATGGCAGGGATTGTCGAGAATGCAGATGGCTATCTTATCGAGTCCAACCATGATGTAGAGATTTTGCGAGCAGGTTCTTACGCTTGGCGACTCAAACAACGAATCCTATCGGATCTCGGTCACCTTTCTAACGAGGACGGTGCCGAAGCTATGATTCGTACCTTGGGAAACCGCACTAAGAAAATCTACCTCGGGCATTTATCTAAGGAGAACAATATCAAGGAACTGGCTCATATGACCATGGTCAATCAGCTAGCACAAGCTGATCTGGGAGTTGGAGTAGATTTTAAGGTATATGATACCTCACCAGATACTGCAACACCATTGACAGATATATAAAAAAGAAGGCGAGGGCCTTCTTTTTTATATCTTTTACAATTCAGCGAAATCTTTGATTTCTTGTGCTGACATTGAAGAGTCGCAACGGACATTGATTTGTCCATCTGCAATGTGAACGAAGCCTGGTACAGTTGGAATTCCATAGCGTGAGCGGAATTCTTGTAACTCATTGAGTTGGCTTGGTTCTTCACTGTTGATGAAGTAGATGTGAGCTTTGGTTTCAGCTACGACACCTGCCAAGGTACCAGCAAATTTACGGCAGTAAGGGCAAGTTTTGCGACCGATAAAGAAGGTTGCAGTTTCTTTTTTATCAAGAGCTTCTTGCGCACGCGCAACTGTAGTGACTTCAAGGTCTTTGATGTTATCTAAAAATTGTTCCATGAGATTACCTCGCTTTCATTGATAAGTCTAGTATGCCATAAAGTTTCTAAAATTGCTTAGATTTGATACGAAAAAAAGATGAGATTGGTTAGTCTCATCTTTTATAGGTCTTTATTTTACAAAAGCATTGATTTCTGCTTCGATATTATCAATTTTAGCTTGTGATTCTTCGTTGGTTTCACCTACAACTGCAATGTAGAACTTGATTTTTGGTTCTGTCCCTGAAGGGCGAACGGCAATCCATGAACCGTCAGCAAGTGTGTATTTCAACACATCACTTGGAGGAGTTGTCAAGTTTGTAACAGTACCGTCAGCAGTAGTAGCTGTTTGAGCTTTGAAGTCTTCTACGACCGTAATAGCTGTTGCGTTCCATTCTTTTGGAGCATTGTTACGGAATTTAGCCATAATCGCTTTGATTTGTTCTGCACCATCGACACCTGAAAGGGTAACAGAGATAGTCTTTTCAGCGTAGTAGCCGTACTCTTTGTAGATTTCTTCGATACCGTCAGCAAGTGTCAAACCACGTGAACGGTAGTAGGCAGCAAGTTCAGCAACCACAAGAACAGCTTGGATAGCATCTTTATCACGTACGAATGGTTTAATCAAGTAACCGAAGCTTTCTTCAAATCCCATCATGTAAGTGTGATTGTGTTTTTCTTCGAATTCTTGGATTTTTTCAGCGATAAATTTGAAACCTGTCAAAACGTTGAACATGGTTACGCCGTAGCTTTCAGCAATCTTCGTTACCAAGTCAGTTGATACGATAGATTTGCAGAGGGCTGCATTTTCAGGAAGAGTTCCAGCGTTTTTGTGGGCTTCCAAGATGTATTTAGCCATGATAGCACCGATTTGGTTACCTGAAAGGTTGAGGTAGCTACCATCTTTTTGAAGAACTTCAACACCAACACGGTCAGCATCAGGGTCAGTTGCCACAAGAACATCTGCACCAACTTGACGACCAAGTTCTTCAGCAAGGGCAAAGGCTGCTTGGCTTTCTGGGTTTGGAGATTTTACAGTTGAGAAGTCTGGGTCAGCAGTTGCTTGTGCTTCAACGACTTGAACAGAGTCAAATCCTGCTTGGGCAAGAGCACGACGAGCTAACATTTCACCAGTACCATGAAGTGGTGTGTAGACAATCTTCATGTCTTTACCAAATTCTTCAATCAAGGCTGGGTTGATGTTTACGTCCTTAACCTCTTTAAGGTATTCTACATCGACAGCTTCGCCGATGACTTCAATCAAGCCAGAAGCTTTTTCAGCTTCCACATCAGCAACTTCAACTGTAAACGGGTTTTCGATTGCACGGATATATGTAGTCAAAGCGTCTGCGTCGTGTGGAGGCATTTGTCCACCGTCTTCACCGTAGACCTTGTATCCGTTAAATGGAGCAGGGTTGTGACTGGCTGTGACCATGATACCCGCGAAACAGTTGAGGTGACGAACTGCAAATGATAGTTCTGGAGTTGGACGGAGGCTTTCAAATACGTAAGATTTGATGCCGTGTTTAGCAAGAACTGCTGCAGATTCAAAGGCAAACTCAGGTGAGAAGTGACGACTATCGTAGGCGATTGCTACACCACGTTCTTTTTCGTTTCCACCTTTAGACTCAATCAAACGAGCCAATCCTTCAGTAGCTTGACGAACAACGTAGATGTTGATGCGATTTGTACCAGCACCAATCAAGCCACGCATACCTGCAGTACCAAATTCAAGGTTTGTATAGAAGGCATCTTCCTTCGTTTTTTCATCCATATTTTCCAAATCTTGACGAAGGTAGTCAGGAAGCTCCGCAAAATCAACCCATTTCTGGCAATTTTCTTGGTAAGACATTGAAATTCTCCTTTTTGTAAATTGTTTTAACCGTTCACATTATAGCACTTTTTAGCGTTTTAGTAAAACGTTAGCATGAGAGTCACTACTTTAATAAATCATTTTCCTCACGATATCTATCAGATTTAGTTTTCTGGTTTTCTATTGTATAAGCATAGGAAATAGATTTTAAAAAACATTTAGTGATTAGTTAGGCATTTATAATTTGTTCAACCAATTTTAGAAAGAATTCTATAATTTTTAGATTTTTTTAAACATTCGGTTTTCTGTTTTGAATATTATTATACCTATGGTATAATATCAGTAATAATAAAAGGAGACATTCTATTATGAAAAAAATTCTTAAGCATTCTGCTTTGTTGTTATCAGCTTTAGCACTTGTTGCTTGTGGAACTTCGAAAAAAGCCAGCGACAACGGTACTGCATCAAATTCTAACTTTGAAATATCTGTTAAAGATGGAATGTTTGTATTGCCTAAGGATGAAAATTCATCTTCAAGCTATCTTGCACTTCAAGTAGAAATCAAAAACAATCGTGACAAACAGTTCAGTTTCACTAGCCGCGATATCACTCTTTACAATGAAAAAGATGAAAAAGTAGAACCAATTCAAATGTATGATAGTGACAGTAAAACTAAATTCATGGATTATGGGGATAGTATTTCTAAAGGAAAAAGTGTAGCTGGCTATGTTGTCTATGAAGTTGATAAAAATGCTAAATATGAGCTTCATTTTGCACCTAGCTTCTATGAAGATATCAAAGAAAAATCTAATAAGAATAATGATGTAGCTATCAAAGTTGATCCAAGTAAGTACGAAGATCATATTGATGAAGCTAAAGAAGTAATGAAAAAGTATGTTGATGCGGTTTACCTTGATGGGGAAAACTCAGGTGGTGGAGCAAAACTAAGCACTGCTGATAACAAGGCCAAAGTTGTTGCACTTGCAGATGATAAAAAGTCATCTGATGGTGGAGCTGAATTCACTAATGATGTTAAGGCTGATAGGGAAGAATTCATTAAGAAATTTACAGAATCATTCGGAAAAAGTTTTCATAACTACAAACCTTCAGATTCAGAACTCCGCACCTTTGCTGAAGGATATATCAAAGCTAATGCTAAACGAGCAAAGGTAGAATACAAAGTAAAAACTTATTTGCCTGACTATGCAGTTATCTATGTAAGACCAGAAACAATTGACTTGGATAACTTAAATGTTTATGAACTAAGCCGTAAATTCTACGAAGAAAATAAAGGAAAATATGGTAACTATTCAGAAGCTATGAAAGCTGGTGAGAAGTATATTCTAGAAAATGCTCCAAGCCAATTTGAGTCTACTCCTCTAGATACTAGTGATAGTATGAGAAAAGAGGGGTATGAAATTAAAATGAGTAAAAAAGATGGGAAATGGACCATTGACACTTCTTCTAAGAACTATGATTTAAACGATATGGCTCGCACATTTCGTGGAGGGGTTGGTTATTAATATTAAAAGTTCGAGTTTTAAACTTGAACTTTTTTTATTGCATTTGTATAAAATAGAAAAAGATAGTAAAATAGGTATATGATTATTTTACAAGCTAATAAAATTGAACGTTCTTTTGCAGGAGAGGTTCTTTTTGATAATATCAACCTGCAGGTTGATGAACGAGACAGGATTGCTCTTGTTGGGAAAAATGGAGCAGGTAAGTCTACTCTTTTGAAGATTTTAGTTGGAGAAGAGGAGCCAACTAGTGGAGAAATCAATAAGAAAAAAGAAATTTCTCTGTCTTACCTAGCCCAAGATAGCCGTTTTGAGTCTGAAAATACCATCTACGATGAGATGCTTCATGTCTTTGATGACTTACGTCGGACAGAGCAACAACTTCGTCAGATGGAGTTGGAGATGGGTGAAAAGTCTGGTGAGGATTTGGATAAACTGATGTCAGATTATGACCGCTTATCTGAGAATTTTCGTCAAGCAGGTGGCTTTACCTATGAAGCTGATATTCGAGCGATTTTAAATGGATTCAAGTTTGATGAATCTATGTGGCAGATGAAAATTGCTGAGCTTTCGGGTGGTCAAAATACTCGTTTGGCGCTGGCCAAAATGCTCCTTGAAAAGCCCAATCTCTTGGTATTGGACGAGCCAACCAACCACTTAGATATTGAAACTATAGCCTGGCTAGAGAATTACTTGGTAAATTATAGCGGTGCCCTTATTATTGTCAGCCACGACCGTTATTTCTTGGACAAGGTTGCGACAATTACGCTAGATTTGACCAAGCATTCCTTGGATCGTTATGTGGGTAATTACTCTCGTTTTGTCGAGTTGAAGGAGCAAAAGCTAGCTACTGAAGCAAAAAACTATGAAAAGCAACAAAAAGAAATTGCCGCTCTGGAAGATTTTGTCAACCGCAATCTAGTCCGAGCTTCAACGACTAAACGTGCCCAATCTCGTCGTAAACAACTAGAAAAAATGGAGCGTTTGGACAAGCCAGAAGCTGGCAAGAAATCAGCCAATATGACTTTCCAGTCTGAAAAAACGTCGGGCAATGTTGTTTTGACTGTTGAAAATGCAGCTATTGGCTATGACGGGGAAGTACTGTCACAACCGATTAACCTAGACCTTCGTAAGATGAATGCTGTCGCCATCGTTGGTCCCAATGGTATTGGCAAGTCAACCTTTATCAAATCAATCGTGGACCAGATTCCTTTTATCAAGGGTGAGAAGCGCTTTGGCGCTAATGTTGAGGTTGGTTACTATGACCAAACCCAAAGCAAGCTGACACCAAGTAATACGGTACTTGATGAACTTTGGAATAATTTTAAACTGACACCAGAAGTTGAAATCCGTAACCGTCTAGGTGCCTTCCTTTTCTCAGGAGATGATGTAAAAAAATCAGTTGGCATGCTGTCTGGTGGTGAAAAAGCTCGTTTGCTTTTAGCTAAATTGTCTATGGAAAACAACAACTTCTTGATTCTGGATGAGCCAACCAACCACTTGGATATTGATAGCAAGGAAGTGTTGGAAAATGCTTTGATTGACTTTGATGGAACTCTTCTATTTGTCAGCCACGACCGTTACTTTATCAATCGTGTGGCAACTCATGTTTTGGAATTGTCTGAGAATGGCTCGACTCTCTACCTTGGAGATTACGACTACTATGTTGAGAAGAAAGCAGAAGTAGAAATGACTCAGGCTGAGGAAGCTTCAACTAGCAATCAAGCAAAAGAACCGAGTCCAGTTAATGACTACCAGGCCCAGAAAGAAAGTCAAAAAGAAGTTCGCAAACTCATGCGACAAATTGAAAGTCTAGAAGCTGAAATCGAAGAGTTAGAAAGTCAAAGCCAAGCCATTTCTGAACAAATGTTGGAGACAAACGATGCCGACAAACTCATGGAATTGCAGGCTGAACTGGACAAAATCAGTCACCGTCAGGAAGAAGCTATGCTTGAGTGGGAAGAATTATCGGAGCAGGTGTAAAATGGAACATCTTGGAAAGGTATTTCGTGAATTTCGAACAAGTGGAAATTATTCTTTAAAGGAGGCGGCAGGGGAGTCCTGTTCAACTTCCCAGTTATCTCGCTTTGAGCTTGGGGAGTCTGACCTAGCAGTTTCTCGTTTCTTTGAGATTTTGGATAACATTCATGTTACAATCGAAAATTTCATGGACAAGGCAAGGAATTTTCATAATCATGAACATGTTGCCATGATGGGACAAATTGTGCCTCTTTACTATTCAAATGATATTGCAGGTTTTCAAAAGCTTCAAAGAGAACAACTTGAAAAGGCTAAGAGTTCGACGACTCCCCTTTATTTTGAGCTGAACTGGATTTTGCTACAAGGTCTGATTTGTCAAAGAGATTCGAGTTATCATATGAAGCAGGATGATTTGGATAAGGTGGCAGATTATCTCTTCAAAACAGAAGAATGGACCATGTATGAGTTGATTCTTTTCGGGAACCTCTATAGTTTCTACGATGTGGACTATGTCACTCGGATTGGTAGAGAAGTTATGGAGAGGGAGGAGTTTTACCAAGAAATTGGGCGCCATAGAAAACTGGTCTTGATTTTAGCCCTTAATTGTTACCAGCATTGTTTAGAGCATCTTTCTTTCGAAAATGCAAGCTATTTTGAGACTTATACAGAGAAGATTATTGGTAAAGGGATCAAACTGTATGAGCGTAATATTTTCCATTATCTAAAAGGCTTTTCCTTGTACCAAAAAGGACAGTGTAAAGAAGGCTGTAAGCAGATGAAAGAGGCCATGCGTATTTTTGACCTACTAGGTCTTCCAGAGCAAGTAGCCTACTATCAGGGACACTACGAGAAATTTGTCAAAGATTAATTTTCCCGAATATGGGAAAAATGAGAAACTCCTCCAAATTTTGATACAATAGTTTCAAAATTTGAGAGGAGTTTTTATGAATCGATACGCAGTACAGTTGATTAGTCGAGGAGCTATAAACAAGATAGGAAATATGCTCTATGATTATGGAAACAGTGTTTGGTTGGCATCAATGGGAACGATAGGACAGACAGTTCTAGGGATTTATCAGATTTCTGAACTCGTCACATCCATTCTCGTAAATCCTTTTGGCGGAGTCGTTTCAGACCGTTTTTCTCGTCGTAGGATTTTAATGTCGACAGACCTTGTTTGTGGGATTCTTTGTCTGTCTATTTCTTTTATAAGGAATGACAGCTGGATGATTGGGGCTTTGATTTTTGCCAACATTGTTCAGGCGATTGCCTTTGCATTTTCTCGTACAGCCAATAAAGCAATTATAACTGAGGTTGTTGAGAAAGATGAGATTGTGATCTATAACTCTCGCTTAGAGCTGGTTTTGCAGGTTGTAGGTGTTAGCTCTCCTGTTCTTTCCTTCCTTGTTTTACAATTTGCAAGTCTCCATATGACGCTACTGCTAGACTCGCTGACTTTTTTCATTGCTTTTGTTCTAGTGGCTTTCCTTCCAAAAGAGGAAGCAAAAGTTCAAGAGAAAAAGGCTTTTACTGGGAGAGATATTTTTGTAGATATCAAGGATGGGTTACACTATATCTGGCATCAGCAAGAAATTTTCTTCCTTTTGCTGGTAGCTTCTAGCGTTAATTTCTTTTTTGCAGCTTTTGAATTTCTACTTCCCTTTTCGAATCAGCTTTACGGGTCAGAAGGAGCCTATGCAAGTATTTTAACTATGGGGGCTATTGGTTCCATCATTGGGGCTCTTCTAGCTAGTAAAATTAAAGCTAATGTTTATAATCTTTTGATTTTACTAGTTTTGACAGGTGTCGGAGTTTTCATGATGGGTTTGCCACTGCCCAATATTTTAACCTTTTCTGGAAACCTGATTTGTGAACTCTTTATGACGATTTTTAATATTCACTTTTTTACTCAAGTACAAACCAAGGTTGAGAGCGAATTTCTTGGGAGAGTACTGAGTACAATTTTTACCTTAGCTATTCTATTTATGCCTATTGCAAAAGGATTTATGACAGTCTTGCCAAGTGTACATCTCTCTTCTTTCCTGATAATTGGAAGTGGTGTTATCATCTTGTCTTGTATATCGTTTATTTATGTTCGAACTCATTTTGAAAAATTGATATAAGGCTGCTTGAGTTTTAAAAATAATTCCAATCTAAGTGTTTTTTCAGCCCTTCTCGTTTGTGAGGAGGGCTTAGTTTATGGTAAAATGGTTTTATGAATAAAAGAATGAATGAGTTGGTCGCCTTGCTCAATCGCTATGCGACTGAGTACTATACCAGCGACAATCCGTCGGTTTCAGACAGTGAGTATGACCGCCTTTACCGTGAGTTGGTCGAGTTGGAGTCTGCCTATCCAGATCAAGTGTTAGCAGACAGTCCGACCCATCGTGTTGGTGGCAAAGTCTTAGATGGTTTTGAAAAATACAGTCATCAGTATCCTCTTTATAGTTTGCAGGATGCTTTTTCACGTGAGGAGCTTGAAGCTTTTGACGCGCGTGTTCGTAAGGAAGTGGCTCATCCAACCTATATTTGTGAGCTGAAAATCGATGGCTTGTCTATCTCACTGAATTATGAAAAGGGGATTTTCGTTGCTGGGGCAACGCGTGGAGATGGTTCTGTTGGGGAGAATATCACGGAAAACCTTAAGCGTGTTAAGGACATTCCTTTGACCTTGCCAGAAGAACTAGATATCACAGTTCGTGGGGAATGTTACATGCCACGCGCTTCTTTTGACCAGGTTAACCAAGCTCGCCAAGAAAATGGAGAGCCTGAATTTGCCAATCCTCGTAATGCGGCAGCAGGCACCCTGCGACAGTTGGATACAGCAGTAGTTGCCAAGCGCAATCTTGCGACTTTCCTCTATCAAGAAGCCAGCCCGTCAACTCGTGATAGTCAAGAAAAAGTTTTGACGCACCTTGAACAACTAGGTTTTGTGGTCAATCCTAAGCGGATTTTGGCTGAAAATATAGATGAAATCTGGAATTTTATCCAAGAAGTAGGAGAGGAACGAGACAGTCTTCCCTATGATATCGATGGGGTGGTGATCAAGGTAAACGACCTAGCAAGTCAAGAAGAACTCGGTTTTACCGTTAAGGCTCCAAAGTGGGCAGTGGCCTACAAGTTCCCAGCTGAAGAAAAAGAAGCTCAACTCTTATCAGTTGATTGGACAGTTGGCCGTACGGGTGTTGTAACCCCAACTGCAAATCTAACACCAGTTCAGCTTGCTGGTACGACTGTTAGTCGTGCGACCCTGCACAATGTAGATTATATTGCTGAAAAAGATATCCGCAAAGACGATACGGTCATCGTCTATAAGGCTGGGGATATCATCCCTGCTGTTTTACGAGTGGTAGAGTCCAAACGGGTTTCTGAAGAGAAACTGGATATCCCTACAAACTGTCCAAGTTGTAACTCTGACTTGTTGCACTTTGAAGATGAAGTGGCCCTCCGTTGTATCAATCCGCGTTGTCCTGCCCAAATCATGGAAGGTTTGATTCATTTTGCTTCTCGTGATGCCATGAATATTACAGGCCTTGGTCCATCTATTGTTGAGAAACTCTTTGCTGCTAATCTAGTCAAGGATGTGGCAGATATTTACCGTTTGAAAGAAGACGATTTCCTCCTTTTAGAGGGGGTTAAGGAAAAGTCCGCTGCTAAACTGTATCAAGCCATTCAAGCATCTAAGGAAAATTCTGCCGAGAAACTCTTGTTTGGTTTGGGAATTCGTCATGTCGGAAGCAAGGCCAGTCAGTTGTTACTTCAACATTTTCATTCAATCGAAAATCTGGCGCAGGCAGATCCAGAGGAAGTGGCTAGTATTGAAAGTCTGGGTGGTGTGATTGCCAAGAGTCTTCAGACTTACTTTGCTACAGAAGGATCGAAGATTCTCTTAGACGAGTTGAAAGAAGCTGGGGTCAATCTGGATTATAAAGGTCAGACAGTAGTTGCGAATGCGGCCTTGTCAGGCTTGACCGTTGTATTGACTGGAAAATTGGAACGGCTCAAGCGCTCAGAAGCTAAAAGTAAACTCGAAAGTCTGGGTGCCAAAGTGACAGGTAGTGTTTCTAAAAAGACCGACCTCGTCGTGGCAGGTGCAGATGCTGGAAGCAAACTTCAAAAAGCACAAGAACTTGGTATCGAGGTTCGAGGTGAAGCTTGGCTAGAAAGTTTGTAATGATTGTTTAAAAACAGAGTTTAGATAATATGCTTATGTTTTTTAATCGGGACAAAATTGGTATAGAATTTATTAGTGAAATAGAAACAAATTAAGAAGTAAAAAGGAAAATTAAAAAATGTATAACTACCCTATGCGTATTCATTACCATCGCAAGAATGGAGAATACGACACCTGCTCTTTTGTAAAAAGTCAAGACCAGCGAATTGATTTGCTGACCTACAAAGAAGATTATTTTGGTGCTTTATTTAGTTTTGAACACCCAAGCGCTCATGCCTTAGAAAGTTTGAATTTTGTGGTTCATACAGGCCAAACCAGTAAAGAATATGCTATCCGATTTAATCACTATCCCCTCTTAACAGAGGTCTGGATTTTGGAAGGGGATGACAGGATTTATTACTCTGAAAATCCTGCTATTGCAAGTCCTTTCTATAAAAATCAAAATCCTTTTGCCTTTGATAAGGCCATTAACAGTGCTAGTTTTGATCATCATTGGGGTTACCAAGGGGAATTGGGGTGCCGTGTAGAGGATAATCAAGCTCATTTTGCTCTTTGGGCTCCAACATCGACAGAAGTGCAGATAGTCGTTTATGAATCAGCTGCTAATGACGCACCTGTTTGGAAAACTTTTGATATGGAAAGAGGCAATAGCTACTCTTATAATCATAAAGACAATACAATCGGTGTCTGGAGTTTGGATGTTGAGGAAGATTTGACTGGTAAGGCTTATCAGTATCAAGTCCAATTTCCTCACCACCAAACACTGACACGCGATCCTTATACCATTGCAACCAGTCCTGATGGCAAACGTTCAGCTATTCTGAGCCATGCAGAAAAGCAAGTTGAAAACTTTGAGGTTAAGCACGGTTCTGAGGCTACTTGGCGCTTGGAAAATCCATGTAAGGCAGTTATCTGTGAAATGCATATTCGTGATTTGACCAAATCACCGACCTCAGGTGTGGATGAACATCTTCGAGGAACTTTCTTAGGTGCTGCACAGACTGGAACGGTTAACCAGTATGGCCAAGCAACTGCTTTTGATTACATCAAGAAGCTGGGATATAATTATGTTCAGTTGCAACCAATTGCAGACCGTCACAAAGAATATGATGCAGATGGGAATGTCACCTACAACTGGGGCTATGACCCACAAAACTATAACGCACCAGAGACGAGCCTTTCAACAAACCCAGAGGATCCTGCTCAGGTTATTCGTGATTTGAAGACCATGGTTCAAGCCTATCACGATGCTGGCATTGGTGTCATTATGGATGTGGTCTATAACCATACCTTCTCAGTTGTTGATGCACCTTTCCAAACAACTGTCCCTGATTACTACTATCGTATGAATCCAGATGGCACCTTCCAAAATGGAACGGGTGTTGGAAATGAAACAGCCAGTGAACACGAAATGTTCCGCAAGTATATGATTGATTCTCTTCTATACTGGGTGCAGGAATACAATATTGACGGCTTCCGTTTTGATTTGATGGGGATTCATGATGTTAAGACCATGCAGATGATTCGTCAGAGCTTGGATGAAATTGACCCTAACATTATCCTTTATGGAGAAGGTTGGGATATGGGAACAGGTCTTGCACCTTATGACAAGGCCAAGAAAGACAATGCCTACCAGATGCCAAATATCGGTTTCTTTAACGACAATCAGCGTGATGCTGTAAAAGGTGGAGAAGTTTACGGTGCTATCAAGTCAGGCTTTGTTAGTGGTGCTGCGACAGAGCCAATTCTAGCCAAAGCAATCCTAGGCAGTCGTGAATTAGGTACTTATACACATCCAAACCAAGTGCTTAACTATGTAGAGGCCCATGACAATTACAATCTTCACGATTTGTTGGCAACACTACATCCAGACCAAAGTTCAGAACAAATCATGCGCAAGGTTGAGACAGCCACAGCTATGAACCTACTCATGCAAGGGATGGCCTTTATGGAAATCGGTCAAGAATTTGGTCGTACCAAACTAGTTGCGACTGGTAAAAATGGTGAGTTGACCCATGATGATAGAGAGCGTGCTATGAATAGCTATAATGCTCCAGACAGTGTGAACCAAGTGAACTGGGACTTGATTAATGAGCGTCAAGACAGTATTGAGTTTATCCGTCAGATGATTCGATTGAAGACAGAAACCAGTGCCTTTTCTTACCCAACTTATGATGACATTTACCATCATGTCTTTGTTCATTCAGCCCACGAACATAGTGGTTGGATTGTCTATGAGATTCAAGGGGAAGAACATTTACTGGTTGTATTTAATGCTAAAGGGCAAGACTTCCAGTTTGAAAATGCTGGAAATCTAGAACTATTGGTGACCAATAGCCATTTAAGTGATAAAGACATGGTTGGTGGCGTCAGTGCCAGCGTCTTTAAAGTTTTGTAGAATAGATTTTCAATTTAAATTCATTTGTGGTGCTTTATCTGTTAATAAAATCAGGAGATTCGTTTCCTGATTTATTTTTTTACTTAAAATTATATTTTTGTTAGCTAAATAACGAACTTTATGATAGTATTATAAAAAACAATTCGTTTTCAAAGCGTTTCTGAAAATTTCTTGATTTACAAGTGAACACATCAGTGAATTTGTTGAAGACTTTCAAAAGATTTTTTTGCAAATTCCGTAATTTACTTGAATCTTCCCTAAAAAGGTAGTATAATAAATCTATAGAAAACGCTTACAGAAATAGGAGGGTGTATGGATAAGAAAAAAGCTTTAAAAACCTTTATGACAGGTGAAAATTTTCACCTCCAGCACTATCTGGGAGCTCATAGGGAAGAAAAAAATGGAGAGTATGGCTATACTTTTCGTGTGTGGGCGCCTAATGCTCAGGCTGTTCACTTGGTAGGGGATTTCACTAATTGGGTTGAAAATCAAATTCTGATGGAACGGAATGAATTTGGAGTCTGGGAAGTCTTTACCAGTCTTGCTCAAGAAGGCCAAATTTATAAGTACCATATCACACGTGCAAATGGTCATCAGCTGATGAAGATTGACCCTTTGGCTGTACGGTATGAGGCACGACCTGGGACTGGTGCTATTTTAACAGATATTCCAGAAAAGAAATGGAAGGATGGTCTCTGGCTAGCCCGTAGAAAACGCTTGAGCTTTGAAGAGCGTCCTGTCAATATTTACGAGGCTCATGCTGGCTCTTGGAAGAGAAATCCTGATGGCAGCCCCTATAGTTTTGCTCAATTGAAAGATGAACTTATTCCTTACTTGGTTGAGATGAACTATACTCACATTGAGTTTATGCCTTTGATGTCTCACCCACTCGGTTTGAGTTGGGGTTATCAGCTTATGGGTTACTTCGCTTTAGAGCATGCCTATGGTCGTCCTGAAGAGTTTCAAGATTTTGTTGAGGAATGTCACTTAAACAATATAGGCGTTATTGTAGACTGGGTACCTGGTCACTTTACTATCAATGATGATGCCTTGGCCTATTATGATGGAACACCGACTTTTGAATACCAAGACCATAATAAGGCTCATAACTATGGTTGGGGAGCACTCAATTTTGACCTTGGAAAGAATGAAGTCCAGTCTTTCTTGATTTCTAGTATTAAGTTTTGGATTGACTTTTACCATCTAGATGGTATTCGTGTGGATGCAGTGAGCAACATGCTCTATCTTGACTACGACGATGCTCCATGGACGCCTAATAAAGATGGGGGCAATCTCAACTACGAGGGATATTATTTCTTAAAACGTTTGAATGATGTCATTAAACAAGCTCATCCAGATGTTATGATGATAGCTGAGGAAAGTTCATCAGCTACTCAGATTACTGACACCAAGGATTCAGATGGTCTAGGATTTGACTACAAATGGAATATGGGTTGGATGAATGATATCCTCCGATTCTACGAAGAAGATCCGATTTATCGTAAATATGACTTTAACCTGGTGACTTTTAGCTTTATGTATGTCTTCAAGGAGAATTATCTCCTACCATTCTCGCACGATGAAGTGGTTCATGGCAAGAAGAGTATGATGCACAAGATGTGGGGAGATCGTTATAATCAATTCGCAGGCTTGCGTAATCTCTACACTTACCAAATTTGTCACCCTGGTAAGAAATTACTCTTCATGGGTAGTGAATATGGGCAATTCCTAGAATGGAAATCTGAAGAACAGTTGGAATGGTCTAATCTAGAAGATCCAATGAATGCTAAGATGAAGTATTTCACTTCTCAGCTAAACCAGTTTTATAAAGACCACCGCTGTCTGTGGGAAATTGATACCAGCTATGATGGTATTGAAATCATCGATGCGGATAATCGAGACCAGAGTGTTCTTTCCTTCATCCGTAAGGGTAAGAAGGATGATATGTTAGTCTGTATCTTTAATATGGCACCTGTTGAACGAAAAGATTTTACAATCGGACTTCCTGTTGCAGGGATTTACGAAGAAGTCTGGAATACTGAGTTAGAAGAGTGGGGAGGCGTTTGGAAAGAACACAATCAAACTGTGCAAACACAAGAAGGACTTTGGAAAGATTATGAGCAGACCTTGACCTTTACCCTACCGGCTATGGGAGCAAGTATATGGAAAATCAAACGTCGCTTGAAACCTACTAAAACCGTCACAAGTAAAAACCAAAAAGGAGTAGAAAATGAAGAATGAAATGTTAGCTTTGATTCTTGCTGGTGGGCAAGGAACTCGTCTCGGTAAACTCACTCAAAGCATTGCAAAACCAGCTGTGCAATTTGGTGGGCGCTACCGTATCATTGACTTTGCTCTTTCAAACTGTGCCAACTCAGGCATCAACAATGTTGGAGTCATTACACAGTACCAACCGCTTGCTCTCAACAACCATATTGGGAATGGTTCAAGTTGGGGTCTAGATGGGATTAATTCTGGTGTCTCTATCCTTCAACCTTATTCTGCAAGTGAAGGAAATCGTTGGTTTGAGGGGACTAGCCACGCTATTTACCAAAATATCGACTATATCGACAGTGTCAACCCTGAGTATGTCTTGATTCTGTCTGGGGATCACATCTACAAAATGGACTATGATGATATGCTCCAGTCTCACAAGGATAATAATGCTAGTTTGACAGTCGCAGTTCTTGATGTTCCTCTTAAGGAAGCTAGCCGTTTTGGTATTATGAACACAGATGCCAATAACCGCATTGTTGAATTTGAAGAAAAACCAGCTCAACCTAAATCTACCAAAGCTTCTATGGGAATTTACATTTTTGATTGGCAACGTCTGCGCAATATGCTCGTTGCTGCTGAAAAGAGCAATGTCGATATGTCAGACTTCGGTAAAAATGTCATTCCAAATTACCTTGAGTCAGGTGAAAGTGTTTATGCCTACGAATTTAATGGTTACTGGAAAGACGTTGGTACGATTGAGTCGCTTTGGGAAGCGAACATGGAGTACATTTCTCCAGAGAATGCCTTGGACAGCCGTAACCGTCAATGGAAGATTTACTCAAGAAACTTAATTTCACCACCAAACTTCCTTGGGGCAAATGCTCATGTGGAAGATTCCTTGGTTGTCGATGGCTGTTTTGTAGATGGAACTGTTAAACATTCTATCCTTTCAACAGGTGCGCAAGTTCGCGAAGGGGCAGAAGTAGTAGATTCAGTTATCATGAGTGGTGCAATTGTTGGTCAGGGAGCTAAAATCAAACGTGCCATTATTGGTGAAGGCGCAGTTATTTCTGATGGTGTCGAAATTGATGGAACAGAAGAAGTACAAGTTGTAGGATATGATGAAGTAGTGGGGGTAGCAACAGATGAAGATTGATAAATATTCTGCCATTTTAGGAAACACAGTTGGTTTTCATGATATGTCAACATTGACCGACCACCGTCCAGTAGCTAGTTTGCCATTTGGTGGTAAATATCGTTTGATCGACTTCCCGCTCTCAAGTCTTGCTAATGCTGGTGTGCGTAGTATTTTTGGTATTTTCCAACAAGACAATATCAGTTCAGTCTTTGACCATATCCGTTCTGGTCGTGAGTGGGGCTTGTCAACTCTTCTTAGCCACTACTATCTAGGTATTTACAATACCCGTGTGGAAAGTAGTACAGTTGGAAAAGAATACTACCAACAGCTTCTTACTTATTTGAAACGTTCTGGCTCAAACCAAACAGTATCACTTAACTGTGATGTTTTGATTAATATTGATCTGAACCAAGTATTCCACCTACACAGTGCAAATAAGGGGCCTATCACTGTAGTTTATAAAAAACTACCTAAAAAAGATATTTCAGAAGTAAATGCAATCTTGGAAGTGGATGAAACAGACCATGTTCGTTCTCACAAACTCTTTGATAGTAAATCAACAGATGAAGTTTACAATATGTCTACAGATATCTTTGTCGTTGATACACCGTGGTTGATTGAACGCTTAGAAGAAGAAGCTAAGAAAGAACATCCAGAGAAATTGCGTTATGTTTTACGGGATTTAGCTGCAAAAGAAGGGGCTTTTGCCTACGAGTACACAGGTTATCTAGCAAATATTCATTCTGTAGAGTCTTATTACAAAGCTAACAAAGATATGCTTGAATCACAAAAATTCTACTCTCTCTTCTCACCAAATCAAAAGATTTATACAAAGGTCAAGAATGAAGAACCGACCTACTATGCTAACACATCGAAGGTAAGCACGTCTCAGTTTGCTTCTGGTAGTATCATTGAGGGGGAAGTGGCTAATTCTGTTCTATCACGTAATATTCATGTGCATAAGGATAGCTTGGTTAAAGATAGCATCTTATTCCCTCGTGTTGTTATTGGAGAAGGTGCTCAGGTAGAATATGCTATCTTGGACAAGGGTGTTGAAGTTGCGGATGGAGTTGTGATCCGTGGAACTGCAGAACATCCAGTCGTCGTTAAGAAAGGTGCTAAAGTAACAGAGGATATTCATTCATGAAAATTTTATTTGTAGCAGCTGAGGGTGCACCCTTTTCAAAAACAGGTGGTTTGGGAGACGTCATTGGCGCTCTTCCCAAATCACTGGTAAAAGCTGGGCACGAAGTTGCCGTAATTTTACCCTACTATGACATGGTAGAGGCTAAATTTGGAAATCAGATTGAAGATGTTCTTCATTTTGAGGTGAGTGTTGGTTGGCGCAGACAGTATTGTGGAATTAAGAAAACAGTATTAAATGGTGTCACTTTCTACTTTATCGATAATCAATATTATTTCTTCCGTAGTCATGTTTACGGTGATTTTGATGACGGAGAACGCTTTGCCTTTTTCCAACTGGCTGCCATTGAGGCTATGGAAAGGATTGACTTTATCCCTGATCTTCTCCATGTTCATGACTACCATACAGCTATGATTCCTTTCTTGTTGAAGGAAAAATACCGTTGGATTCAAGCCTATGAGGGCATTAAAACAGTTTTAACAATTCATAATTTAGAATTCCAAGGACAATTTTCAGAAGGAATGTTGGGTGATTTGTTTGGAGTTGGCTTTGAACGATACGCTGATGGCACCCTTCGCTGGAACAACTGTCTGAACTGGATGAAGGCTGGTATTCTTTACGCAGACCGTGTGTCAACTGTTTCACCTAGTTATGCTCATGAAATTATGACTAGTCAGTTTGGATGTAACTTGGATCAGATTCTTAGGATGGAGTCTGGTAAAGTTTCTGGTATCGTGAATGGGATTGATGCTGACCTTTATAATCCTCAGACGGATGCCCTTTTAGACTATCATTTTAATCAGGAAGATCTGTCTGGAAAAGCCAAGAATAAGGCAAAATTACAAGAGAGAGTTGGCTTGCCAGTTAGAGCTGACGTTCCACTGGTGGGAATTGTTTCTCGTTTGACACGTCAAAAAGGTTTTGATGTGGTGGTGGAAAGTCTGCACCATATCTTGCAAGAAGATATTCAGATTGTTCTTTTGGGAACTGGAGATCCATCCTTTGAGGGTGCTTTCTCATGGTTTGCTCAAATCTATCCAGATAAGCTATCAGCAAATATCACTTTTGATGTCAAACTAGCTCAAGAAATCTACGCTGCTTGTGACCTCTTTCTCATGCCAAGTCGTTTTGAACCATGTGGCTTGTCTCAAATGATGGCTATGCGTTACGGAACCTTGCCATTGGTTCATGAAGTTGGTGGTTTACGAGATACAGTTCGCGCTTTCAATCCAATCGAAGGAAGCGGTACTGGCTTTAGCTTTGACAATCTGTCTCCTTACTGGTTAAATTGGACTTTCCAAACAGCTTTGGACCTGTATAGAAACCACCCTGACGTTTGGAGAAACTTACAAAGACAAGCTATGGAGTGTGATTTCTCATGGGATACAGCCTGCAAGTCATATCTAGACTTGTACCAAAGCTTAGTTAATTAATAGATAAAATCGTATGATGACTTCATACGATTTTTGGGCTGTTTAGAGAGGAAAACTGATGTCTCAA
Organism: Streptococcus sp. Marseille-Q5112; assembly: GCF_916700555.1. GTDB lineage: Bacteria > Bacillota > Bacilli > Lactobacillales > Streptococcaceae > Streptococcus > Streptococcus symci. Next base: position 259,886 of record NZ_CAKAKP010000001.1, read on the forward strand.
GTAAAAGGCTTGTGTGTTATGGATGTTGATGGAACCTTAATCCTAGAAGAAGTGATTGATCTTTTAGGAAGAGAGGCAGGTTTTGAGGAAGAAATTTCGCAGATTACAAGTCAGGCGATGCGAGGAGAGTTAGACTTTGAAAGCAGTTTACGAAAAAGAGTGTCCTTGTTGGAAGGTCTTCCTGTTTCGGTCTTTGATAAAGTCTTCAAGTCTATTCATCTATCGCCAAATGCACAGAAATTTATCTCTATTCTCCAAAAGAACGGCATCCTAGTTGGTCTGGTGTCCGGTGGATTTACACCAATAGTTGATAGATTAGCAAAATCACTTGGCATTGCTCATTTCTCTGCCAACCAACTTGAAGGCAAAGATGGTCTTTTAACTGGAAAATTGATTGGACAAATTATCAGTCCCCAGGTTAAAAAAGAGACTCTGGAACAATGGAGAAAGGAACTAAAACTTTCTAAAGAAAGAACGATTGCAATCGGTGATGGGGCTAATGACTTATTAATGTTGAAGTCAGCAGGGCTAGGAATCGCCTTTTGTGCCAAAGAAGTGCTCAAAAAAGAAATACCGAATCATGTTGACAAGAGGGATTTTTTAGAAGTTCTTCCTTTGATTGATTGTTTAGAATGAGGGAAAATATGAAGATTGTAATTGCACCAGATTCATTTAAGGAAAGCTTGATCGCTGAAGGGGTAGCTGAAGCAATAAAAAGAGGCTTCCAACAATCGATAGCAGATGTAGAATGTCTTCTCTGCCCTGTTGGTGATGGTGGCGAAGGTACAGTAGATTCCATTCGACATTCTCTTGACCTTGAAGAAAAATGGATCCAAGTGACAGGACCTTTTGGACAAAAAGAAGCCATGCGCTATTTTCAAAAAAGTCAACTGGCACTATTTGAAGTTGCCGACTTGGTTGGCCTTGGAAAAATTCCGCTAGAGAAACGAAATCCACTGCAAATCCAAACTTGTGGTATTGGAGAGTTGATTCGTCATCTCATTGCTCAAGGGATTACAGAAATCTATATCGGCGTTGGTGGCACGGCCAGTAATGATGGAGGACTGGGGATTGTTGCTGGTTTAGGTTATCAATTTTATGATAAGAATGGAAATGTCTTGCCCGCTTGCGGTCAATCCTTATTGAACTTAGCTTCTGTTTCAACAGAAAATCTCTATGAAATTCCTGAAGATGTGCAAATTCGTATTTTAGCAGATGTCGTGAGTCCCTTATGTGGTCCTCAAGGTGCGACCTACATTTTTGGAAAACAAAAAGGCCTAGATCCTACTATGTTTGCAGTCGTAGATCAGGCAATCCAAAATTTTTATGAAAAAGTCTCGCCTGCAACATTAGAAATTAAAGGAGCAGGAGCTGGTGGAGGAATTGCTGGCGGTTTGTGTGCCTTTGCTCAGGCAAATATCGTGTCTGGAATTGATAGCTGCTTGAACTTAATTAACTTTGATAAGAAAGTTTCACATGCTGACTTGGTTGTTGTAGGAGAAGGAAGGCTAGATAGTCAAAGCTTATCAGGTAAAGCGCCTATAGGCGTAGCAAAAAGAACCCCTGTCGGAGTTCCTGTCATTGCTATTTGTGGTAGTATTGCTGAGGATTTACCTCCCTTACCATTTGAGAATATCCAAGCAGCTTTTTCTATTTTGGAGAAAAGTGAACCTTTAGAAGATAGTTTGAAAAATGCCAGTCTCTATTTGGAGCACACGGCTGCCAATATAGGGCATTTATTAAATATGCGCAAGATCTAGCCAAACCATTTCTTCCAGATGGATGTTTTGGCTGGTTCTTCCTTTTTAACTTCCCAAAGTTTTGCAAAAGCAAGTCGAAGGTCCTTTTCTTCTACTTGTACTGGTGCATTGCTATGGATAATCAGACCAAAAGGAGAAGAAGTATGCTCTTCAGATACAATAGTAGCTTGACTATCAGTTTCTTTAGCTTCTTTTAAGTAGAAAACTTGCTTGTCAAATTCGATATTTGGTGAAATCTTCACAAATAGTGGTTCTGCTTTTTCCTGAAGGTTTTCTAAAATAGATAAAAAGCCTTTTTCTAACTGAGGGCTATTTGCTGTGTCAATATCTGCATATCCAAGAACTCTTTCCTCAAAAGTACCAAGATAGCGTCTTTGCTCATCTGGATTTAATTTTGCTCCACCATGAGCTTTTTCAAGTAATTGTTTTGATAAATCTGTCATGAAAACAGTATATCATAAAAGTTAGAATAAAACAGACAAAAGAAAGCGATTACTTTATAAAGTTAAGGAAAATTTGCACAAAGATAACGTTTTTTCTTGAAAAAGGAGGGGTTTTAAGGTATTATAGAGGTGTAAAAAATTTAACTCATAAGGAGAGTAAAAAATGTCAATTATTACTGATGTTTACGCTCGCGAAGTCCTAGACTCACGCGGTAACCCAACACTTGAAGTAGAAGTTTACACTGAATCAGGTGCTTTCGGACGTGGTATGGTTCCATCAGGAGCTTCTACTGGTGAACACGAAGCAGTTGAACTTCGCGACGGTGACAAATCTCGTTACGGTGGTCTTGGTACACAAAAAGCTGTTGACAACGTAAACAACATCATTGCTGAAGCTATCATCGGCTACGATGTACGTGACCAACAAGCTATCGACCGTGCTATGATCGCACTTGACGGTACTCCTAACAAAGGTAAATTGGGTGCAAACGCAATCCTTGGTGTGTCTATCGCTGTAGCTCGTGCTGCTGCTGACTACCTTGAAATCCCACTTTACAGCTACCTTGGTGGATTCAACACTAAAGTTCTTCCAACTCCAATGATGAACATCATCAACGGTGGTTCTCACTCTGACGCTCCAATCGCTTTCCAAGAGTTCATGATCTTGCCAGTTGGTGCGCCAACATTTAAAGAAGCTCTTCGTTACGGTGCTGAAATCTTCCACGCTCTTAAGAAAATCCTTAAATCACGTGGTTTGGAAACTGCCGTAGGTGACGAAGGTGGATTCGCTCCTCGTTTCGAAGGAACTGAAGACGGTGTTGAAACTATCCTTGCTGCGATTGAAGCTGCTGGATATGTTCCAGGTAAAGACGTATTTATCGGATTTGACTGTGCTTCATCAGAATTCTACGATAAAGAACGTAAAGTTTATGACTACACTAAATTTGAAGGTGAAGGCGCTGCTGTTCGTACATCTGCAGAACAAATCGACTACCTTGAAGAATTGGTTAACAAATACCCAATCATCACTATCGAAGATGGTATGGATGAAAACGACTGGGATGGATGGAAAGCTCTTACTGAACGTCTTGGTAAGAAAGTTCAATTGGTTGGTGACGACTTCTTCGTAACAAACACTGACTACCTTGCACGTGGTATCCAAGAAGGTGCTGCTAACTCAATCCTTATCAAAGTTAACCAAATCGGTACTCTTACTGAAACTTTTGAAGCTATCGAAATGGCTAAAGAAGCTGGTTACACTGCCGTTGTATCACACCGTTCAGGTGAAACTGAAGATTCAACAATCGCTGACATCGCAGTTGCAACTAACGCAGGACAAATCAAGACTGGTTCACTTTCACGTACAGACCGTATCGCTAAATACAACCAATTGCTTCGCATCGAAGACCAACTTGGTGAAGTAGCTGAATACCGTGGATTGAAATCATTCTACAACCTTAAAAAATAAAATAGTTCAGTGAACTATTTTATCCCGAACCTTGAAATTCAAAAGTTCGGCCGTTGATTTAACAAAGTTTCTAGCCCCTCGGATTTTATCCGAAGGGCTTTTTTCTGTTCAGGAGGCAAAAAAGGGGCAGTGTTTATGGTATAATAGACAAAAATACGTGAATTAGAAAGAAATTATGTCTAAAGAAATTGATATTGAGTATTACTACCAGCTGGCCTTGCAAAAGCAAAAGGAGCACCGTAAAATTTTAGCCAATTTAAAGAAAAAGCCATCAAAAAATTTAGATAAGATAGCCCAGCAGATACACCAAGAAGTCTTTGAGGAGATTGATTGTACCGCATGTGCTAACTGTTGTAAGACTTTGGGACCGGACTTTAAAGAAGCGGATATTACACGAATCGCCAAGTATTTTAAGATGAAATTACCCGCTTTTGAAGCAGAGTTTCTGCAGGTAGATGAAGATGGTGACAAGGTTTTCAAATCTATGCCTTGTCCATTTCTAGGAGGAGATAATCTCTGTTCTATTTATGATGTTCGGCCAAAGGCCTGTCGAGAGTTCCCCCATACAGACCGTAAAAAAATCCATCAAATCAATCATTTAACGATTAAGAATACTTTGACCTGTCCAGCAGCCTATCTCTTTGTTTAGAAATTAAAGGATAAGTTATAGAGATTTAAAGGATAAAAAATCTCTAATAATAACTAGAGATATGAAGGGAGAACTCTGTGCCTAGACCTAAAACAAAAGAGGAGCTAGTACTAGCCTCTAAGGAAAACTATGAAAAGCTTAATCGTTTCATCTCCCAACTAAGTGAAGATGAGTTACAGACTCCATTTGATTTTTTAAGAGACCAAAAGAAAAAAGAAGTTCACTGGAAAAGGGATAAGAATCTGCGGGATGTCTTAATCCATCTTTATGAATGGCAGCAGTTACTTTTGACTTGGGTACATTCTAATCAAAAAGATCACGAAAGACCTTTTCTCCCTGAACCTTATAATTGGAAAACTTATGGAGAAATGAATGTCGCTTTTTGGAAGAAGCACCAGAGAACGTCCTTAGAAGAAGCGACCAAACTCCTCAATCAATCGCATAAAGAGGTTTTAGAGTTGATGGAAGGCTTCAGTAATGACGAACTTTTTAATAAAGGTGTCTATAAGTGGACGGGTGGGACAAGTCTAGGTTCCTACTTTGTCAGTAGCACGTCAAGCCACTATGATTGGGCTATCAAAAAACTTAAAGCACATCAGAAGAATTGTAAGCGTCGCTAGTTAAAGTGGGTATGGATTTTAGAAAAGGTTCTTCTAAGCTTCGAATAGCTTAGTTATCTTCATTTTTGAGTTCTTCTAGCTTTAGAATCCTTCAAAAATTAAAATCTAAGACAATCAATGTCTTATAATAGTGCGAAAACATTTAGTTTATAGGAATTCTAAACCTAGAATTGCATGGATATTTATGAAGTTAGAGTATTCGATAGTTAGGATTGTTCTATTCTGAACGATTTGAGCTGTCAATTGGATAGGAGAGTGTTTTTTTATGTTAGATTCTAGTAAAAATGATTGGATAGATAATATCAAAGAAAAATCAAAATCATAATTTTGTTTAATATGGTACAATATTTCTAATAATTTAAACATAATGAGGTAGTAATTTATGGATGAAGCTTTATTTTTTGGCGAAGATGACTTCGATATTCTTGATATTGATGGTTATAAACTAAAACCCTCATCGTTTTTTAATAAGTTACCAGAAATAGCCAAACCTTTAGTCAAAAATGCAAATAAAATCTTATCTGAAGTAGAAAAAATGTTATATTCCGCTCCAGCCTTTATCAATGTTGTCCAATCTAGTATACCTGAAGAGGTTTTTCAGGCAATTCTTTCTCCGGAACAACGGGAACAAATTGCTCAAGGAGTGTTAAAATTAATGACAAAGAAAGATGGCTCTCTCTTGGCTGTATTAGTAGATACTAATACTAATAAAGTCATTGGAAATGTACCATTGAAATCTGTTAAATTGACACCAGAATTAAATAAAGCGTTAGCTGATTATTCGTCACAAATTCAAATGGCTCAGATTGCAGAGGAGATTCAAAATGTACAATATGCTATTGAGGACGTCAGAAAAGGACAGGAGTCAGATAGACTTGCCATAGCCTATAGTTGTCAACAGAAACTCTTGCAGGCTAGAGAGATATCAGATCCAAACATTAGAACAATGATGTTACTGCAAGTTATTTCAGATGCAGAAGATAGTCGAAACCTTCTAATGCTTAGTCAAAAATCTAATGTAAATTTTATTAAAGAACAACCAGATTCTACTTGGGGGAAGTTATTAAAAGGGGATAAACCAGATAAAATTGAAGCTCGTATGAATGAGATTAGAGATGGATTAGCAGCCGTAAATATCGTTTCACTATCAGCAGCAATAGCTTATAATGAGTTGGGCGAGAAAAAGGCTGCTCAAAAAAGTTTGGATTACTTTGGGAAATTTATTAACGAAACTTATCTCAGTTCTCAAGAATTAGTAGAGAGACTTGATCTACTTGATCCTTCGCCTACAAATTACTGGACAAAAGAATTGCCAAAAATTGAAACTTCTATAATGAAATTGCCAAATAAACCAGATGCTATTGAGACAGAGGTGCTAGAATGAAAGAAATAAAAAAATGCAAGACATGTACTAGGGATTTACCATTAAGTTATAAGCACAATAAGTGCGAATCGTGTAGAAACAAAAAAATAGATGAAGCAAAAAAGATACTTAAAGTTGTTGGACAAGTTGGAAGTGTGGTTACTCCAGTTGTAGTTGGTATGTTGATGAATAAAACTAAGAAAAAGAAGAAATAAACTAATCTATTAAGTACCTAGAAAGGAAAACCTCAAATTGTCCTACAAATTTCTACTTTTCGACCTCGACCACACCTTGCTTGATTTTGATGTTGCTGAGGATGTGGCTTTGACGCAACTTCTAAAAGAAGAAGGGGTTGCAGATATTCAGGCTTATAAAGACTATTACGTTCCTATGAACAAGGCTCTCTGGAAGGACTTGGAGCAAAAGAAAATCAGTAAACAAGAGCTGGTTAACACGCGCTTTTCTCGTTTATTTGCTCATTTTGGACAGGAAAAAGACGGTAGTTTTCTAGCCCAGCGTTACCAATTTTACCTCTCCCAGCAGGGGCAAACTTTTTCAGGTGCTCATGAACTCTTAGATAGCCTCATCGAGCGAGATTTTGACTTGTATGCTGCGACAAATGGCATTACTGCCATTCAGACAGGACGTTTGGCTCAATCGGGTCTGGCACCATATTTCAATCAAGTCTATATCTCTGAACAGTTGCAAACACAAAAGCCTGATGCTCTCTTTTATGAAAAAATCGGTCAACAGATTGCTGAATTTAGTAAAGAAAAGACGCTGATGATTGGAGATTCTCTCACCGCAGATATCCAAGGTGGTAATAATGCTGGGATTGACACTATCTGGTACAACCCTCATCACTTAGAAAATCACACACAAGCCCAGCCGACTTACGAAGTCCATTCTTATCAAGACTTGCTGGATTGCTTAGATAAACTGTAAAAAGTGGTTTAGATAGCCACTTTTTGCTATAATAGAGGCAGTAAAAACGAAGGAGTCGGCTATGCAACACTCATCTTGGCATGCTTTGATTAAGGGACAATTACCTGAAGGTTATTTCGGGAAAATCAATCAGTTTATGGAGCAGGTCTATGCTCAGGGGACTGTTTATCCGCCTAAAGAAAAGGTTTTTCAGGCTCTCTTGACAACACCGCTAGAAGAGGTTAAAGTGGTGATTCTAGGGCAAGATCCCTATCACGGGCCGGGTCAAGCGCAGGGCTTGAGTTTTTCTGTACCTGACTCTATCCCGGCTCCGCCATCCTTGCAAAATATCTTGAAAGAATTGTCAGATGATATCGGGGTCAAGAAATCTCATGATTTGACAGCTTGGGCTGAACAAGGAGTCTTGCTTCTTAATGCTTGTTTGACGGTTCCTGCTGGACAGGCCAATGGTCATGCTGGTCAGATATGGGAGCCTTTTACGGATGCTGTGATTCAGGTGGTCAATCATCTAGATAGACCAGTCGTTTTTGTACTCTGGGGAGCCTATGCACGTAAGAAGAAGGTCTTGGTTACCAAGCCTCACCATCTGATTATCGAATCAGCCCATCCCAGTCCTTTGTCAGTTTATAGAGGATTTTGGGGTTCCAAGCCTTTTTCCAAGGCCAATGCATTCTTAAAAGAGACAGGACAAGAGCCAATCGATTGGCTTAGATAAGGAGAAAATATGCCTCAGTTAGCGACGATTTGCTACATTGATAACGGGAAAGAACTGCTTATGCTTCACCGTAATAAGAAGCCCAATGATGTCCATGAAGGGAAATGGATTGGTGTGGGTGGTAAGCTAGAGAGAGGAGAGACCCCTCAGGAATGCGCGGCGCGTGAAATCCTCGAAGAGACGGGACTGAAAGCCAAGCCAGTTCTAAAAGGTGTTATCACTTTTCCTGAATTTACGCCAGATTTAGACTGGTACACCTATGTTTTTAAGGTGACAGAGTTTGAAGGGGACTTGATTGACTGCAACGAGGGGACGCTAGAATGGGTTCCTTATGATGAGGTTTTGAGCAAGCCAACTTGGGAAGGTGACCATACCTTTGTTGAGTGGCTTTTAGAGGATAAACCCTTCTTTTCAGCCAAGTTTGTTTATGATGGGGATAAATTGTTGGATACCCAAGTTGATTTCTATGAATAAAGGAGAAAGCAGATGCTACTAATCAAAAATGGTCGTGTAATGGATCCCAAGTCTGGTTTGGATCAAGTTTGTGATGTCTTAGTTCAAGATGGGAAAATTATCAAAATTGCGCCTGAGATTAAAGAAGAAGGAGCAGAGATAATTGATGCTACTGGTCTTGTAGTTGCTCCTGGCTTGGTCGATATTCATGTTCATTTCCGTGAACCTGGTCAAACCCACAAGGAAGATATTCATACGGGTGCCCTAGCAGCCGCTGCAGGTGGTTTTACAACTGTTGTCATGATGGCTAATACCAGTCCAACCATTTCAGACGTGGAGACTTTGCAAGAAGTTCTCCAGTCAGCTGCCAAGGAAAAAATCAATGTCAAGACGGTTGCGACCATTACTAAGAATTTTAATGGCCAAGATTTGACAGACTTTCAGGCACTCTTAGAAGCAGGTGCGGTTGGTTTCTCTGATGACGGTATTCCACTTGAAAGTAGTAAAGTTGTCAAGGAAGCCATGGAGGAAGCTAAAAAGCTTAATACCTTTATTAGTCTTCATGAGGAAGATCCAGGTTTGAATGGGATTCTTGGCTTTAATGAAAATATTGCTAAAGAACATTTCCATATCTGTGGTGCAACTGGGGTGGCTGAGTACGCTATGATGGCGCGTGATGTCATGATTGCCTATGCAACTAAGGCTCATGTTCATATTCAGCATTTGTCCAAGGAAGAAAGTGTTAAAGTAGTGGAGTTTGCTCAAGGGCTAGGTGCGCAAGTCACAGCAGAAGTAGCGCCACAGCATTTCTCTAAGACAGAAGCACTTCTTTTGACACAAGGTAGCAATGCTAAGATGAATCCACCGCTTCGTTTGGAATCAGACCGTCGTGCCGTGATTGAAGGTCTCAAGTCAGGTGTCATCACAGTTATCGCGACTGACCACGCGCCTCATCATGCAGATGAGAAAAATGTCGAAGATATTACCAAAGCGCCATCTGGTATGACTGGCTTAGAAACATCTCTATCTCTTGGATTGACTTATTTGGTCGAAGCTGGTGAGTTAAGCTTGATGGAATTACTCGAAAAAATGACATACAACCCATCCAAGCTTTATAACTTTGAAGCAGGTTACTTGGCTGAGAATGGTCCAGCGGACATCACTATTTTTGATGCTAAGGCTGACCGCCTTGTGGACTCCCATTTTGCTTCAAAAGCAGCTAATTCACCATTCATCGGTGAAATCTTAAAAGGGCAAGTTAAATATACCATCTGTAAGGGACAAATCGTCTATCAAAACTAGGTGGGAGTCTGCTCTGTAAACAAAAAGAATAGAGAGCCTATATGTACCAAACCCATCATTTTAAAGATAAGTTTATCTTATTTTTAAAGATATTTTTCCCTATCCTGATTTATCAATTTGCCAATTATTCTGCATCCTTTGTTGATACGACTATGACAGGTCAATACAATACCATGGACTTGGCTGGTGTGTCTATGGCAACCAGTATCTGGAATCCTTTCTTTACCTTTCTAACAGGGATTGTATCGGCCTTGGTGCCCATCATTGGTCACCATCTTGGTAGAGGTAAAAAGGAAGAAGTTGTGTCAGATTTTTACCAGTTCATCTATTTGGCCTTGTGCCTATCTGTGGTCTTGCTGGGAATGGTACTTTTCTTGGCACCACCAATCTTGAATCATATCGGACTAGAAGCACCAGTGGCTGCAGTAGCGGTTCGTTATCTCTGGTTTTTATCTGTTGGGATTATCCCTTTGTTGCTCTTTAGTGTCATTCGTTCCTTGCTGGATTCGCTGGGCTTGACCAAACTGTCCATGTATCTCATGCTTTTGTTACTCCCTCTCAATAGCGGATTTAACTATCTCTTGATTTACGGTGCCTTTGGAGTTCCAGAGCTGGGAGGGGCTGGTGCTGGTTTAGGAACATCCTTGGCCTACTGGGTCTTGCTTGGGATTTCTGTTCTGGTTTTATTTAAACAGGAGAAGCTCAAAGCCTTACACCTTGAGAAACGAATTCCGCTTAATATGGATAAAATCAAGGAAGGAGTTCGTTTAGGTCTTCCTATTGGGGGAACTGTCTTTGCGGAAGTAGCTATCTTTTCCGTGGTTGGCTTGATTATGGCTAAGTTCTCGTCCTTGATTATCGCTAGTCACCAGTCAGCTATGAACTTTTCATCTCTCATGTACGCCTTTCCCATGAGTATCTCATCGGCTATGGCTATTGTCGTTTCCTATGAAGTGGGAGCCAAGCGATTTGATGATGCGAAAACCTATATTGGTCTAGGAAGATGGACTGCCCTCATTTTTGCGGCTTTCACCTTATCTTTCCTTTATATTTTTAGAGGAAATGTGGCCAGTCTTTATGGTAATGACCCAGAATTTATCGATTTGACTGCGCGCTTTTTGACTTACAGCCTCTTCTTCCAGTTAGCAGATACCTTTGCGGCACCCCTTCAGGGAATTTTACGGGGTTATAAGGATACAGTTATTCCTTTTTACCTTGGTTTGCTTGGTTATTGGGGAGTAGCAATCCCAGTGGCTATGGTATTTGATTCCCTAACAGATTTTGGAGCTTATTCTTACTGGATTGGTTTGATTATTAGTCTAATTGTGAGTGGGGCGCTCTACCGTTGGCGTCTAACTGTTATTATGAAGAGATTTGAATCTTTAGAAAAATCTAAACGCTAAAAAGTTTGTGAAAAAATATTCTTATTAAGAAAATCCCTTGTTCTCATTGGTTTTTCTTTTTTATTTTGTGAAATTTCTTTTAGAAAAACTTTGACAGTATTTGTCAAAAACGGTAAAATAGTAAGGTAAGAAGAAAGTTAGAAAGGCAAGAAGATGTCAACTTTAGATAAAAATCTTTTGCTAGAAATGTTCCGCAAGATGGAAGAAATCCGTCGTATGGACTTAAAAATTGCTCAATTAGTAAAGAAAGGGAAAGTGCCAGGAATGACGCACTTTTCTGTTGGTGAGGAAGCCGCTAACGTGGGGGCTATGTTGGCTCTCAATCCAGATGACCTAATTACCTCAAACCACCGTGGTCATGGACAAGCTATTGCCAAAGGGATTGACCTAAACGGAATGATGGCTGAAATCCTTGGTAAATACACTGGAACCTGTAAAGGTAAAGGTGGTTCTATGCATATTGCTGACCTTGATGCTGGTAACCTTGGTGCCAATGGTATCGTAGGTGGTGGTATGGGAATCGCTGTTGGTGCAGCCCTCAGTCAGCAAATGCAACATACTGGAAAAATCGTTGTCTGCTTCTTTGGAGATGGTGCGACTAACGAAGGTGTTTTCCACGAAGCAGTGAACATGGCTTCTATCTGGAACCTGCCAGTCATTTTCTATTGCATTAACAACGGTTATGGAATCTCTGCTGATATTAAGAAAATGACCAATGTAGAACATATCCATCAACGTAGCGCCGCTTATGGAATCCCTGGAATGTTCATCGAAGACGGTAACAATGTCATCGACGTCTATGAAGGATTTAAGAAAGCTGTTGATCATGTTCGCAGTGGTAATGGTCCAGTCTTGATTGAAAGTGTAACTTATCGCTGGCTTGGTCACTCATCATCTGACCCTGGTAAATATCGTACACGTGAAGAAGTGGAATTGTGGAAACAAAAAGACCCAATCGAAAACCTTCGCAAGTACCTCATTGAAAACACTATTGCAAGTGCCGAAGAATTGGAAGAAATCCAAGCGCAAGTCAAGGAAGCAGTAGAAGCTTCTGTTAAATTTGCAGAGGAAAGCCCATTCCCACCGCTTGAATCAGCATTTGAAGATATTTACGCAGACTAAGGAGAAAGAGATAAAATGGAAACAAAAACAATGTCCTTCCGTGACACCATTATCCTTGCTATGTCTGAGGAAATGCGTCGCGACGAAAATGTGTTCTTGATGGGAGAAGATGTCGGTGTCTTCGGAGGAGACTTCGGTACTTCTGTTGGAATGCTTGAAGAATTTGGTCCAGAACGTGTTCGTGACTGTCCTATTTCTGAAGCTGCCATCTCTGGAGCAGCAGCAGGAGCAGCCATGACAGGACTTCGCCCAATCGTCGATATGACCTTCATGGACTTCTCGGTTATTGCCATGGACAATATCGTTAACCAAGCCGCTAAAACACGTTATATGTTTGGTGGTAAAGGTCAGGTTCCAATGACTGTCCGTTGTGCAGCAGGTAACGGAGTTGGTTCTGCAGCCCAGCACTCGCAATCACTAGAGTCTTGGTTTACTCACATTCCAGGACTTAAGGTTGTAGCACCAGGTACACCTGCGGATATGAAAGGACTACTCAAGTCTTCTATCCGTGATAATAACCCTGTTATCATTCTTGAGTACAAGTCAGAATTTAACCAAAAAGGGGAAGTACCAGTTGATCCAGACTACACGATCCCACTTGGGGTTGGCGAAATTAAACGTGAAGGTACGGATGTAACAGTTGTTACTTACGGAAAAATGCTTCGCCGTGTGGTTCAAGCTGCTGAAGAATTAGCAGAAGAAGGCATTTCAGTTGAAATTGTTGACCCACGTACACTTGTTCCGCTTGATAAGGATATTATCATTAACTCAGTGAAGAAGACTGGTAAGGTTGTTCTGGTCAACGATGCCCACAAAACAAGTGGCTATATCGGTGAAATTTCAGCTATTATTTCAGAATCAGAAGCATTTGACTATCTAGATGCACCAATTCGCCGTTGTGCAGGAGAAGATGTTCCAATGCCTTACGCGCAAAACCTAGAAAATGCAATGATTCCAACAGTTGAAAGCATCAAAGATGCCATCCGAAAAACTTATAATAAAGAATAAGTTTACATAAAACAAGTTATGTAAAAAATAAAGCTGACGAGAAACTTTGTATCTTTTAGGTGCAAAGCTCTTCGTCATTAATATCTTAGATTAGAGCATGGGCTAAAAGCTCGGAAAAAAGATAAATCTCCTTGGCTTCATCGAAGCCATCGTCGATTTCCTATTTTTCAGTCGCTTTTGACGCCCTTTGTATCATTTAATTTAATTGAATTCGGACGGAGGTCTGCGAAAAAAAGATAGATTTCCTTGTGTTCATCGAACACATCGTCAATCTCCTATTTTTTCATTGCCCTCTGAGTCCTTAATATCTTAGTATAGAATTGGAGAGGTCATGGCTGATAACAAGCTAAGAGCGACTCCTGCAGCTAGAAAGTTGGCGGATGATCTAGGGATCAACCTCTACGACATTTCTGGCTCAGGTGCAAACGGTCGTGTCCACAAAGAAGACGTGGAAACTTATAAAGACACAAACGTGGTTCGCATTTCGCCACTTGCAAAACGAATTGCCCTCGAACATAACATTGCTTGGCAGGAAATCCAAGGAACTGGTCATCGTGGTAAAATCATGAAGAAGGATGTTTTGGCCCTGCTTCCTGAAAATATCGAAAACGATACCATCAAGTCTCCTGCTCAGATTGAAAAAGTGGAAGAAGTTCCTGATAACGTAACACCATACGGTGAAATCGAGCGTATTCCAATGACACCAATGCGTAAGGTTATTGCCCAACGTATGGTTGAATCTTACCTAACTGCGCCAACCTTCACTCTCAACTATGAAGTTGATATGACTGAAATGTTGGCCCTTCGTAAGAAAGTTCTTGATCCAATCATGGAAGCAACTGGGAAGAAGACTACTGTAACAGACCTTCTTTCACTTGCTGTTGTGAAAACCTTGATGAAGCATCCTTATATCAACGCTTCATTGACAGAAGATGGCAAGACCATTATCACTCATAACTATGTCAACCTTGCCATGGCAGTTGGGATGGATAATGGATTGATGACACCTGTTGTTTACAATGCGGAGAAGATGAGTCTTTCGGAACTGGTTATAGCCTTCAAGGATGTCATCGGTCGTACCTTGGATGGTAAATTAGCTCCAAGCGAACTGCAAAATTCAACATTTACTATCAGTAACTTGGGAATGTTTGGCGTTCAGTCCTTTGGTCCTATCATCAACCAACCAAACTCAGCTATCCTTGGTGTGAGCTCGACAATCGAGAAGCCAGTTGTCGTCAATGGTGAAATTGTGATTCGCCCAATCATGAGTCTTGGTTTAACAATTGACCACCGTGTCGTAGATGGTATGGCTGGTGCTAAGTTTATGAAAGACTTGAAAGAATTGATTGAAAATCCAATCTCAATGTTGATTTAAGAACAAGAGTGTTCATTTTTAAGATATAGATAAAGGAAGGAAGACATGGCCTTAGAAGTAATTATGCCAAAAGCCGGCGTGGATATGACAGAAGGACAAATCGTCCAATGGAATAAAAAAGTCGGAGAATTTGTAAAAGAAGGAGAAATCCTTTTGGAAATCATGACTGATAAAGTCAGTATGGAGTTGGAAGCCGAAGAAGATGGGTACTTGATTGCTATCCTTAAAGGGGACGGTGAAACAGTTCCTGTAACGGAAGTTATCGGTTACCTCGGAGAAGAAGGGGAAAACATCCCAACAGCTGGAGCAACAGTGCCAGAAGCTAGCCCAGAACCTGCAGCAAGTGCCTCAAACGATGATGGTAAGAGCGATGATGCTTTTGATATCGTTGTGATTGGTGGAGGTCCTGCTGGTTATGTTGCAGCCATTAAAGCTGCCCAACTCGGCGGTAAGGTTGCCCTTGTTGAGAAATCTGAACTTGGTGGAACCTGCTTAAACCGTGGATGTATTCCAACCAAGACCTACCTTCATAACGCTGAAATTATCGAAAACATTGGTCATGCCGCAAACCGTGGTATCGTGATTGAAAATCCTAACTTCACTGTTGATATGGACAAACTTTTAGAAACTAAATCTAAAGTTGTTAATACTCTTGTTGGTGGTGTTGCAGGACTTCTTCGTAGCTACGGAGTTACTGTTCATAAGGGTATCGGTACTATTACTAAAGACAAGAATGTCTTGGTAAATGGTTCTGAATTGCTTGAAACCAAGAAAATCATCCTTGCCGGTGGTTCAAAAGTCAGCAAGATCAACGTTCCTGGTATGGAATCTCCACTTGTCATGACTAGTGACGACATTCTTGAAATGAACGAAGTTCCAGAAAGCCTTGTTATCATCGGTGGTGGAGTTGTCGGTATCGAACTTGGTCAAGCCTTTATGACATTTGGTTCAAAAGTGACTGTTATCGAAATGATGGACCGTATCGTGCCAGCCATGGATGCAGAAGTGTCTAAGAATCTTCGCTTGATTCTTGAGCGTAAAGGTATGACCATCTTGACTGGTACTAAACTGCAAGAAATCATCGAGGAAAATGGTCAACTTCGTATCAAGATTGAAGGAAAAGACGATATCATCGCAAGCAAAGCTCTTCTTTCAATTGGTCGTGTGCCAGACCTTGAAGGTATTGGAGAGGTTGAGTTTGAATTGGATCGTGGTCGTATCAAGGTCAACGAATACATGGAAACTTCAGTTCCAGGTATCTATGCACCTGGTGACATCAACGGTACTAAGATGTTAGCTCACGCAGCCTTCCGTATGGGTGAAGTTGCCGCTGAAAATGCTCTTAAAGGAAATCATGCTGTTGCCAAATTGAATTTGACTCCTGCAGCTATCTACACTCTTCCTGAAGTAGCAGCAGTAGGGTTGACAGAAGAACAAGCCCGTGAGAAATACGATGTTGCCATCGGTAAGTTCAACTTTGCGGCTAACGGACGTGCCATTGCCTCAGATGCAGCTCAAGGTTTCGTTAAAGTTATTGCGGATAAGAAATACGGAGAAATCCTTGGTGTTCATATCATCGGTCCTGCAGCTGCAGAATTGATTAACGAGGCATCAAGCATTATCGAAATGGAAATTACTGTTGAAGAAATGCTGAAGACTATCCACGGACACCCAACCTACTCTGAAGTGATGTACGAAGCATTTGCAGATGTTTTAGGAATGGCCATCCATTCACCTAAGAAAAAATAAAAGAAAGATAGAATAGACTGGAAAGATATTTTCCAGTCTCTATCGTATAAAGGGATATCATGAAATATATTATCAATCATTCAAACGACACTGCCTTTAATATTGCCTTGGAAGAATATGCCTTTAAACACTTACTAGATGAGGATCAAATCTTCCTACTTTGGATTAACAAGCCATCTATCATTGTTGGTCGTCACCAGAATACCATCGAAGAAATCAACCGTGATTATGTTCGCGAAAATGGTATTGAGGTAGTTCGCCGTATTAGTGGTGGTGGAGCTGTTTACCACGATTTAAATAACCTCAACTACACGATCATTTCAAAAGAAGATGAAAACAAGGCTTTTGACTTCAAGAGCTTCTCAACTCCAGTTATCAATACTTTGGCTCAACTTGGGGTTAAAGCTGAGTTCACAGGCCGTAATGACCTTGAGATTGATGGTAAGAAGTTCTGTGGCAATGCCCAAGCCTATATCAATGGCCGTATCATGCACCACGGTTGCTTGCTCTTTGACGTTGATTTGTCAGTCCTCGCAAATGCCCTCAAGGTTTCAAAGGACAAATTTGAATCAAAAGGTGTGAAATCCGTCCGTGCCCGTGTCACCAATATTGTCAATGAATTACCAGAAAAAATCACAGTCGAAGAATTCCGTGACTTACTCTTGGAATACATGAAAAAAGAGTATCCAGAGATGACAGAATACGTTTTTTCTGAGGAAGAATTGGCTGAAATCAATCGCATCAAGGATACTAAGTTTGGTACTTGGGACTGGAACTACGGTAAATCACCTGAATTTAACGTCCGTCGTGGAACAAAATTTACCAGTGGTAAGGTGGAAGTCTTTGCTAACGTTACTGAATCAAAAATCCAAGATATCAAGATTTATGGTGACTTCTTTGGTATTGAAGATGTTGCTGCAGTAGAAGATGTCCTTCGTGGAGTGAAATACGAACGCGAAGATGTCCTCAAAGCGCTAGAAACCATTGATATCACACGCTACTTCGCTGGTATTAGCCGTGAAGAAATCGCTGAAGCGGTAGTTGGATAAACCAAAAAGAAGTTGGTTGTAGGACCAGCTTCTTTTTTAAAATTATATATTACATAATTTATTTTATGTATTTTATGTATTTCATAAACTATCTAGAGCATTCTTTTGTTCATCATTGACGATATGGGTATAGAGGTCAGTGACTTGTGTACTGGCATGTCCTAGCTGATGACTGACCAAAACTTGCGATTTAGTGGCATCATAGAGCCTGGTTGCTAGCGTATGGCGCAGTTTATGGGGAGTTACACGCACTTTGAAGTCCTCAGAGTACTTAGCAACCATCTTTTCCACGCTGGAAGCATCGATACGATTGGGAACACCTCTATAAAGTGTTAAAAAGAGGGCTGTATCCGTCTTTTCCGTCTTATAGCGTTGATTTCGAATGGCCAGATAATTTTCTAGATAAGGCTTGGCAAAGGCAGCGACATTGACAGAGTCACGTTTGCCACCTTTTCGAGTGACATCAATAACCATCATTTTTAGATTGAGATCTCTTAGATCTAGATTAACAGCTTCAGATAAGCGGACACCAGACGCCAATAGAAGGGCAATAATGGCCAAATCACGTTCTTTATTTTTGTTGAATGATGAGAGAGCGCGATTTGAAAGTTGTTGTGGATACTCTTGGTCAATATAAGTTAGAAAACCTTCTGTTTCATCACCTAAAAAGAGTTTTTGCTTGATGTTTTCAGCTCTGGCAGCAAGTGTTTCTTTCTTTTTCTTGGTTGAAACTTTTTTCATTACATTACGATAGAAATAAGGTTCCCCCTGGTCGTTTTCAACCTCCTCGGTCAGATACTTGTAAAGACTAGAAAGTGCTGACAAAGTCCGATTGATAGTTGTCTGAGAAACTCCTTGCTTTGTTGTATTAGCATTCAGCAAAGGACGTTCACGTAGGTAAAGGATAAAGGATTCCATGTCTTTCTTAGACATATTTTCCAAGACAGATAAAGGAATATCAGACATTTTATCAGCGTTTGAAATACCAGACTCCAAAACCCAGCTGAAAAATCGATCGTATTCCTTGAGGTATTCGTACAAGGTTGTAAAACTGTAAGGAACAGCAAGCTTAGATTGGTAGTATTCCAGAACATACCAGGGCATGATTTGTTTTAGTTTGTCGATTCGTTCCAGTAAAATCTCACGTTTCATGTATTTTCTCCATAAATAAGTCTACTAGTAGTATAGCATAGACTTATTTATTTTTCAAGAAAATTATAGTTTTCGGAAAGATATTGTAGAGGACATAGATGCAAAGAAAACTATATAACCATACGAAAAATTCTTCTTTATACATCATCATACTTGACTAACATATTAGGTATTTTTGTTTCAAGACTCTTGCGAACTTTACCTTGTATTGCAGTGTCCATTTGGCTGTTAATACTTGTTATTGTTGCTTTAGTATCTCTTGCAATTGTTTTCGATTTTTGGTCAAAACTTTCTTTTATTTGATTTTTAGCGGTCTTTGCCAATTGGCATTGTGCCAGAATACGATTTCTTTCCATCATGCGATACATTTGTTTTAGAGCGTATTGGTATTCTTCATCAGTATAGTACTCATTCATTGGTGCTTGCATAGTTTCTCCTTAGTTTTTGATATTCTTCATCTAAGATATTTTTTCTTTGTAGAAATTTTTTATCTATTTTTTCTTTTTCTTTTTCCAGTTTTATTTCATTAGTTCTATAAACTTGGTTAGAATGATATCTCAAATTTTCTATTTCTGTAAAGTACTCTCTAACACAATCAGCTGGTGATGAAAACTTTCTTAATACTAGGTACATTTTATCAGCTTCTTCGTTCATGATCTTTTCTAATCTTACAGAACGTTCCTCTAAGTCTAGTGTCTTTTTCTCTAACTTGTTCTTTTCCAGATAGTATTGTTCTTCGAGGTTAAGAATTTCCCTCTCTTTTTGTCTAATGGCATCCCATTTTACATCTCTGCTTTCCATTGTCTGAACTCCTTAGCAAATTGTGTGTCTGTTGCCACTGTTTTTTCGATGACTTCCTGTAATTGTTTATCCAAATTTTCAAATCCTTGGGCGGAAGCATTCATCTTAGTGACTATTTGATCCGTTTCTGCCTGAAAAGTATCGATAAACTGTGCTTGAGTGATACCTTGGCTAGCAAAAAGAGCTTCAACTTCATAGGGAGCTAAGGCTGTATAGCTTGTAAAATCGATTTTTGACCAAATTTCTTGTAATTCTTGGTTAGCAATCTTGGCTAAGGCGCTCACTTCATCGGCTCCAGTTCTTGCTGCCGTAGCCATTGATGATGATAATATAGAACCTTGAGCTGCATCTAAGTATATTTCCTCAGAGCTACTAATGCCACCTGATGACCATTTTGACTTCAAGTCCTTGTAATGAGCCATTCCTCGGAGACTGTTGGCATAAACTCGATAAACACCACTAATTAAGGGTTTTCCTCCTTTACCATCTACAACTTGACCAGTTACAGGATCAAACTCCCAATCATCGATATTGTGGCTAGTTCCGTTCAGCCAGAATATTGTATCAGGCATTTTTAAGAAGGACTTATTAAACCATTCAGGGTGATTGAAATCATTCCAACGTACTACATCATCATGTTTTCTACGGTAATCAATAAACATGGCTGGATTTTTATCAATAAATGCTTTTTCTTCGTTAGAAAGTGATAGATAAGTGAACCAAGCGTTAAAAGTTGTAGTTGGAATATGATATTTAGCTCCTACTTTCAGCATATAAGATCCTTGTGAATAACCAGAAAGTTGACTGACTTCATATCTAGGGTCTTCCATAATTTCTTTTACAAATCGGTCCGCTACATAATATTGAGGTGATATAGATGTCTCTCTTTCTGCAATTGCAGTTACAACATCAATCTTAGTAGGACTCCCTGGATCCGTCCCTGCAGCAATAACAGCTATATTTTTATAATCTGGTTCACCGTTGACAATTGGTGCAACCGCTAGTCCATCAAAACCTGTTCCTTTGTGAGACTTAGTCGCAACAACACGGAATTCTTGACCATCGGACGTGGTTATAGTGTTGGTCTCTTCGAAATCAGATGAAGAAGGATTCGGATTAGGAGTTTCGGTAACCAAAGGTCTATTATTTCTCTCGGCATATTCAGCATTGACGCTATATACATTCTTCCCATGGTTTAATTCATTAAGTTGTTTATCTGTATAATTGAATACCATTACTGCTTCCCTCTTTCTTTGTTAGAGTATGTAACCGTAACTGTATTAGTTGTTATTCCTTTTCTTAGGTTAAGAAAATCTCGTTGTCCATAAGTCATACGACCGTTATAATTTTGTTTCTCATCTAAGTTATGTGGAATTCCATAAAAGATTTTTTCCCCATCTTTGAACAAGATATCAAGCTTACAAGACCAGTCGCCTGGAGGATTCGTGTATTCTGGATTGGACATTTTAATCTCCTCAATCCCTTCATAGGAATTCTTTAAAGCATTAACCAGACTTACTTCATATTCTCTATTTCGACGCTCTTCTTGAGACTTCCCTAACATACTAAACACAAAAACACCTCCTGTTGTGATGGCTACGAGTAACAAAACGATTAGTAGTCTTATATATCTTTTTTTATTGCTGGAATTATTCATTTAAGTTGTTCTCCTTTTTCTACTTGAAAACTCTTCATTTATAATATAAATAGCAAAATCTTGGTTTAAATTATTCAATTGATTATCAGTATAATTAAATACCATTATTGCTCTCCTGTTTCATCATTTGAATATTGCACTAATACAGTAGATTCTGTTTTACCAATGTGTTTTTTTAGTTTCAACCATTGTTGATTAATTTCCTCATCAGTATTTCCTTTCATAAGGCCATCGTGGTTTTCTTTATAAGTTAATCTGTGATTAATTCCATAAGTTATCATTTGATTATCACTGAACTTTATTTCAATATCACAAGACCATGATCCCGGCTTCTCACTATAATAAGGTTCCGTAATCTTGATCTCTTCTATCCCTTCATAGGAATTCTTTAAAGCATTCACCAGACTGACTTCGTACTCTCTATTCCGACGTTCTTCTTGAGATTTCCCTAACATGCTAAACATAAAAACACCTCCTGCTGTGATTATTGCGAGTGACAAAACGATTAGCAGCCTTTTATAATTTTTTTTATTGCTGGAATTGTTCATTTAAGCATTTCTCCTTTTCTTCATTCTACTATAATTTAAAGATAAATAACACTAGAATAGAAAAAAAGTAGCTAAAACAAGTCCCATCAAAACCAGTTCCTGTGTCAGACTTAGTCACAACGACACGGAATTCTTGACCATCTGAGGCGGTAATAGTCTTGGTTTTTTCTAAATTATCAGAAGATATATTTTCAATGAGATTTGAATTGACATAAGTTCTACCGTCACGCTTAGCGAATTCAAGGTTTACACTATATACAGCATAATCCCGATTTAAATTGTTTAGCTGCTCGCTCATCTGTATAGGAAAATGTCATCATTGTTCTCCTGTGCTATTATCTGAATATGTAACAATTACTTTTAAGTCGGTCACTCCTTTGTAATTGTTAAGGAATTGCTTTTTATTATTGGTCAATGATCCTTGATAATTCTTTTTATCATGGAGTCCATGGCCTATCCTATACTTAGTTTTTCTTTCATCATTAAATTTGATTTCTACATCACAAGACCACGAACCCGGAGGGCTTGTGTATGCTGGATTGGACATTTTAATCTCCTCAATTCCTTGGTAAGAATTTTTTAAAGCATTCACCAGACTGACTTCGTACTCTCTATTCCGACGCTCTTCTTGTGATTTCCCTAACATGCTAAACAAAAAAACACCTCCTGCTGTGATGATTGCGAGTAACAAAACGATCAGTAACCTTTTATGACTCTTTTTGATGCCAGAATTACTCATTTAAGCTTTTCTCCTTTTTCTTATTGTACTATAAGAAAGATTAGTCTATATTACACTATAATAAGGAAAAATTATTTCAGATTTATCAATCTCAGTAGGGCTCCAAGGATCTGTTCCTGCAGCAATCACAGCTATACTTTTATAATCTGGTTTGCCGTTGACCATAGGAGCTACCGCCAAACCATCAAAACCTGTTCCTAGGTCAAACTTAGTGGCAACGACACGGAATTCTTGACCATCTGAGGTAGTTATAGTGTTGGTTTCATCCGAAAATAACTTATCATCTGTTTTGGATACAACCTTCTTTTCAACTTCCCTTTCAGCATACTCAGAATTTACACTATAAACATTTTTCCCTTGATTTAATTCATTAAGTTGTTTATCAGTATAACTATACACCATTAATATTCTCCTTCTGAACCGTCTGAATAAACAACTTTTGTGAGTTTATTTGTCTTTCCCAAGTGACTATTCAAAAAATCTCGATCCTCTTTTCTATTCTCTCTCTCTAAAGATACATCAGAAATACGTTTATCATTTTTCGAATAATTAATTTTATATTTTATGCTTCTATCATTAAAAAATAGTTCAACTACGCAAGTCCAACTTTCTGGCGGATTTGTGTAGTTTGCATTAGAAAATCTAATTTCTTCAATACCCTCATAACTATCTTTTAAAGTTTCAACCAGACTCACTTCATACTCTCTATTTCGATGTTCTTCTTGAGATTTCCCTAACATGCTAAACATAAAAACACCTCCTGCTGTGATGATTGCGAGTGACACAACGATTAGTAGCCTTTTATGACTCTTTTTGATGCCAGAATTACTCATTTAAGCTTTCCTCCTTTTCTTCATTCTACTATAATTTAAAGATAAATAACACTAGAATAGAAAAAAATGTATCTAAAACAAGTTCCATCAAAACCTGTTCCTGGGTCAGACTTAGTCGCAACGACACGGAGTTCTTGACCATCGGGGGTGATTATAGTGTTGGTTTCATAGCTAGCTAATTCAGAATCAGGTTTATTAACAACAAGCTTTTTATATTTTCGTCTAGCAAACTCTGAATTCACACTGTAAACACCAGTATCTCTATTTAAATTATTAAGCTGTTTATCTGTATAATTAAATGTCATTATTGCTCTTCTTCGTCGTTATCAGAATAAGTTACCCTGATTTTCGAAGTGGTTTTACCCTTGTTTTCATTCAAAAACTGTCTATCTTCTATTCTTCCTTCCCATTCCAATGAAGCATCTGTTATTTCTTCGGTGTCTAAAGAATAT
The DNA here is from genome assembly GCF_916700555.1 of Streptococcus sp. Marseille-Q5112. GTDB lineage: Bacteria > Bacillota > Bacilli > Lactobacillales > Streptococcaceae > Streptococcus > Streptococcus symci. The sequence goes on from NZ_CAKAKP010000001.1 coordinate 283,492, forward strand.
CCAATCCCATACTTAATTTTTCTTTCATCTTTGAACTTGATTTCTACATCACAAGACCATGACCCTGGTGGGTTTGTATAATCAGGATTCATAATCTTGATCTCTTCTATCCCGTCATAAGAATTTTTTAAAGCATTTACCAAACTAACTTCATACTCTCTATTCCGACGTTCTTCTTGAGATTTCCCTAACATGCTAAACATAAAAACACCTCCTGCTGTGATGATTGCGAGTGACACAACGATTAGAAGCCATTTATGACTTTTTTTGATGCCAGAATTACTCATTTAAGCTTTCCTCCTTTTTCTACTTGAAAACTCTTCATTTACAATATAAATAGCAAAATCTTGGTTTAAATTATACAATTGTTCATCAGTATATTAGAACTTCATCACTGTTCTCCTTGCTCATAATCAGAATAAGTAATTTGGACTGATTTTAAAGTTTTTCCTTTATGAGTTTCTAAATACTGCCAATCTTCGTTTGTTTCTTGACGACCACCATAATTTGTTTTATAACTTAAATGGTGATTAATCCCATATTTAAGAGTTTTTTCATCAATAAACTTAATTTCTACATCACAAGACCATGAACCTGGAGGGTTTGTGTAGTTTGGATTGGAAATCTTAATCTCCTCAATCCCTTGGTAAGAATTTTTTAAAGCATTCACCAAACTAACTTCGTACTCTCTATTCCGACGTTCTTCTTGAGATTTCCCTAACACGCTAAACATAAAAACACCTCCTGCTGTGATGATTGCAAGTAACAAAACGATTAGTAACCTTTTATGACTCTTTTTATTGCTGGAATTGTTCATTTAAGCTTTTCTCCTTTTTATTATACTATAAGAAAGATTAGTCTATATTACACTATAATAAGAAAAAGTTATTTTACATCTGTCAATCATAGTAGGACTCCCAGGATCGGTTCCAGTAGCAATCACGGCTACATTTTTATAATCTGGTTTGCCGTTCACAATAGGTGAAACCGCCAGTCCATCAAAATCTGTTTCAATGTCAGACTTAGTGGCGACACCACGGAATTCTTGATTATCGGAGGTGGTTATGGTGTTAATTTCACCTTGTTTTAACTCGTTATCTGATTTAGCAGTAACAATATTTGTTCGATTTTCTTTACGTTGTACGAACTAAGTATTAACACTGTAAACATTCGGACCTTGATTCAATTTATTAAGTTGTTTATCTGTATAAATGTATTTATTCATCATAGGTCCCCTTCTGAGCCATTCGAATATTTAACTTTAACTTTTGACTTAGTAGAACCTCGTCTAGAATTTAGAAAATGTTGAAATTCTTCATCTTCGTTATTATATACACCGATCCTAATTTTATTCGAGTTTATATCAAAAGCTAAAACATGTTCCTTAGATGTTCCATCAAAAAATTTTAGTTTCACATCAGCCCCCCAAGCCTCTGAAGGAATTGAGCTGTACGAGGGGTTCGTAATTGTTATCTCCTCAATCCCTTCATATGAATTCTTTAAAGCATTCACCAAACTAACTTCATACTCTCTATTCCGACGCTCTTCTTGGGATCTCCCTAACATAGAAAACATAAAAACACCTCCTGCTGTGATGATTGCGAGTAACAAAACGATTAGTAACCTTTTATGACTCTTTCTGATGCCAGAATTACTCTTTTAAGCTTTCCTCCTTTTCTCATTATACTATAACCTAGAATAATTTAATCATTTTTTATAATATGTTATAATATTTCTAACAAGAAAAAACCGACCTCATTGCTGAGAATCGGTTTTCTAGTGTATTTAATTAAGAAATTCGTTTTCACATAACATAAATTATGTAAAAACTTCTACAATAACAAATCTTTTACTTTCCCAATTTCACTTTTTGGAATAACTAGGTGAATCATATCTCCGAGATACATTCTGGTTGAGCCGTTAACTGTTTGGCTCTTGCCATTATGGACTTGGGTGGTGATGAGTACGTTATGTGGTAAGTTGAGTTCGTGAACTTGTTTTCCTGCTATTTTATCTGAAACAGGGATTTCAATGAGAGTGACTTCTCCTTCATCTGTCGCTTCTTCTGGGAGCATTTTTTCCAACATAGCCTCATAGACTGGTGCACCCTTGAGTAGATCCATGATGATGTAAGCAACCAAGGTGACTAATCCAAGTGGCATGAGGTTTCGAATATCTCCTACCATTTCGGTTACCAGAATCATAGCAGTTAAGGGAGCCTTGGATATTGCTCCAAAATAGCCACTCATTCCTAGAATGACAAATATAGGGAATTGCTGCTGACTGACAAGTCCAAGATTGACACAAGTAACACCAACTAGAGCTCCAAGTAAGGAGCCAAGCGCTAAAATTGGTAGGAAAATTCCTCCTGGAAGGCCACTTCCATAACTAATCATGCTCCAAACAAAGCGAATCAAAAAGTAAACTAATAGAACTTGGAAACTAAAATCTTGTTCAGTTAAGGAAAGAACCAGCTGATTTCCACCACCAAGGATTTGTGGTAAGAAGATTCCGACTGGGATGATGAGAATGAAAGCCAGAATTGGATAATAAGCTCTATCCAAACGGATTTTTTGACCAAGCCAGTCATAAACTCTACCAACATTGAGCACAGCTTTCTCATAGAGAAAACCAGATAGTCCAAGAAAAACTCCCATAAGGAGGTAAATCCAATACTGGTCTAGGGTCATGAGTGGGATGTTGTCTGGCATGTCCAGTACGGGTGTTAAGCCAAATATGAGTAGTGAGACAAAGTTTGCTACGAGACTAGCTGCGAGAGTAGATACCCAGAAAAAGCGTGAAAAATGGTGATAAACTTCTTCTACCACAAAGAGAAGTCCTGCAATAGGAGCATTAAAGGCTGCGGCTAATCCTGCTGCAGCTCCACTTGCAATAAGGGAACGTTCCTCAACTGGACTGGATTTGAGCCACTTAGCAATTCCTTTACCGCCGACAGCTCCAAGTTGAATACTTGGTCCTTCACGCCCCAGCATGAGTCCACTGGCAATTGCAAGAATTCCTAGAACATATTTTTTCCAAAGAACGCCCCACCAGTTGAGGGTCATGAGTCCTTTTAATTCAGCTTCGACTTGAGGAATTCCTGAACCTTTGATGTCTTTTTCTGACCGAGTTAATTTCGCACTGAGCCAACAAACTATTAAATAAAATAGACCAATGATAAAAAGATTGCGCACTAGGTGCGCTTGATCTTGATAAAGTCCTTGTATCAGGTGGAAGCCTTTTTCGATTAAAAACCGAAAAGATCCAACGATAATTCCAACAACGAGACCAACGATGATTCCTCGTCCAACTTGGGATAATATAGTACTTGAGGCAAAGGCAAATTCTTTCTTGGAGCTGAGTGTTTCTGACTGTTCCTCCATAATCATTCCTTCTAACTTAACTTTCTTTTTCTCCTAAAACCAGTGATTTAACGGGTTCAAAGCTGATTCGGTGAATTGGGGTAACTCCTAGTTTTTCAAGTCCTTCTAGGTGTTTAGCTGTTCCATAACCGGCATTAGTAGCGAAATCATAGCCGGGAAATTGCTGATCGTATTCCCTCATCAATTCGTCACGTGTCACCTTGGCTATTATAGAAGCCGCTGCAATGGAGAGGGAATTAGCATCACCTTTGATGATGGAGGTTTGTGAAATGGGTAATTCCAGTTTCATGGCATCTATCAAAAGGTGCTCAGGTTGAGAACTGAGCTGGGAGATTGCTTCCTGCATGGCCAGTTTGGTTGCTTCATAGATATTGACTTGGTCGATGACCTGATTATCCATGATACCAATGCCGATTGATAAGGCTTGATCTTGAACGGCTTGATAAATTTCTAGATGTTTCTTTTTAGGAATTTTCTTGCTGTCGTTGAGGCCTCTAATCTTACAATTTTTAGGCAAAATAACGGCCGCAGCAACTACTGGCCCAGACAGAGGACCTCGGCCGACCTCATCAACACCTGCAATTAAGGTCAATCCTTGTTTGTAAAGTTCTTTTTCGTAGGAAAGCATGGATTCCAAACGAAGATCCTCATTCAATTCAGCCTGAATGGCTTTTTTACGCTTGCTGATTTCCTTTTGAACTCCTGAGCGATTATCCTTTTCAAGCTCTAAAAAAACAGGGTTATCTAAGTCCTTGACTGTAGCAAGGAGTTCTTTGATTTCTTTAATCGTCGCCATCGAGGTCTTCCAATGTATCTAAGGTATAGTTACCGAGTTTGCCGTCGCGGACTTCCTTCACGAAGAGACTGTAGAAACGGTCATAGTCGTCACGGAAACCGAGGGCGCGGGTCATATCCATAATAATAACAGGCGCTTCTTCCTCAATTTTCATCTGTTTGAAGCGTTCAGCCAGCTTTTCTGGATAATGTTCTTTGAAATAATTGAGACCAAAAATGGTCACTTCATCCATAGGAAGCAACTGGTCTTTAATTGCTCCTGTTAGGGCTAGTTTCAAAGCTACGGTTTCGTCTTCGAACTTAGGCCAGAGAATCCCTGGTGTGTCTAGGATTTCAAGGTCTTTGTTGGTTTTGAGCCACTGTTGCCCCTTGGTAACACCTGGTTTATTGCCGACAACGGCAATTTTCTTACCAGCCAAACGGTTCATGAGAGTTGATTTACCAGCGTTTGGAATCCCAATAATCATAGTACGTAAGGTTTCAATCTGAATCCCACGTTCTTTCTGGCGAGCTATCTTATCCGCCATGAGTTTTTTGGCCGCATCTGTTACAATTTTTACAGTAACTTGCTCCTTGGAGTTGATAGCTAGCGTCTGAATTCCTTGTGATTCAAAATACTGGCGCCATTCCTTGGTCATTGCTGGGTCAGCCAAGTCTGCCTTGTTTAAAATCAAGAGTTTTGGTTTTTCACCAACGATTTTGGTTAACATAGGATTTTGACTAGATAGAGGTAAGCGTGCATCCACCAAAATCGTCACAAAATCAACAAATTTTAAATTTTCCTGAACCTGTCGACGCGCTTTAGACATGTGACCAGGAAACCATTGAATAGTAGCCATAATATATCTCCTTCGGATTGAAAAAATTGTAAAAACGTTTTCTTTCTTATCCTCTATTCTATCATAAATTATTCTTTTTTGCACAAGCTTTTATTTGTAATAGCTACTTTATAAAGGAAAGCTGATTTCAAATCTACTTAATTTATATATTAACTTTATATAAAATTCTAAGACTTATATATTTAGTTTTAGATGAGTATTCGAGATAAAAATGGGACTATGCAATTTGTCAGAATTCCTTCTATCCAGCTTTCCTGTGCTGAGGATAGATGGTCTGCCTCAAGGCTTTCTTTTAAAAAATCTCGGACTTGTTCTGGTGCGATTTCAAACTCAAAAGCTTTCATTTTATAGAAAAAGTCGACGAGATGATTTGACAGGTATGCGGTTGAAAAGGGAACTTCGCCACTTTTTCGATATTCTAATAATAGCCGAGCAAAGCGGGATTTTTCGTCAGGAAGCTCACGAAAATAGGAATTGAGGAGCCAGGTCTGCTTCTGCTTTCTTTCAATTGGATCCTGAGCTGCAATTCGTTGGTCTTTTTCCAGCTCTTTTTGGTATTGTTTGGCCTTGATAGCCCGTTCTGTTCGATTTTTACCAAAAAGTATTTTCTCCCACTTGCGTTCTTCTTGAGTTAGGGTTTCTGTAAAGCCAAAGTAATCTTGATAAGCCCGCTCTGCTGGACCCATAGCTAGGACCAGATTGTCTGCATATTGCTTGGCGATTTTATCCCTCTTCTTGCGCTCTTTCTCTGCCTGGATACGGAGTTCTTGTTCGTAGTCAATTTTCTCCTTGCCTAGCTTGACAAGGTAGAGTTGATCATCTGGTTTTCCAAGTAAAAAGGGCTTAATGCATTTTTCAAGGACTTCTTCCATGCGAGCCTTCTTCTTTGGCTCAGCCTTGGTCCAATTTCCTCCTTGAAAGACTTCTAGGAAGAGTTGGTAGTCTCTATCAGGTGCAAATTGATTGCCACGATTAGGCTTGAAAACACCTTTTTCCCAGAGCCATTTTAGAAGTCGCTCGTCAAAGTCACTTTTATTGACCTTTATTTTTTCCTTTTTCTGGGCTTTTCTGGTCAGATTTTCAACCTTTCTGAGTAGTTTTTCTTCCTCTTCCAGTTGCTGGTCAAGAGACAATCGATGAAAATGACGAACGCAGTCGCTACCTATAGGAAATAGTCGTTGACCAGTCACTCCGTTAAAGAGTTCGTAGGCGTATTTGATAGCATTTCCACAGACACAATTGCTACGGCCGATACCGTTAAAAATCAAGGAAACTTCATTCCATTCCTTGGTAGCTTGTTCCCAAGTATCAGCTTTTGAAGCCTGTAAAACCGCATCATGCAGGGATTTTCTAACTGGAAGTGTCATGAGGTCTCCTTTCTAGATTATACTTTTACAACTTGAACCTCGACTTTACCGAGTAAAATTAAGTATTTGTCAATATTTTCAATCGAATAGGCTCGAGATAAAGCCTCTCCGTATAGGGCTAACTGACCACGATAACGGTCTATGAGTTGACTTGGCTCATCATAGCGGTCTGTCTTGTAGTCGAACAGAACAATTTTGTCTTCGTAAAGTAGATAGCCATCAAGGATACCACGGACAACAAAGTCTTCCTGACTCTTTTGGTCTCGTTTGAGCATGGAGAAAGGTTGCTCGCGATAAAGATGGTTGGTATTAGCGAGAATTTCCTGACCGAGTGCTGTGTCAAAGAATGCAAGAATTTTAGTAAGATTGATCTTGTCTCTGACACCTGGGCTAGTTTGAACTTGTTTGAGAGTTTCTGTCAGGCTAGCAAGCGTTGGTCTCTGACTGAGGTCAATTCTCTGCATCAGTTCGTGAGTAGCACTACCAATCTCAGCTCCTGTTATCTTTTCTTTGCTTGAAAAATCTGGCAAATCAAAGCTTATTTTCTTGTCTACTGACTGGCCTTGACCTGCAATCTCGACACCTTCCATATCCATTACGGGTGCGTAGAATTTCTTGATTTGACTTGGGGTTTGAACACTAGGAAGTTCAATGGCTGCACGGTGAAGAGTATTATAAACTTCTACTTCTTTCAGCATTTCAAGAGCTTCCTTAATGGTTTCTGACTGACGATTGTCTGCTTGGGAGCTAGCTTGGAGAGGGCTTTTGTTTTCCAACTCTCCGATAGCTTCTCTGGTCAACTGTTCTTCTCCAACAAAACGATAGCTAAAGTTGAGATGATCCTTTGCAAACACTTTGCTGATAGCCCAAAGCCAATCTTGGAAATTCTTGGCTTGAAGTCTAGTATTGCTATTTAGTTTTCCATTTTTAGCTGCTGGATATTCCTTGGCTTCCAACTTTTCGCGAGAACCCTTGCCGACAAGGTAGAGCTTTTTCTCAGCTCGAGTCATGGCAACATACAGCAGACGCATTTGCTCAGAATAGCTTGCCAGCTGTAATTCTTCTTCGTTCTGTCTATAGGTCAGACTAGGAATGGAGAGTTTGATGGTTTTAGGATAGTGAGCTTCCACTGCTCCTGTCTCCATTTTGGCAATGTATTTGACACCTAATCCATTTTTACGGCTGAGAATGACTTCTGACATGCTGTCTTGCTTGTTGAAGTCCTGATCCATGTTGAGAATAAAGACGTAAGGAAACTCCAGTCCTTTACTCTTGTGGATGGTCATGAGTTCTACTGCATCCTTGGGGGGTGCGACAGCCACGCTCGCAAGATCGTGCTGGGCTTCCAAGACTTGGTCAATCATACGAATAAAACGAGACAAGCCCTTGAAATTGCTCTTTTCAAATTGATCAGCACGCAGAGCTAGGGCATAGAGATTGGCTTGTCTAGCAGGGCCATTTGGCAAAGCTCCAACATAGTCATAGTAAAAACGGTCGTTGTAAATCCTCCAAATCAAGTCATAGAGGGAGTGCGTTTTGGCATACGAGCGCCAAGAATCCAAGATATCCATGAATTGATTTAGTTTTTCAGCTAGTGTTGAGTGAATTAACTCTTTCTGGCTTGTTGGCTGTTTTTGAGCATTTACTAGTTTCTCATAGAGATTTTCTTGGACTTTATCCTCTGCTTTCTGAAGGGACAAACGTGCTAACTCATCCTCATCAAAACCAAACATTGGAGACTTCATAAGGGCAACCAAGGCATAGTCTTGAAGAGGATTGTGAATGACACGAAGGGTGTCTAGCATGACTTGCACTTCTAGAGATTGTAGGTAATTGTTCTGCTCTCCGTCAGTTTTGACAGGAATCCCGTACTCAGACAGGGCGAGGAGAATCTGGTCATTACGACTACGACTAGAGGTCAAAAGGGCAATTTCTTTAAAGGCAACACCTTTTTCTTGATGAAGTTTCAGAATCTCCTTGATGACTAAGCGAATTTCCCCTGTTAATTTCGTTTCTGCTTGGCTCTCTTCTTCCTCACTAGAGTCGTCCTTGTCGTAGAGTAGAAATTCTGCCTTGTTGTCTGGATTGGGAGTCAGTTTGGTATTGGCAAAAACAAGCTGGTGCATGTTATCATAGTTGATTTCGCCGACCTCTTGGTCCATAAGGCGTTCAAAAACATCATTGGTTGCTGATAGCACTTCTGAACTACTACGGAAATTTTCTTTGAGGAGAATGAGCTTGCCCTCTTTTGGATTTTGCGCATAGCGTTGGAATTTTTCATTAAAAATCTGCGGGTCTGCCTGACGGAAACGGTAGATGGACTGCTTGATATCTCCCACCATAAAGCGATTGTGGCCATTAGACAGCAATTCCAACATCCGTTCTTGAATGTGGTTGGTATCCTGATACTCATCGACCATGACTTCGTGGAAACGCTCCTGATAAGCCTCACGAACTTGCGGGAATTTCTCTAAAATCTCAATGGTGTAATGGCTGATATCAGCGAATTCAAAGGAGTTTTCCTGGCGCTTACGTTCACGATACGCCTCCACAAAGTCACTCATGAAGGTTTGGAAAGTCTTAGCTAGTTCCCAGGTGTCTCCATGATAACGTTCTTGATAGTCGAGAATGGTTATCTGGTCTGACAGTTGTCCTAGTTTAGCAAACTGGGTCTTTCTCTCTTCGTTGTAGGCATCGGCCAGTGGCTTCAAATCAGCCTTACGACTGGCATTAGTCAGAGCTCGGCCGTTTTTCTCTTTCGAAATTGCGACAACACGCGCAAGCACTGCTTGAAAAGCCTGATTATCGGACTCCTGGTTTAAGAAGCCAATTTCATCCAGAATCAACTGAACATTTTCTAAATAGGCAGCCTTTGGAAACTCCTTGGCATCGTTATCCAGATGGTAACGGAAAAAGCTTTCCAAATCCCCAAGGGCTTGCTGGATTTGCTCAGTTAATTTTTCTTTTTCACTAGTAAAATCAGCTTTCTCAAAGCCTTTGAGGAAAGATTCACTTAACCATTTCTGAGGATTGCTGGTGGATTGGAGAAAGTCATAGATTTTATAGACTTGCTGGCGCAGCCCCCGTTCATCCTTGCCACGCCCTGCAAAATTTTTCAGCAAATGACTAAAGGTCTCTTTCTGTTTGCCTTGATAATGGGCTTCAAATACCTCATGAAAGACTTCGTTTTTTAGAAGAAGTTGCTCGCTTTGGTTTTGTAAAATCCTGAAATTAGGCGCAATATCAATCAGATAGCCATGTTTGCCAAGGAATTTTTGTGTGAAAGAGTCCATGGTTCCGATGGCAGCGTTTGGTAGGTCTGCCAGCTGGCGACCTAAGTGTTGTTTAAGCTCGACATCATCGCTTTCTTGGATTTGTTGGCTGATTTTTTTCTCCAAACGTTCCTTAAGTTCAGTAGCAGCCTTAACTGTAAAGGTTGAGATAAAGAGTTGAGAAATTTCGACACCACGCGCCAATTGGTCCAGAATACGCTCGGCCATGACAAAAGTCTTCCCAGAACCAGCCGATGCTGAAACTAGGATATTCTGACCAGAAGTGTAGATAGCTTCGATTTGCTCGGCAGTTTTCTTCTGTTCCTTGCTCGAATTTACTTCTGCTTCTTGCAGTTTTTGAATTTCTTCCTCAGTTAAAAAGGGAATAGGCTTCATCGATTCAACTCCTCTCTTATTTTTTCAAACCAAGCTTGCTTGAGTTTTTCTCCGACCAGACGCTTGCCATCAGCTAGGTCCAACTTTTCTAGGAAACGGGCTTGGCCCAGATGGTAATTGGCTTCAAAGCCAGTAATGGCTTGATGTTGCTGAACATATGGGGCAATACTTCTACCATTTTCAGTATAAGGGTTAATGGCGAATTTACCTTCTAAAATCTTCTCTGCTGCTTTCTTGTAAAGATGGGCATTGTAGTCCAGCAGAAGCTGGAATTCCTCATCCGTCAGCTGGTTAGCCTTGTTTTTATTGTAAAATTCGCCCAAATGACTGCTTTCTTTTTCTAAAAAGAGTCCTTGGTATTTCATAGATTTGCTGGCTTCTATTACTGCACCTGCCAGACTTTTAACCGCCATCAAAGATTGGACGGGTTCAGACATTTCCAAGTACATGGCACCAAAAAAGTTCTGCTCCCCTTCTCTTTTTAGGGCAGCAAGATAGGTTGGCAACTGGGAATTAAGCCCATTAAAGAAATGGGGAAGCTGGAACTGAGTCAGACTGGATTTGTAGTCTACCACTCCTATCGCCCCATCAGCTTTCAATCGGTCAATGCGGTCAACCTTACCTCGTACAAAGACACTGCGTTCATTGTCCAATTGAATAAAGGCCTGCTCTTTTCCACCGAAATTCGCTTCCTCTTTGATGGTTTCGATGGCTGGATTGTGTCTGAGAATATGTCCAGTCGTCCGTGCAACATCAAGCAAAACTTCCTTGGTAAACTGGGCTTCCAAACTTTCTTGATAAATAGCTTCAAATTCGCGTTCTTGACTGGTTTCTTGGATAGCTTGTTCTAAACGTTGGTCAAAGGAGTCTTCATCAGGCAACTGCAAGGCACGTTCAAAAATACGGTGCAAGAAATTTCCGTGACTACGAGCATCAGGACGCAGACGTAATTCTTCTTGCAAGCCTAAAACGTAGCGAAGAAAATAACTGTATTCATTGCGATAAAACTCCGTCAAACCGGAGGTAGACAGGTAAAACTCCTGATCAGTAGGATAAAGAGCTTGTAGGGTATCCTTGGCTAAGGGCTTGCTACTCGGGCTGGTTGGGAGGGCTGGATTTTCCAGACCTTGCTGTTCTAGTTTTTTACCCATGACACGCGCCAGAATCTTAATAAAGGTCAAATCTTGCTCAGTCTCACTCATCTCGCCCTGCTGGTGATAGGCAACCAGACTAGACAAAAGACTGTGATAGGACCCAATATCCTCCTTAGACAGCCCTTTGTGATTTATCTTCTTCTCTTTCCTGCTAAATCCAAAATGGACCAGCTCTTGAAGATAGGCTGACTCCTTACTCTCACTTTCGTTAAAAAGGCTTGGAGCCGACAAAACCAACTGCTTACGGGCAGAATTGACTAAGGAAAGCATAGTATAGCGATTTTTCTTGAGGTTTTCACTGCTGGCAATCAGCAATTGAACGCCTTCTTCGGTCGTTTGATTTAAATTTTGTCTTTCTTCATCAGTTAAAAGGCTAGTATTTTGCGCAATTTTTGGTAAATTGTCCTGAGTCAGTCCAATGGCGTAGACAAAGTCAGCTGTCAGAGGGGCAATCAAATCATAACTCTGCACCAGAACGGTGTCCACTGTCGCTGGAATGGTACGGTATTGAGATAGACTCATACCGGAATGAAGCAAGGCTAAGAAGTCCTCCAGACTAACTTGTGAACCAGCAAAAACGGTCGCAAATTGTTCTAAAACATGACAGAAAGCCTTCCAAACTTCGGCTTGTCTTTCCTGTTCTACAGCTTCCATAGTGGCTGTCAAATCTTGTAACTGCTTGGTCACTGAACTTTCTTTTAGAAAGCTATTCCATTTTTGTAGGAGATTTTCAGCCTTCTGTTTTCGACTGGCAAAGAGGGTTTCAAGAGGTGTTAAAATATGCAGACGAAGGGCATTCAAACGCTCAAGATTAAATTTTCCATGGTGGGATTTGGTAAAGGTTTGCTGAAAGGCTGGTAAGCCATTGATACCAAGATAGCGGATATATTGCTCAAATGCGTCAATATCAGCCTGGCTAAGGTCGGTATATAAACCCGTTCTGAGGAGGTTAATCAAATCTTCCTGACGGAAACGATAACGTTTTAAAGCCAAAATAGACTCGACAAACTGTGTCAAAGGGTGGTGGGCCATGGATTCGCTTCTACCAAGATAGAAAGGAATCTGATACTGGTCAAAAATTGTTTTCAGCGATAATTGGTAAGAAGCTACATCCCCCAAGAGAATACGAAAATGCTTGTAACTCAGGTCTGGATTGGCATGTAATTTCTGACGAATGCTACGGGCTACCAACTCCAACTCTTCTTTTTGCGTCAAGCAAGACCAGATTTGTAAGTTTTCACGATCCTTCTCATCGACATCCAATGTTAATTCTGAAAAGTCATAAGAAGACTCCAGCAAACGAGAGGCCTTATCAAAACTATCCATCTTCTCATGAGTTTGAGAATAATCCTGAGCAGGTGTTTGGTATTTAGAGGCTAGATGATGGAGAAAGTCCACACTGGCTTGGTATAGATTGCCCTCAGCGAATGGACTGGTATAGGCTTTCTTACTAGCATAGGCTCCAATGACAATCTCAACACCCTTGCCGTGAAGTAGGTCCACAATCCGCTCTTCTTCAGCAGAAAAACGGGTAAATCCATCAATAACCAAGGCGATTTGAGTGAAATCACTACTTACTTTGTTATTCTCAATAGCTTCAATCAAATGAGACAACTGACTTCCCTGGGCCAACTGACCTTGATTAAGATAGACCGTTACTTTCTCAAAAATCAAGAGCAAGTCTGCTCGCTTGTCCTCATCTGCCAAACTCTCCAAGTCTAAAAAGCTCATCTGAGCAGTCGTCATCTCGTGATACAGTTCAATCAACTGCTGAATAAATTGAGGATCCTGCTTAATCGCACCATAAACACGCAAGTCCTTGGGGTCAATTTCCGCAAGGCATTTATAAAAGGCCATCCCAAGACCGATATCATCAAGACTGGTCTTGGCAGGCAGGTCATTCAAGACCAGATAACGAGCCATCTGCGCAAAGCGCGTGACGGTAATCGCAAAAGAAGCCTGCTGGGACAAGCATTCCAGCACGGCGCGTTCCTTTTCAAAAGAAAGAGAGTTGGGGGCGATGTAGAAGACCCGCTTGCCAGCAGCAACTAACTCCTCCGCCTCTCTTGTTAGAATTTCAGTCAAAGAAGTCCGAATATCAGTATAAAGTAATTTCATCTCAGCCTCGTTTGGTTTATCAAAGTTTCTTACTCTATTATAGCAAAGTTCGCTTCACAGTCCAAATCCAAAATTCTTGTTGATAATCATTTAACTAGCAAATCAATCATACTTCATCATCCACTTTCATATGATGAAAGATATAGAGGAAAAAGTCTTTGGAAACTTCAAAATGTCCATAACGAAGCCGAGAAGTATAGTCTTTCCATTCAGGATGTTGTCTGGCTATTTCTATGGAACAATCTTTGACTGGTTGATAATACTCAACATTTCGTCTAAAGGGAAAGAATCCTTCGAACTGCTCTACTTGATAGGCTTTGTCGTCTATAATCTTACCTACAGCCACAAAAGTCTGTAACTTATCCTGACCGTTCATATCGTATTTTGGACTATAGTATAAAAGATAGTCACCTTTTTTCATACGGTTTAAGGGGCCACCCTTCCCATGACAGACCTGACAAAAATTCCCTTCAACTCCTCTTAAAACATGATTCTTCGAAACAACTCCGACCCAATATCTAGGCATTTTTATCCTCCAACACTGCTAACATGCGATTAAAACTTTCTCTATCGTTAGAAAGTTTTTCAAAAAATTTTTCATCAATCCCTTCTACTAAGGGTAAAGCTTGATTGACCTTCTCCGCGCCAGACTTCGTCACTGAGACCAGTTTTGCCCGACTATCCTTTGGATGCTGATCACGTCTAATGTAGTTCTTCTTCTCCAGTAGTCTAACAATCTGGGAAACCGTCATGACATCCATACCAGTGAACCGAGCAATATCAACTTGCGTTACATATTCCTCTCTATTGTTCAAAAACAAGAGCGAGGTTAAAACGATAAATTGAGGCAAAGTGAGGCCAACCGATTTCAAAACTCTTTTTAAATTACTTTCCCATTTGTTGTAAACTTTAATGAAAAGAAGACCTGTAGACTCTGTTTCATCATTTTTGTAAATTGAATTAAAGTGATACTTTGACATTATTTCTCCTTAAATATTAAGTATACATATTATATAAGATTTTATTTTCTTTTTCAAGAAAAGGAAGCTTGAATTTTACAATTCTGTCAGACATTTTATAGTCGATATGCTATAATAAAAGCAAAACACATAGAAAAGGAAGTCTTATGATTAAACTACTAGCCTTGGATATGGACGGAACCCTCCTCAATGAAGCCAAGGAAATCCCACAAGCTCATATTACTGCTATTCACCAAGCTATTGAAAAAGGTGTCAAACTAGTTCTCTGTACGGGTCGCCCGCTTTTTGGCGTCCTCCCCTACTATCAAAAACTGGGTCTTGATCTCCAGAATGAGTATGTGATTGTTAACAACGGTTGCTCAACTCACCAGACAAGTGATTGGAGTCTGGTTGATTGGCAAGAACTGAGTCCAGCTGATATCGAATATCTCTATGACCTAGCTGAAAAAAGTGATGTTCAGTTGACTCTTTTTGATGAGGAACATTATTTTGTCCTCGGTGGCAAGCCCAATCAAGTTATCCAAAATGATGCTAAACTAGTCTTTTCAGACCTGACTGAAATTTCCCTTGAGGAAGCGACCAGTGGCAAGTATCGTATGTTCCAAGGTATGTTTTTGGGAACAAAAGAACAAACAGACGATTTTGAGCAGAGTTTTGCTGAGGAACTCTGCCAACGATTTAGTGGAGTTCGTTCGCAGCCAGTCATTTATGAAGCTATGCCACTTGGAACGACAAAGGCTACTGCTCTTTCACGACTAGCTGAGATTTTGAAGATTGATTCCTCAGAAATTATGGCCATGGGCGATGCTAATAACGATATCGAAATGCTCCAGTTTGCAGGGCTTGGGATTGCAATGGGAAATGCCAGCGATTATGTCAAATCCCTAGCTGATGCCGTTACAGCAAGCAACGAAGAAGACGGCGTTGCGCGTGCCATTGAGAAATATATTTTATAATCAAGAAGCCCAGTTCGTGTCAACTGGGTTTTGATATTTAAGAATTCCTAAAACTTTAGAAACTCTTTAGAAATCCTTGAGCTTTCTTTGATTTCTATACTTTATACTAAAGTTAACAAAATAAATCAAAAGGAGAGAATCATGAAAACAGTACTCGACATTCATGGATTGTCCAAAAACTTTAACAAACAAGCTATTCTTCAGGATCTTCATCTAACGATAAGAGAGGGAGATATTTATGGACTTATCGGGAAGAACGGAGCTGGGAAGACCACCTTGATAAAAATCATTACGCAACTACTCTTTGCGGATAAAGGAACTATTTCTCTCTTCTCCAGCAAAACGGAAAATGAGTGGACCAAGGCTCTATCTCGAGTAGGTTCAGTGATAGAATCACCTGTAGCTCATAATCACTTAACAGCCTATCAAAATTTGAAATATTACTGTATGATTCGTCATATTCCAAATGCTGATCAAGTCATTCGAGAAACGCTGGACTATGTAGGTTTGGCAGATACAGGTAAAAAAGTCTTTCGTGATTTCTCGCTAGGAATGAAGCAAAGACTTGGTATCGCCATTGCCCTCCTATCTAAACCAGACTTCCTGATCTTAGATGAACCTATCAATGGTCTCGACCCAATCGGTATCAAAGAATTTCGATTAATGATTCAACGACTCAATCAAGAAAAAGGGATAACCATTCTCATCTCTAGCCATATCTTGTCAGAACTCTACCTCGTAGCTAATCGCTTTGGTATTTTAGATCAAGGAAAGATTATCCGTGAAATCAGCAAAGCTGAATTTGAAACACTAAGTGAGGATTATATTGTGCTTAAGACAGCTGACAAAGAGAAAGCTTGCCAAGTATTGAAAGAACAAATCCAGCTCCAGTTCAAGGTTGTTAATCCAGAAAATGAAATTCATATCTTTGGTCAGGAACAAGATGTCAAACAGATTCTTAAGGACTTAACCTTGGCAGATGTTGCCATTGACGAGATTTACTATGCCCGTCAAAACCTAGAAGAATACTTCACTCAATTGGTCGAATAGGAGGACAATCATGATACATACCATTCAAGCAGACTTTTACCGTCTTTTCCGTTCCAAAGGATTCTGGATTACAGAATTTATTCTCTTTTCTCTCATGCTAATGGGAGCAAGTATAGGAGCCACGGGCCATCTGATGGCAATCCAGACAGAAGAGCCAGACATTCCAACCCATGGTTGGGA
Organism: Streptococcus sp. Marseille-Q5112; assembly: GCF_916700555.1. Classification (GTDB taxonomy): domain Bacteria; phylum Bacillota; class Bacilli; order Lactobacillales; family Streptococcaceae; genus Streptococcus; species Streptococcus symci. The sequence goes on from NZ_CAKAKP010000001.1 coordinate 299,982, forward strand.
CGGTGTACAAGCCCTGATT